>NZ_DASRVN010000795.1:0-12355 GCF_035655035.1 Kribbella sp. | reverse complement strand
ACCGGCACCGTCACGCTGGCCGTCCCGAGCTTTCGCGAGCGGTACTTCGCCGACCTCGCCGAGGCGGTCGTCGGCGCCGCCCGGGACCGCGGGACGACGGTCCTCGTCGAGACCACCGGCGGTCACCGGGACGCCGAGCTCGAACTGCTCCGCGGCGGCGAGATCCTCACCGACGGCGTGATCATGAGCGCGGTCTCGCTCGGCCGTGGCGACCGGCGCGGCGCGCACCCGGTGGTCCTGATCGGCGACCGCGAGCCGGGCAGCACGATCGACCACGTCGGCATCAAGAACCGAGAGGCGGCGCAGGCCGCGGTCACCCACCTGCTCGACACCGGCCGGCGGCGGATCCTGCTGCTCGGCGCGAACCACGGCCCGCGACGCTCGTACCAGCTCCGGCGGCAGGGGTACCAGGCCGCGCTCAAGAAGCACTGTACGGCGATCGATCCGGAGCTGCTCGTCGAGTGCGACTGGACCACCGCCGCGGCGGCCGCGGCGATCACCCGGACCTTCGAGCGGCTGCGGCCGGACGGCATCTTCGCGATGAACGACTCCGCCGCGCTCGGCGTACTGCGGGCGCTGCACCGCAGCGGGGTCGACGTACCGGGGGACGTCTCGGTGATCGGGTTCGATGACATCGTCGAGTCGGGGCTGTCGACGCCGACGCTGAGTACCGTGGCGCCGCTGCTCGGCGACATCGCCAACGGCGCGCTCGACCTGCTGGCGGAACAGCGGGACGAGGAGCACGTCCCCGAGCACCGGATGGCCGGGTACGAGCTGCGGATCCGGGAGAGCTCCACCCGCTGACCAACCGACCCGGCGCGACCTCTTGTGGCGTGGATTTGCTACGTAGTAAATTCCGGCAGCATGACGCGCACCGCTCTCGCCCCGAAGTTCACCGGAGCCGGAAACATCGAGTTCGCGGCTCACGAGTACGCCGACCCCGGCCCCGGCCAGCTGCTGCTGTCCGTGCAGGCCAACGCGCTCTGCGGCACCGACCGCCACCAGTACGTCGGCGGCTCGCCGGTCGTCCCCGGACACGAGGCCGCCGGGACGATCCTGCAGGCCGGCGAAGGAACCAGTACGCCGGTCGGCACCCGCGGCGCGGTATTCCTGATGGACTACTGCGGCGAGTGCCGCAGCTGCCGGTACGGCGCCACCAACCAGTGCTTCGCGAAACGCGCCGACATGGGCTTCACCCACGACGGCGGCTACGGCCCGTACGAGCTGGTCCACGAGTCCAACTTCTTCCCGATCACCGACGACGTCGAGATCGGCAACGCGACGATGCTGCTCGACGTGATGGGTACCAGCAGCCACGCCCTCGGCCGCGCGGCGCTGGTCCGGCAGGACGTCGAGAGCGTCTACATCGCCGGCGCCGGGCCGATCGGGCTCGGGCTGACCGTGATGAGCAAGCTCAGGTACGGCGCCGACGTACCGGTCTACATCTCCGACGTGTCGCGCTGGCGGCTGGACTTCGCCGAGACGTTCGGCGCGATCCCGCTGATTGTCGACAATCTACAGGCAGCCGGGAACCCGGACATCGCGTTCGATGCCTCCGGCAAGGAATCGGCACGACGGGCGGCGCTCGACATCATCGGCAAGCGCGGCGCGCTGATCTGCGTCGGCCACGGCGAGGGCGTGACGCTGAGCGCCTCCGACGACCTGATCAGCCCGGAGCACGCAGTACTCGGCAGCGAGTACTTCCGGTACGACGAGATGCCGGGCAATCTCGCGGTGCTGTCGGAGCACCAGGAGCTGATCTCGCGGGTGATCAGCCATCGTTTCCCGGTGTCCGAGATCGCGGATGCGTTCCGGTTGTTCCTGGCCGGTGAGACCGGGAAGGTCGTCATCACCCAGGAGGGTGCGTCGTGAGGGTCGCGGTCGTCGGCGCCGGCGGCTGGGGCGAGCACCATGCCCGGATCTTCGCGCGCCGCGAGGACACCGAGCTGGTCGCCGTCGTCGGACGGACGGCGGAGCGCACGCGGGCGCGGGCCGAGCGGTACGGCACGACGCCGTACACCGACCTCGACCTGATGCTGGAACGCGAGCGGCCCGAGCTGATCACGGTCTGCCTGCCGAACGAGGAGCACTACGAGGTCACGCTGAAGCTCGTCCACACGGGTATCCCGCTGCTCGTCGAGAAGCCGCTGGTGTTCGATCTCGCCGAGGCCGACACCCTCCTCCACGATGCTCAGGGCAACTTCTTCGCGATCAACTTCAACCACCGGTACGCCGAACCGGTGCAGCGCGCCAAGGCCCTGATCGACGCCGGCGAGCTCGGCGACCTGGTGTTCGCGACCTGGCGCTTCGGCGGCGAGGCGAACCGCGGCGGCTCCCCGCACGCCAACCTGATCGAGACGCAGTGCCACGGCTTCGACATGCTCGAGCACCTGGTCGGCCCGATCTCCGCCGTATCCGCGCAGCTGACCGACAAGACGTACGGCGCGTTCAGTACGGTCGCGCTGGCGCTCGACTTCGCGAACCGCGCGGTCGGCACGATGCTCGGCAGCTACGACTCGTCGTACGCGTACCCGGACACGCAGCGGATCGAGATCAACGGCACCGCGGGCCGGCTCGTCATCCACGACACTGTCCGCGCCCTCAGCTTCTCCAAACCCGGCGACCCGGTCGAGCAACGCTGGCATTCGACGTACTTCGACGACGACTCCCGCAACTTCGCCGGTACCTTCGACCGCCACGTCGACGCCCTCCTCCAAGCCCTCCGCGCCGGCGACCCACCCCCCGTCCCCGCCGAAGCCGGCCGCCGCGCCCTCCAACTCGCCCACGCCGCGATCCACTCCCACGAGACCGGCCGCCGGGTCGCCTGTGGATAACCCGACCACACCAGGCACGCCAACGGATAAACTCAAGTAGGAAGAACAGGGCACGGCCACGACACGGCGCAGCGTTCCGGCCACCGGACAACGGCCACGGCACGGCGCAGCGTTCCGGGCAACGGACAACGGCCACGGCACGGCACGGCGGAGCGTTCCGGGCAACGGACAACGGCCGCGGCTGGTGGGCGGAGCGGTTACGCGGCGCCGCCATACCCGCCGACAGCCGCCGCCGGGCCCAGCCCGCCGGGTGAACGTTCAGCCGGCTCCGGCCGCGACTGCGTCGGCCTTGGCCTGGAGGTAGCGCTGTTCGGGGAGGCTGGTGGTGCGGCGGGCTGCGGCCAGGTAGTGGGAGTGGGCTCGGGTGGCGTCGCCCAGGCGTTCGTAGAGGTGGGCGCGGACGGCGTCCAGGCGGTGGGTTTCGGTGATGTTCTTGTCGTGCTCGATCGTGGTGAGCAGGTCCAGACCCGCTTGGGGGCCTTCCACCTGGGCGAGGGCGATCGCGCGGTTGAGGGTGACCATAGGGTTCGGGGCGAACTTCTCGAGGAGTAGGTACAGCGCGTGGATCTGCTGCCAGTCGGTCGCGTCCGCGGTCGGGGCCTCGGCGTGGACGGCGGCGATCGCGGCCTGCAGCTGGTACGGACCGACCGCGCCCTGCTGCAGCGTGTGCAGGATCAGGTCGGCGCCTTCGGTGATCTGCGCGCGGTCCCACAGCGAGCGGTCCTGCTCGTCGATCGGGACCAGACCGCCGTCGGCCGTCGTCCGCGCGGCCCGCCGGGAGTCGGTGAGCAGCATCAGCGCGAGCAGCCCCGCGACCTCGCCGTCGTCCGGCAGCGCCGTACGCAGCATCCGCGCCAGCCGGATCGCCTCCGCGGTCAGCTCGACGCGCTGCAGCTCCTCCCCCGAGCTGGCGGTGTAGCCCTCGTTGAAGATCAGGTACAGCACCTGCAGTACGACCCGCAGCCGCTCGGCCTGCTCCGCCGCCGGCGGCATCTCGAACCGGCTACCGGCCGCCTTGATGCTCTTCTTCGCCCGGCTGATCCGCGGCGCCATCGTTGCCTCCGGCACCATGAACGCGCGGGCGATCTCCGCCGTGGTCAGACCACCGACGGCCCGCAACGTCAACGCCACCTGGGATGCGGGCGTGACCGCCGGGTGACAGCACAGGAACAACAGGGTCAAGGTGTCGTCGGCGTCCGGCACCGAGTCCACATCGGCGCCCGGGGCAACCAACTCCTCCGGCCCGGCCATCGCCGCCAGGTTGTCCTCGCGCCGCCGCCGCGCACTCTCGCTCCGGAACACGTCCGTCAGCCGCCGGGTCGCGACCGTGATCAGCCAGCCCCGCGGATTCCCCGGTACGCCGTCCACCGGCCACTGGGTCGCCGCCGCCAGCAACGCCTCCTGTACGGCGTCCTCACACAGGTCGAACTGCCCGTGCCGCCGCGCCAGGAACCCCAGCACCTGCGGCGCGAGCTCCCGCAACAGCCCCTCCACGTTCACGCCGCCGAGCCTAACCCGCCGCTCGACAGTACGTATACGCCCACTGAGCCCGACCGGCCGGTCCGCTGAGCGTGCACGCCGCCGCGACGGACCGACACCTCCTGTCGAGCTGCCGTCACCCGAACGCCCACCCCGACCACCGCCCGGCCCGGATCTCGATCACCGGCCCCCGCGGCGGATCGGCGTCGTACTGCGGGTACTTCGCCACCAGCAACTCCACCGCCGCCGCGTCCTCGGTCACCACGCGCGCCACCCCGTCCACCCGAACCCACCACAGATGGGTCCAGTCCTCGTCGTACTCGTCCACCAGTACGGCGACGTCCGGGTGCGCGGCGATGTTCCGCAACCGCTTCAGCGCGGTCGTCGTCTTCGGCTTCTGATCGACCGCGACGAACAACGAGTCACCGTGCACGGCGTACGTCACCGGCACGAGGTGTGGGCGCAGATCCGCGTCGACGGTCGCCAGCCGTCCGACCCGGGCGGCCGCCACCCGGGCTCTGCAGGCCGCCTCGTCGAGCCTCACTGCTGCAGGCGACGCAGCGCGGCGGCGGGAAGCCGGCGGGTCAGCGGCCCGAGCAGGGACGCGTCGCGGAGGGCGGTCCGGGCGGCGAGGTGACCGCAGGCGCCGTGGACGCCGCCGCCCGGATGGATCGCCGAGCTGCCGAGGTACAGGCCGTCGACGAAGGTACGGGCGCCGCCGAGCCCGATCGTCGGCCGGAACACCAACTGCTGGTGCAGCTGCATCGTCCCGCCGCCGACCGCCCCGAACCCGAGCGCCGTGTTCCCGGACTCGAGCGCTGACGGCCGCTGCAGATCCCGCCCGACGATCAGGTCACCGAACCCGGGAGCGAACCGCTCGATCGCGCGCTCCATCCGTCCGGCCAGCTTCTCCGCCGACGCGTCGTCCGCGATCCCGCGCGGCAGGTGCGCGTACGCCCACACCGCTTCGGTCCCCGCAGGCGACCGCGACGGGTCCGACTTCGTGGTCTGCCCGATCAGCAGGAACGGCTGCGACGGCACCCGCCCGGTGTCCAGGTCCGCGGACAGGTGCACCAGGTCGTCCGCCGTACCACCGAGGTGTACGACGCCCGCCGAGCGTGCCTCGACCGCCTTCCACGGGATCGGCCCGCTCAGCCGGAAGTTCAGCTTCACGGTCGGGTAGTCCCACTCGAACCGCTCGTCCAGGTCCCGCCGCAGCCCGCCCGGAACGAGGGCCTCCGGCAACAACTCGCCGTACAGCGCCGGTGCCGAGGTGTCCGCGATCACGGCCCGCTCGACCGTGACCGTCTCCCCCGACGACGTCCGTACGGCGGTGGCGCGGCCGCCGGTGACGTCGACGCCCGTGACCGGCATGCCCGACACGAGCAATGCCCCGGCCCGCTCGGCCCGTCGTACCAGCGCGCCCGAGAACGTGGACGAGCCGCCGGCTGCGACCGGGTACCCGACGTCCTGCGCCATCATCGCGAGCAACCAGCCCATCGTGCCGCTGACGCTGCCGGACAACGGCGCGTCCGCGTGCATGGCATTCCCCGCGATGAGCGCCGGACCGTGCCGGCCGGCGAACAGTTCCTGGCCCATCCGGTGCATCGGCATCGCCATGAACCGCGCGAACCGCAGCAGCTCCCCCGCCGAGCCGAGCCTCCGGGCCAGCTTCAGCCCCGGGCCGACCGGCGGCCAGGTGGTGAGCAGGGCGTTCAGCAGCGGCTCGCGGACCGCCACGTACTGCTGGTACAGCCGCAGCCAGGCCTCGCCGTCGCCCGGGTGTTCCGCGCCGAGCGACTTCGCGGTGTCCTCCGGGTCCGGGTGGATCGCGGCGGCGGCGCCGTCCTCGTCGAGCAGGTGGACGAGCGGGAGCGGCGCGTGCGACCACTTCAGCCCGAACTTCTCCAGTTCCAGCGCGCGGATCACCGGCGACGCGACGCCGAGCGGGTAGTTCGAACTGAAACGATCGCTGATCCAGCCGCCGTCCTCGGTCGACCGGACCGCGCCGCCGAAGGTGTCGGCGGCCTCCAGCACCAGCACGTCCCAGCCTGCGTCGGCGAGCGTGATCGCGCTCACCAGCCCGTTCGGCCCCGAACCGATCACCACGGCATCAACACTGCGCGGCAGCATGCCTACGACCTTAGCCGACCTCGTTCCGCGGACCTGTGTCACTGACCAACACACGCCGATGCCGGCCTTGCGGCGCCCGCTGAGCGTGCCGGGACCTAGGTGACCGTGGGTTGGTCAGTGGTGGAGGTCCGGATCTCCCGGATCAGGGCGGTGACCTCGCGGGCGCGCCCGATCATCGCGGGGTCGACCATCCGGCCGTCCGGAAGGACCAGTACGCCGCCGTTCCTGACGTCGGCCTTCTCGACCGCCTCCAGCAGTTCCTCCGCCGCGGCGACCTGGGCAGCCGACGGGGTGAACGCCTCCACGATCGTCGACAGCTGCCGCGGGTGGATCGCCGTACGCCCGACGAATCCGAGCGCCCGGCCTTCGACGGACGACTGCCGCAGTCCGTCCAGATCGTGCACGTTCGGATAGACCGACATCATCGGCGCGCCCAGTCCGGCAGCGCGGGAGGCTGAGACGAGACGTGCGCGCGACCAGGCGAGCCCTGCAGGGCCGTCCACGCCGAGCGCGCTGGACAGGTCCGCCTCGCCGAGGGCGACCGCGACCACCCGCGGATCGGCGGTGGCGATCTCGAACGCCCGTTCCACGCCCAGCGGTGACTCGATCAGTGCCGTGATCCTTGCCGACGGCACCTTTTCCAGTACGGCGTGCACGTCGGCGGCGCTCTCCACCTTCGGCACCCGCAGCCGGACCGACGGTACGGCGGAGATCGCCGCCAGGTCGTCCGCGATCCACGGCGAGTGCAACGCGTTCACGCGGATCTCCACCGGCCGCGAGACGTTCGCCGCGATCCAGGCCACCGCCCAGCCGCGGGCGTCCGCCTTGCCGGCCACCTGTACCGCGTCCTCCAGGTCGAACACCACCAGATCGGGGCCGGCGGCAACGGCCTTCGCGAACCGGTCCGGCCGGTTCCCCGGCACATACAACGCAGTCAACACCTCATTCCCCCTCTCAACCGTTCGCTGGTAGGCGTCCGAGATGCAAGATTTGCGCCCTGGATCTCGGGCGCGAACCCAGCTTCTCGGACGCCAACCCACCACATGCTCCGCTCAGACGACTCCGGCTGCCCGCAGCGCGGCGAGCTGGTCGGGCGTGACGCCGATCTCGGCGAGCACCTCGTCGGTGTTCGCGCCGTGCGGGCGCCCCGCCCACTTGATCTCTCCCGGCGACTCGGACAGCCGGAACAACACGTTCTGCATCTCGACCGGTCCGCCGAGCTCGTCGTCGTCAACGCTGACGATCGTCCCGAGTGCGGCGTACTGCGGATCCTCGACGATCCCGCGGATGTCGTGCACCGGCCCGACCGCGGCCTCGGCCTTCTCGAACTCCGCCATCACCAGCTCCAGCGGGCGCGAGGCGATCCACGACCCGACCGCGTCATCCAGCTCGTCGGCGTGCTGCGCCCGCTCCCGGCCGGTCGCGAACCACGGCTGCGCGACGAGATCCGCGCGCCCGACCAGTGTCACGACCCGCTCGGCGATGCTCTGCGAACTCGTCGACACCGCCACCCACCGGCCGTCGGCAGTGCGATAAACGTTGCGCGGCGCGTTGTTCGACGACCGGTTCCCGAGCCGCGGCTGCACGTACCCGGTCTGCTGGTACGCCGTGATGCCGCCGCCGAGCATCATCAGGATCGGCTCGATGATCGCCATGTCGATCACCTGCCCGGCCCCGGAGCGATCGCGTTCGCGGAGCGCGACCAGGACCGCGTACGCCGTGGCCAGCGCGGTGATCCCGTCCGCGAGCCCGAACGGCGGCAGCGTCGGCGGCCCGTCGGGCTCACCGGTGACCGCCGCGAACCCGCTCATCGCCTCGGCCAGCGACCCGAACCCGGGCCGCCGCGACCACGGCCCGACCTGCCCGAACGCGGTCACCCGCGCGATCACCAGACGGGGATTCACCGAAAGCAGCACCTCGGGCCCAAGACCCCAGCGCTCCAGCGTCCCGGGCCGGAAGTTCTCCACCAGTACGTCATGGGACCGCACCAACGACAGGAACACGTCCCGGCCGCGCGACAGATCCAGCGTCGCGAGCCGCTTGTTCCGCCCGAGGGTCTTGAACCACAACCCGACCCCGTCCTTCGACGCGCCATGGGTACGGGCGGCGTCGGGACGCGACGGGTGCTCGATCTTCGTGACGTCGGCACCGAAGTCGCCGAGGAAGGTCGCCGCGAGCGGTCCCGCGAACAGCGTCGCCGCCTCCAGCACCTTCACACCGTCAAGAGCGGCGGGTCTCATCCCGCGCACCGGAAACCGATGGTCGCCGAGCGGTCCAGCCCGCCGCCGGTGAGCACCAGCTTGAAGCTGACCTCCGGCTCCTGCGGCCCGCCGTCGGCGTACCAGTCCGAGCCCTCGGCGCGGTAGTGCGAGCCGCCCTTGAGAATGCAGAACCGGCTCCGGCCGTCGCGGTGCTCGCTCTCGGTCAGGTTCCACACCAGCGGTTCCAACCGGCTGAAACCTGCGTCACGAGCCGCGACCTGCCACTCGTCCTCGGTGGGCAGCCGGCCGCCACGCCACGCGGCGTACGCCCGCGCGTCCGGGAGGTCGACGTACGTCACCGGCTCGTCCTCGGTCCCGGGCACCGGCGCTCCGTCGGCCCAGTGCTTCAGGAACCGGTTCGCAATCAGCGGCTGGTAACCGGTCGCCTGCAGAAAGGCCAAATACTGAGCGTTGGTCACCTCGGCCACGGCCACCGAGACCCCCGGCAGCGAGACCTCACGGGTGACCGTCTGGACGTCGTGCAGCCGGGGCGGCAGCGGCTTCCACTCCTCCACGTACGGCGCGGTGTCGTACAGCCCGGTCTCGCGACGCCGGTGTTTCACCGTCAGCACGCGCTCGCCGGCCGGTACGTCGACCGTCGCGCCGATGGACGCCTCCCCGGACACCGACGGTACGGCGACCAGCTCCGCCGGGCGCATCGGGAACGCCGACTCCGGGACGTGTGGCCGCGGCAGGGTCCCGAGCCGGCGCGCGGTCGCCCGGCAGGAGGCGCCGGCGGTCGCGCCGACCCGGACGATGCCGGCCACGCCGCGACCCGGTACGACGAGATGGACGCCGTCGTCGTCCGCCGTGATCGGGACGCCGGACGTGACGTCGTACCAGTCCCCGACCTGGTCCTCCGAGCGCAGCACGATGCCCTCGAAGTCCTCCTCGTCGCGGTTGATCAGCGTCCAGAACGTGATGTCGGCGAGGTCGAACCGGGACCCGTAGACGCCGTGCGCACGGGCCTTGTCCGGGATCTCCGGGGTCAGCTGGATCCAGTCGCCGTCGATCAGCACCGGCGCGAACGCCCGCTGCGCGGTCACCATCCGGCGCAGCGTCGCGCGGTCCCGGGCGTTCCAGCCGACCCAGGCCGAGAACACCGACTCCCAGACCAGCATGCCGACGCCGTTCACCCAGGCGGACTGCAGCTCGTCGCTGTGGTCCCGGTTCCAGCGGCGGGTGTGGTGCATCATGTGCCGGCGCTCGAACAGGTGCGCCCGCAGTACGCCGGGCGCGTGCGTGTCGGCGAACCACTGCGCCCACGACAGCGCGTGGTCCCCGATCCTTGCCAGCGGCAACCGGGACTCGCCCTCCAGCGCGATCGCCGGGTTCGCCTGGCGCAGCGCCCGGGCGAAGGCCGGATCGCCCTCCTTCAGCGTGTCCAGGAAGGCGCCGTCAACGTTGTAGTCGCTGACCAGCGCGGCGAACTCGTCCGCATCGGAGCGGGCCGCCCGGCGGGTGCCGACGTCCCACGGGTTGTAGTCGAAGAACACCTTGAGGCCGAGCTCGTGCAGGTCGTCGACGAGCTGCGGCAGGCCGGGGACGTCACGGTAGAAGTCGAACTGGTTCCGGTCGTCGATCCCGATCACCGGGTACGCGTGCCAGAGCACGATCGCGTCGTACCCACCGAACTCCGCGACCCCGTGCTCGACGAACTTCCGCGGCGTGAACTTCCCGGTCGCGAGGTCGTACAGCAGGTCGTCCCAGAGCCAGACGAGCGCCACCGAGTACGCCGTCTGGGTCCACTCGCGACCGGGCTCGGTGTAGTGCGAACCGTCGTACCGGGTCCGCTCGAGAGCGCCGGACTTCCACTCGGCGAGCGTCGCACGCCACCGCGGCAGGTCGGCCGGGTCCTCCGGCGCGCCAATGATCTTGGCGTCGTCCAGGAAGGACACGTCGGCCGTCGGGTCCACCAGGGTCGGTAGATCGATCGGCCGCGGTTCGAGCGGGTTCACAGGTATACCTCCGCATAACGCGCGTCGATTGCATCCCCGTGAGGCACCGAGGGAATGGCCCCCGCAGCCTGAACACTTAATGAAGCAGCAACGTTAGCGCGTCGGACCGCGTTCGTCAGGTCGCTTCTCGTGACCGAGTCGTTAGCTGACGCGGCAACGAGCGCCGCCGCCAGGACCCCGCAGAAAGTGTCGCCCGCGGCGGTCGTGTCGACCACCTCCACGGGTACGCCGGGCACCTCGATCTCGTCGGCGTCGCGGGTCAGGATCACCGCGCCCGCACCGCCCAGCGTGACCACCGCGGCCGGTACCTTCCGCAGCAGCGCGGACCGGTCCGGCCCGGCGATCGCCTCGGCCTCGGTCTCGTTCACCACCAGCAGGTCGACCTCGGCGAGCAGCTCGTCGGACAGCTCCGCCGCCGGGGCCGCGTTCAGGATGAAGTACGGCGCCGCCGCGGCCGCCGCCTGGACGGTGCCGAACGGGATCTCCAGCTGGGACAGCACGACCTTCGCCCGGCCGATCGCGGCCAGCGCGGCACCGGACAGCGTCAGCTCGCCGTTGGCGCCGGGCGCGACGACGATCGAGTTCTCGCCGCTCTCCTCGACGGTGATGATCGCCGTACCGGTCGGGGACTTGCTCGTGGTCGCCAGCGACAGGTCGACGCCGTCGAGCGCGTCCCGGAGCAGCGCGCCGCCCTCGTCGTCGCCGAGCGCGACCACCATCGCCGTACGGGCGCCGGCCCGCGCGGACGCGACCGCCTGGTTCGCCCCCTTGCCGCCGGGGCCGCGGGTCATCAGCCCCGCGAGGACCGTCTCCCCCGGCCGCGGGATGCGCTGGACCGGGAGGACCAGGTCCACGTTCGCGCTACCTACTACTACAACCTCAGGCTCCACCCCGGGCCACCTCCACAGTCCGCCGCGCCAGCTCGTCGATCGCGATCTGGTTCATCCCGGGGAGGCTGGTGGCCACCCGGTTGTCCAGTGGTCCCGACCACTCTGCCGGAACCCCGCGCGTGGCGCCAAAAACCGCGCCCACGGTGGCACCGGCCGAGTCGGTGTCCCAGCCGCCCATCACGGCCCGGCCGATCGCGGCGCCGAAATCCGGGGCCGTCAGCGCGTAGGCAGTGAGTGCCGTGTTGTTCACCGCGTGTACCCAGTGCAGGTCGCCGTACTCCGCATGCAGAGCGTCCAGCGCCTCGTCGAGACCGGCGTCGGCGAGCGTCAGCCCGAAACGGACCGCGCGGGCGATCGCGCCCTGCGGGTTCACCGCCTCCAGGCCGGCTGTCGCAGCCGCGACCGGGTCGTCCAGCACCAGTGCGGCGGCTGACATCGCGGCTACCCAGAGTGCGCCGTCGACACCGGCGCCGGTGTGACTGAGCCGGGCGTCGACCAGCGCCAGCCGGGCCGCCGCCGTACGGTCACCGGGATGAGCCCAGCCGTACGCGTCGGTCCGGATCTGGGCGCCGATCCACTCCCGGAACGGGTTCCCGACGACCGCCGCGCGGGCCGGCTCGACGCCTTCGAGAAGGTTGCGGTAGGCAACACGCTCGGCAGTGAACACGCGGCCGGCCGGCAGGTCGCCGAGCCAGCTCTGCGCGACGTCCTCGGTGGTCAGGCCATGCTCCCCGGGCCCGAAACGTTCCATCATCAGCAGCGCGAGGATCGCGAAGTTGATGTCGTCGTCCTCGGGCATC
>NZ_DASRVN010000794.1:0-4503 GCF_035655035.1 Kribbella sp. | reverse complement strand
AGCTCCGTCCACAGGCTTCTGTGGACGAATTCCCGTCTGCAGGGGCAGTTTCATGCGGTGGTCATCCACAGGCGGTGGAGACTCGGAGAGGTCCGTCTCGGCGTCCACCAGTGGCGTCGAATCGGACCCGGAACCATCATCCCGCATCTCCGGCGTTTCACGTGAAACAGCGCGGGTTTCGTCAGCACTTGGTCCGTCGAGACCGGCAGCAGCAGCCGCCCGCAGCCCCGAGGTGTCAATCGGAGGAACCACAACCACCCGCTCAACAGCCACCGCCGCCGTCTCGGCCGCCGGGGACGCCGGGGACGCCGCCGCGGCGGCTCGGCCCTCAGCTCCGAACGCCAGGCGTTCGCCTTCAGCCGCCGCCCGCTCGGCCCCGGACGCCGAGCGTTCCCCCTCGGCCACACGGCGCTCGGCCTGTGGCGCCGGGCGTTCGTCTTCTGTCGCCGGCCGCCCAGCCCCGGGCACCGAGCGTTCCCCCTCGGCCACACGGCGCTCGGCCTGTGGCGCCGGGCGTTCGTCTTCTGTCGCCGGCCGACCGACCTCGGGCACCGAGCGTTCGCCCTCCGCCGCCGGCCGCTCGACTACTGCCGCACCCGCGGCGTCTGCCGCCGCGGCCGCAGGGCGCCCGGTCTCGGGCGCGGAGGACACGGCCTCAGGCGCGGAGGACACGGCCTTAGGCGCCGAGAACTCAGCCCCGGGCACCGGCAACTCCGCCTCAGGCGCCGGGTGCTCCGAGACCGCCGTCCCGGCCGTCCCAGCCGCAGCTACCGCGTCTCCCGCATCAGAGGAGACAACGGGCGGGGCCTCGGCCGAAGCCTCGGCGGCAGATGGCCCGGCCGCAGATGGCCCGGCCGCAGATGGCTCGGCCGCGGACGGCTCGGTCGCGGTTTGCTCGGTGGCTGCCGGGAGCGCGGGGGCCGCCGCGGGCGCGGTGGTGACTGGGGGTGCCGGGGCTGGGGAGGTGTCGGGGGCGGGGTCCGGGGTCACCACGCGAACGGTGGAGTCCGCTTCGGTCGGCCAGCCGATGCCCTGTGATGACCTCGGCTCACCGGTGCTCTTCTCGGGCCATCCGAGGGCACGACTCACCAACCCGCTCACCTCCCGTGTCGTCCGTGCCGGGATCCCCCTGGAGCACGTCCGGCCACAATACTCACCACAGTCGTGGGGAGGGCCAGTTCATCGCCGCCGAGTTGGTGAATATGACAAACCTCTGCACCAAGCTTCATCAATTCGCGTTCTGAGCCGTCCAGTTCCTCCTCCGCGGACGCCCCTTTCATCGCCAGCATCAGCCCGCCCTCGACACAGAGCGGGAGACACCAGCGCGCGAGCTTGGCCAGCGGAGCAACCGCCCGGGAGGTCACCACGTCGTACGTCGCCGGCGGAAGATCCTCGGCCCGGGCCCGGACCACCCTGGCGTTGTCCAGCTCCAGCGCGTCGACGGCCTCCTCGAGGAACGTCGTACGACGCAGCAACGGCTCGACCAGGTCCACCTGGAGATCCGGCCGCACGATCGCCAGCACGATCCCCGGCAGTCCCGCACCGGTGCCGACATCGGCGACCGACGACTCCTCCGGGATCAGCCGCTCGACGACCGCACAGTTCAGCAGGTGCCGGTCCCAGAGCCGTGGTACCTCCCGCGGCCCGATCAGTCCGCGCAGAGTGCCTTCGGTGGCCAGCAACTCGGCGTACGCCGAAAGCCGGACCGCCGCCCGTGGGAACAGCTTGTCCACGAGCGGCGGTGTTTCACGTGAAACGTCCTCGGTCATGCGGTCGTCACGGCTGGACCACCACGCGGCGCCGCGGCTCCTCGCCCTCGGACTCCGACGTCAGGCCGGCGTCCGCCACGACGTCGTGGACGACCTTGCGCTCGAACGGCGTCATCGGGTCCAGGCGCACCGGCGTACCGGTCGCCTTGGCCTCCTCGACCGCCTTGCGGCCGACCTCTTCGAGCTCGGCCTTCCGGTTCGCCCGGTAGTTCGAGACGTCCAGCATCAGCCGCGAACGCTCACCGGTCTCCCGGTACACGGCCAGCCGGGTCAGCTCCTGGAGCGCTTCCAGCACCTTGCCGTTCTCACCGACCAGGTTGTTCAGCTCGGCACCGACGATCGAGACCGCGGCCCGGTCGCCGTCGATGTCCATGTCGATGTCACCGTCCAGATCGGCGATGTCGAGAAGCTCCTCGAGGTAGTCGGCCGCGATGTCGCTCTCCGCCTCCAGTGCCTTCAGGCGCTCCGACGCGGAGCTCTTCGGGCTGGCGGATTCGTCCGCCGTCTCGGTGTTCTGCATGCCGTCGGTCACGGCCACTCCTTCACAGTGTCAAAGATCCGCCCCACGGGGACCCGGGTATCAGCAGCAGGAAAGGGATACGGCGCGCTCGGTCAGCGCGAACCGCCGGAGCGCTTCTGCGCCTGGCGCTTCTGAGCCGCTCGCTTCTGCGCGGCCGACTTCGCCGCGGGCTGGCGCTTGGCTCCCGAACCCTTCTTGCCGGCCGGCTGCTTCTTGGCAGCACCGGCCTGAGTCTTCTCGGGCGCGTCCTGCTGCGGAGTCGCGTCCTGCACTGCCGACGCGTCGTCCTCCGGAAGCTGCCCGTTGCCGGCCGCCGTCGCGCCGGCTGCCGGTCCAGTCTTCCGGTCGCTCCGCGACTGCCGCTTCGGCTGCTGCCGCTGGGCCGGACGCCGGTCTGTCGTGGTGGTGTCGGTCGCCGCACCCGCCGTACCCGGGACGTTCTCGTCGGCCGGGCGGCCGTGCCGCAGGTTGTGCTCCCGCTTCCGGGCCTGCATCGCGTCGTACGCCGGAGTACCCGGCGCCGGGTTGCGGCGGATCACGTAGAACTGCTGGCCCATCGTCCACAGGTTCGAGATGAACCAGTAGATCAGTACACCGATCGGGAAGTTGAAGCCACCGATCAGGAAGAAGATCGGGAACACGTAGAGCATGACCTTCTGCATCTGCGCGGCCTGGCCGGTGAGGGCCTCCTTCGGCATGTTCTTCCGCATCAACTGCAGCTGCGTGGTGAACATCGTCGCGGTCATCAGGATGATCAGGACGATCGCGACGACCTTGACGTTGCCCGAGCCGGAGCCGCTCGCCTTCAGGAAGGTCTGCGAGATCTCCGCACCGAAGATCTTCGCGTGCTGCAGCGAGTTGACGTACGGCTTCATGATCTCGCTGTGCCACTGGCCCTTGGCCGCGTAGTCGAGCACGCGGAACAGCGCCAGGAAGATCGGCGACTGCAGCAGCAGCGGCAGGCACGAGGAGAACGGGTTGGTCCCGGTCTCCTTGTACAGCTTCATCATTTCCTGACCGAGCTTCTCCCGGTCGTGGCCGTACTTCTTCTGCAGCTCCTTCATCTTCGGCTGCAGCAGCTGCATGTTCCGGCTGGAGCGGATCTGCCGGACGAACAGCGGGATCAGGATGGTCCGGATGGTGATGGTCAGGCCGACGATCGACAGTGCCCACGCCCAGCCGCTGTTCGGGTCGAGCACCTGGCTGAGCAGCCAGTGCCACCCGACCAGCAGCGCCGATACGGCCCAGTACAGCGGCGTCATGACCGTGTTGAACAGGTCTACGATTCCGTCCCACACCGCGAGCCCGGGGATGGCCAGAAGAGTCACTCACACACCTCGCTGCACAGGCCCGGCGTCGGCTGACGATCCGGGCTGGTTGGCGGAGACAGACTCTCCGCGCTGGTCGACATCTTTGGGTGGAACGGGGTCGTAGCCTCCGGGGTTCCACGGGTGGCAGCGGAGAAGTCGCCTCACCGCCAACCAGGTACCGCGCACCGCGCCGTGGCGCTCGACCGCCTCCAGGGCATACGCCGAACAACTCGGGTAGAACCTGCAGACCTGCCCGTACATCGGGCTGATCAGCAGCCTGTACAGCTTCAGGAAACCGATGATCCCGCTACGCACGGGATTGATCCGCATCATGGCTTCGCCAATCGGCGGAGTGCGCTGTCCACGTCGGCAGCGAGTTCGTCGTACGACGCCGCGGCGGACGACGGCAAGGCGCGGACCACTGTCAGGCTGCCGGCCGGCAGCTCCGGGATCCGCGCAGCCATGACAGCACGCAGACGGCGGTGGACCCGGTTCCGCAGAACCGCGTTGCCCACCGCCTTGTTCACAACGAATCCGACGCGCGGGGGGCCGGTGTGACCGGCCTCCGACAACACGTGCAGGACCACCGCGCGTCGCGCCGCGCGCCGTCCGGACCGGACGGCGCGACGGAAGTCGTCGGACCGGACCAACCGGTTCGACGCGGGCAACACGAGGTGGACACCGTCAGACGGGTCGCTCAGGCCGCGAGGCGCTGACGACCCTTGCCACGGCGGGCGGCGATGATGGCGCGACCCGCACGGGTGCGCATCCGAAGACGGAAGCCGTGCTTCTTGTGCCGGCGACGGTTGTTCGGCTGGAACGTCCGCTTGCTCACTGGAATGACTCCGGTTACTCGAGATCACAAATTTGTCGACAAATCCACTGATTGGATCTGCCCGGGTGC
>NZ_DASRVN010000793.1:0-13360 GCF_035655035.1 Kribbella sp. | reverse complement strand
CCCGCTGCGCCGCCCGAACCCCAAGCTCAAACCGCCCCGAAGCCCCCACCTGCTCACTGAGTTTCGCCGCAATCCGCCGCACAGTCCGCAACGAAACCCCAAGCTTCCGAGCAACCTGCTCATCAGTAGCCCCATGCACCAAAAGCCGAAGAAACTCGGCCTCCTGAGCACTGATCTCGCCCTCCCGGGCACGCTGCTCCTTCGCAAACGGCTCATATCCCCGGTCCCACAGGTTGAGATAGAGTTCCTCAGCCATGTTCACCACCGCGCGACTGTGATGTATGACCGCGCCAACCGCCTCATTGGCAGGGTCGATCGCTAGCACAGCGGTCTCACCGTCGAAGATGGTCATCTTGAACGGCACGGTCGGACTTATCCGTACGTATCCGCCCTTGTCTACGAGAAACCGTAGGAACTCGGCCGATCCAGGGCGTTTCCAATAGGCATCCGTAATGAGGTAACGAAATTCTATGCCGCGCTCAAGATGAGGTTTGTCGGGAGACGTTTCAGAATTCATGCCAGTGGCCGCCTGGGTTCGGCTCATTGTCCAGGCAGATTTCTTCGGATGGAATCGTTGCATTCTTTGGTTGGCGAGCTCGCGACCTTCGAGCACTTCTACATCGGGCGATGTTCGATGAACAATGAAGTTTGCGAGGTCGGCGGTGAATCGGTCCGCAGCGAGTTGATCAGAGCGGAGATTTTCGGTCAACGTGTCGATCTCCTGCTGCCGACTTGCAGCGAGGCGACCGAAAGCGTGCACGGGATCGAGCGGATACTCGACGCCCTCGACCCAACTGTCGACCACGAAGCCGAGGTCGCGGAGCTGCTGCAGATCCCGGGACGTTTCGGCCTCGGTGCGACCCAACTCTGCTGCTAGCTCGTCCAGCCGTGTTGCGCGCCCTAGGTCTGGGCGCTGCAGCAAGGTCCGGTAGAGCGCGAGCAGGTCCTCCGTCAGGCCCGAGGAGTCGAACAACGGTGTCAGACCCAGCCGCGCTTGGCGGCGGCTACGCCGAGTTCGAAGCGGCTGGCGGCGTCGAGGCGTTCGGAGAGGTTGGCGGTGATGCGGCGCGCGGTGCGGAGGGAGATACCGAGGAGGCGAGCCACCTGCTCGTCCTTGGCGCCCCCGGCGAGGAGGCGCAGTACTTCGGACTCGTGGGGAGTGAGCGGCGTCTCGTCATCGCGGTCGTCGGGGTCGAACATCTCAGACGCTCGTGACCAGTAGGCGTCGAACAGGGCGATGGCTACCGAGACGACGGCCGGGGTGCGATGGATCACCGCGCCGGCGGTCGGATTGTCGGGGTCCATCGGCATGATCGCGATCTCCTGGTCGAAGAGGATCAGACGCATCGGTAACGTCGGCGTTACCCGGATCTCTCCGCCGAGCCGGTGCATGGTTTCGGCGTACTCCATCGCCTGCTTCGACGCGGTCATGCTCTGCAGGTAGACCGTGCGCATCCGAATGCCGCGGTCGAGTAGCTCCACGTCTGGTGATCGCAAAGTCTTCGGAACCGACTCGTCGAAGTGCGCCGGAACCAGGCCCCAGGACGTGTCCTTGGTCTTCAGCGCGAGCTCTTCGATCCGACGTGACGCGTTCGCACGGCCCTTGAGGATCTCGACATCTCCACTGCTCCGCGATGTCAGCAGTTCGTTGTACTGCTCGGCGATGACCTCCGCAGATGCCTCGGCTTCTCTCAGCTCACCGAGCGCCTTGTTCAATTCGGTTCGCCGTCGTTCGGCGAGGCCGGTAAGCCCGACGCGGGGATGAACCGCGTGTTCTCCGTCCGGGTTGGTCCAGGTCGGGACGAGCAGTTCCAGGCGCCGGAGCTTGTCCATCAGTTGCTGGACCTCGCCCGTCGAGCGATCTACTAGCGCTGCTATCTGCTCGGGCGTACTGTCTGGGTGGCTGAGAAGGGCGTGATAGACCGCGAAAGTGGCTTCGTCCACCCCCAGCGGCTCGAGCACTGTCCTTCTCCTCCAGAACTATGTCGGAACTGACCATATACAGAGTGCGTCGACATTGAGCACCCATGGTGGTTTCGGATTATTCTGAAGGGACGATACGTGATCAAGAAGGTGCTGGCAGTAGTCGGCCTCACGGTGATTCTGTTTGCGGGTACGCCCACGGAGTCGTTCGCGTCGGCCGGCAGCGACCCCGACTGCATGGGCCACGTCTGCTGGTAGACGTTGGTCGTTGCCCCCTCCTGCCGTCCCGTAGACTGCTCTTGTGGCTCGTGGCGATGGTCGGCTTACTCATGAACTCGACCCGCAGGATCTGGGTCCGCAGGACGCTTGTGGCGTCTTTGGGGTCTGGGCGCCGGGTGAAGAGGTTGCCAAACTGACGTACTTCGGGCTCTATGCCTTGCAGCATCGGGGGCAGGAGTCGGCGGGGATCGCGGTCAGTAACGGGAGCCAGATTCTCGTTTACAAGGACATGGGGCTGGTCAGTCAGGCCTTCGACGAGGCGACGTTGGCGTCGCTCAAGGGGCATATCGCGATCGGTCACTGCCGGTACTCGACGACCGGGTCCAGCGTCTGGGCGAACGCGCAGCCGACGTTCCGCAGTACGGCGACCGGTTCGATCGCGCTCGGTCACAACGGGAACCTGACCAACACCAGCGAGCTCGCCGCGAGTCTGGCCGGCGAGGGCGAGCTGGATCTCGGCCTGGACGCCGAGGTGGACCACGCGAAGGCGAACGCCAAGCACGGCGCCTCGTCCGACACCGACATCCTGACCTCGATGCTGGCCGGCTACCCGGACCTGACGATCGAGGAGGCGGCGGCCCGGATCCTCCCGAAGGTCAAGGGCGCCTACAGCCTGATCTTCATGGACGAGAACACGCTGTACGCCGCCCGTGACCCGCAGGGCATCCGCCCGCTGGTGCTGGGCCGGCTGGAGCGCGGCTGGGTGATCGCGAGTGAGACCGCGGCGCTCGACATCTGCGGTGCGAGCTTCATCCGCGAGGTCGAGCCGGGCGAGATCGTCGCGGTGGACGCCGAGGGACTGCGGTCGACGAAGTTCGCCGAGCCGGACCCGAAGGGCTGCCTGTTCGAGTTCGTGTACCTGGCCCGCCCGGACACCCAGATCTCCGGGCAGCGGATCTACTCGACCCGGGTCGAGATCGGCCGCAAGCTGGCCCAGGAGCACCCGGCCGAGGCGGACCTGGTGATCGCGACCCCGGAGTCCGGTACGCCGGGCGCGATCGGGTACGCCGAGGAGTCCGGGATCCCGTACGGCTCCGGCCTGGTGAAGAACGCGTACGTCGGCCGCACGTTCATCCAGCCGAGCCAGACGATCCGTCAGCTCGGCATCCGGCTGAAGCTGAACCCGCTCCGCGAGGTGATCGAGGGCAAGCGCCTGGTCGTCGTCGACGACACGATCGTCCGCGGTAACACCCAGCGCGCCGTGATCCGGATGCTGCGCGAGGCCGGCGCGAAGGAGATCCACGTCCGGATCACCGCGCCGCCGGTGAAGTGGCCGTGCTTCTACGGCATCGACTTCGCCAGCCGCGCCGAGCTGATCGCGAACGGGCTGAACACCGAGGAGATCTGCCGCTCGCTCGGCGCCGACTCGCTCGGGTACATCAGCCTGGACGGTCTGGTCGAGGCGACCACGGTGCCGATGGACCGGCTCTGCCGCGCCTGTTTCGACGGCGTGTACCCGGTCGCGCTGCCGGATCCCGAGCAGCTCGGCAAGCACCTGCTGGAGGACCCGGTGCGGACCGACGCGGACGGACTCGCGACGGTGGCGGGCGGCGCGGGTGCCGCCGACGCCCTGAGCCGCCCGTAGTACAGGCCCGAGAGCCCCGACAGGAAGAGAAGAACAGTGAGCGAAGGGGCGAGCTACGCCGCCGCCGGGGTCGACATCGAGGCCGGTGACCGGGCCGTCGAGCTGATGAAGGAGTGGGTGGCGAAGGCGACCCGCCCGGAGGTGGTCGGCGGGCTCGGCGGGTTCGCCGGGCTGTTCGACGCGACCGCGCTGACGTCGTACCGGCGGCCGCTGCTGGCGACGTCGACGGACGGGATCGGGACCAAGGTCGCGATCGCGCAGAAGCTGGACAAGCACGACACGATCGGGTTCGACCTGGTCGGGATGGTCGTCGACGACCTGGTCGTGTGCGGCGCGGAGCCGCTGTTCATGACCGACTACATCTGCACCGGCAAGGTGGTCCCGGAGACGATCGCGCAGATCGTGAAGGGCATCGCGGAGGCGTGTGTCGAGGCCGGTACGGCGCTGGTCGGCGGGGAGACCGCGGAGCACCCGGGCCTGCTGGAGGCGGACGAGTACGACGTCGCGGGCGCGGCGACCGGTGTGGTCGAGGCCGACGAGGTGCTCGGCGCGGAGCGGGTGCGCGCGGGGGACGTCGTACTGGCGATGGCGTCGTCGGGTCTGCACTCGAACGGGTACAGCCTGGTGCGGCATGTGTTCTTCGACCGCGCGAAGTGGACGCTGGACCGGACCGTG
Source organism: Kribbella sp. (assembly GCF_035655035.1). Lineage (GTDB taxonomy): Bacteria > Actinomycetota > Actinomycetes > Propionibacteriales > Kribbellaceae > Kribbella. The sequence continues at coordinate 8,898 of NZ_DASRVN010000793.1, read as the reverse complement.
CCGGAGCTGGGGACGACGCTGGGCGAGGTGCTGCTGACGCCGACCCGGGTGTACGCGAAGCACTGCCTGGAGCTGGTCCAGGAGCTGAACGTCGGCGACGGCAAGCCGCTGCACGCGATGTCGCACATCACCGGCGGCGGCTTCGCGGCGAACCTGGCGCGGGTCATCCCGGACGAGCTGTCGGTCCGGATCGACCGCTCGACGTGGATGCCGGAGCCGATCTTCGGGCTCGTCGGACTGCTCGGCGACGTACCGCTGCCGGAGCTCGAGAAGACGCTGAACATGGGCGCCGGCATGGTCGCCGTCCTGGACCCGTCCTCGGCCGACGCCGCGATCCGGGCGCTGGCGGCCCGCGACATCCCCGCCTGGGTGTGCGGCGAGGTCACCGCGACCGCAGGCGGCACCGTCACTCTCGAGGGCACCTACGCCAAGTAGCCGCGTACGCCGAGGCCACAGACCTGGGCGCCGACCAGGCGCCCAGGAGAGCAAGCGCCGAGGGCGGATGATGCACCGCGCCACCTGCGGGCGGGTCCGTTCGGGCAGTCCGACGCCTCGGGCTGCCCGAAGTCGGTGGTCCGCCACAGGTGGTGCTGGTGTGTGGAACACGTCGGGCGCACGGTGAACTGCTCAGCCACCCCGCAAAGGGCGCCTGAGCAGCTCAGCCGGGCTAATGCTTACCGACGGGGGTGGTAGTCGTCGGCGTCGTCTCCGTCGCCGTCGTTGTCACCATTCGCAGAACGGTCGCCCCCCTGGTCACCGGACAGCTCTCGCTTGAGCTGGTCCAAGTCGGTGTCCCAGGTGCGGTACTTCAGGTCGCGTGCGACCTTCGTCTGCTTGGCCTTTGCACGGCCGCGCCCCATAGCGTCGACCCCCTCGCACAAGTCAACCGGGTACGCTGCGTGGCGCCCACGGATCAGTCGTCAGTAATCGTGGTTCAAGGATACCCGGAGCGGCGGACCGACACACGCACCGCCCCCTCGCCGAGCCCTGCAGAGGTCCGATCACAGCATCGGCGAGGTGGGCCGGGCCCCTCGAACCGGCCCACCTCGCCGCGTCCGGTACCCGCTACTTGACCTCGCGACGTGAGCTTGCCCACAGTCCGACGATGGTCGGCAGGACGATCCAGACCCCTACCGCGGTGAGCGTCTCGGCGGCCATTCCGTGCAGGTCCCGGTTCGCGATCCGGCCCAGCGCGCCGAACACGTCGAGCCACTTCGCGTTGTCCTTGAACAGCGCCGGCCCGGCCAGCGACCAGGCGGTCGGCGCGATGAAGTACATCAGGATCGCGACCGCGGTCTGCGGGACCACGGCACCGAACGCGGCACCCATCACGACGTTCAGCGCGACCGTCAGGTACGCCCCGGCGAGCAGTCCGCCGAGCCCGGCGTACGACGCGGTGTGATCGGTGGCGGCGCCCGCGACGGCGGTGGTGGCGAGGGCCAGTACGACGACCCCGGTCAGCACGACCGCGCTCAGGACGATCGCCGACACGAACTTCGCCAGCTGCACGCGCACCCGGCGCGGCGACAGCGTGAACGTGGTCAGCGCGGTCCGCTGCGTCCACTCCGAGGTCATCGTCATCACGCCGATGACCGGCAGCAGCAGCATCACGCCGGTGATCGCGGCGCCCAGGAAGAAGTCGAAGCCGACCGGCCCGGACGGCATGTGGGTCAGCTGCCAGGCGAGCGCGGCGAGCGCGATCAGCAGGATCGCGGCGATCAGTACCCGGCCGCTGCGGGTGTTGACGGACTTGCGGAGCTCGATCGTGACGAGCTTCAGGAACGACTGGCCGCGGGCGGGCGGGAGGCTGGTCGCCACCTCGCTGCGGTGCTTGGCGGTCGTCGCGGGCGCGACGTCGGTCACGGTGGTCATCAGGGTCTCCAGGAAGAAGTGTGTGATCAGGCGGCGGCAGGCGTGGCGGTGAGCTGGAAGAACAGGTCCTCCAGGCCGGCGCCGTCGCTCTGGCGGAGTTCGAGAAGGATCTGACCGGCAGTTGCGGCGGCACGCCCGACCTGCTCGGCGGTGGCGTCGACGCGCAGCGCGCCCTCGGTGGCGGCGTCGACCTGCAGTCCGGCGGCGGTCAGTGCCGCGCGCAGCCCGGCCGGGTCGAGACCGCGGACCAGCGTCCCGGAGCCGGCCAGGAGCTCGTCCAGCGAGCCGTTGGCGACGATCCGGCCGCCGCCGATCACGACCAGCCGGTCGACGGTGGCCTGGACCTCACCGAGCAGGTGGCTGGACAGGATCACGGTGCCGCCGCGAGCGGCGAAGTCCTGCAGCAGCCCGCGCATCCAGCGGATGCCCTCCGGGTCCATCCCGTTCGCGGGCTCGTCGAGGATCAGTACGGCGGGGTCGCCGAGCAGCGCGCTCGCGATCCCGAGCCGCTGCCGCATGCCCAGCGAGTACTGCCCGACGCGGCGCTTCGCGGCGTGGCTGAGGCCGACCGCCTCGAGCAGCTCGTCGACGCGGGCCTTCGGCACCCCGAGCAGGCTGGCGTTCAGCAGCAGCGTCTCGCGGCCGGTGCGGCCCGGGTGCTGCGCGGCGGCATCCAGCATCACCCCGACGACGCGGCCCGGGTTCGGCAGCTCGACGTACCGCTTGCCGGTGATGGTGGCGGTACCGGAGGTCGGCGGCGTCAGCCCGGTCAGCATCCGCAGCGTGGTGGACTTGCCGGCCCCGTTCGGCCCGAGGAAGCCGGTGATGCTGCCCGGCTGGACGGTGAACGAGACGTCCTGGACAGCCGTGGTGCTGCCGTAGCGCTTGGTCAGGTTCTCGACGGTGATCATGGCATCGAGTCAACCGTCCGCGACGCCCTCCGCACATCGGACGACCGGTTGTTCCGACCCCCTACGAAAGTCGTCCGTCCGGGCCCGGAACGTAACCGGAAGGGGGAGGAGATCCCGTCGCCGGCCGAACTACAGTGACGGAATGCGACGGTTGCGCCGGTGGTATGCCTGGTGGGTCAGGCATGCCCCGCGCCTGCGCGACATCCTGTACGTCGGCTTCAGCCTGCTGACCATCGTCCTGCAGGCCGCCTCCGGTCCGGGAAGCTGGCCGAACCACTGGTACGTGCTGGCCGCCGGCATCGTCGCCTCGCTCGCGCTGTTCTGGCGCCGCCGCTTCCCGGTCACGGTCACCGCGATCACCGTGCTCGCGATGCTGACCGCGGCGATCTTCGTCCCGATGGGCCTGGCGCTGCTGACGCTGTCGATCCGCCGCCGCGACTACGCACTGGCGATCCTCGGCGTCGCGGCGTACGCCGCCTATGTATTGAACAGCTGGGGCAACCAGAACCAGATCTGGGTGTCCATGTTCACCGGGCCGTTCCTGGTCGGCACCTGGATAGCGATCGGGGCGTACGTCGGTGCCCGCCGCGACCTGATGGCGTCGCTGCGGGACCGCGCCGAGCGGGCCGAGGCGGAGCGGGAGCTGCGCAGCGAGCAGGCCCGGCTGGGCGAGCGGGCCCGGATCGCCCAGGAGATGCACGACGTGCTCGCGCACAAGGTCTCGCTGATCGCGCTGCACGCCGGCGGCCTCGAGGTGAACCCCGCGGTCGGCGCGGACAAGGTCGAGGGTTCCGCCCGGCTGATCCGGGAGACCGCGCGGCAGGCGATGGAGGACCTCCGCGAGGTGCTCGGCGTACTGCGGACCGACGTCAGCGTGGCGGGTGCCGACCTGGCCCCGGTCCCGATGGCGTCCGACCTGGAGCGGCTGATCACGGCGTCCCGGGACGCGGGCGTGACCGTGGGGTACGACGGGTCGCTGCCGGACGACGTACCGGTGGCGATCGGCCGGACGGTCTACCGGGTCGTGCAGGAGTCGCTGACCAACGTGCACAAGCACGCCCGCGGCGCCGCCACCGACGTCCAGGTGCAGGGCGCCCGGGGGACCGGTGTGACGGTCCGGGTGACGAACGTACGGCCGGTGGCTGCCGGTTCGCTGCTGCCTGGAGCCGGCGCCGGGCTGGTCGGTCTGCGCGAGCGGGTCGAGCTGGCCGGCGGACGGTTGTCCACAGGGCCGACGACGGATGGCGGCTGGCGGGTCGAAGCCTGGATACCGTGGGACGACCATCGGCAGGACAGCGAGCCGGTGCTCGTGGACGAGGGAGAACGATGACGCGGCTGCTGATCGTGGACGACGAGGCGCTGGTGCGGGCCGGGCTGAAGATGATCCTCGAGTCCGACGAGGACCTCGAGGTGGTCGCCGAGGCCGAGGACGGCGCGGACGCCGCCGAGATGGTGAAGCAGCACCAGCCGGACGTCGTACTGATGGACATCCGGATGCCGCGGCTGGACGGACTGGCCGCGACCCGAGAGGTGCAGGCGCTGCCGGACCCGCCCAAGATCGTCGTACTGACGACGTTCGACCTGGACGACTACGTGTTCCGGGCGCTGCAGGCCGGGGCGAGCGGGTTCCTGCTGAAGGACACCCCGCCGCGCGAGCTGGTGCAGGCGATCAAGGTGGTGGCGGCCGGGGACGCGATGCTGTCGCCGGCGGTGACCCGGCGGCTGATCGGGCACTTCGCGGGCGACCCGCGCGCCGACCGGAAACGGGCGGCGCAGGAGCGGATCAGCAGGCTCACCGAGCGCGAGCGGGAGGTGCTGGTCGAGGTCGGCCGCGGCCTGCAGAACGCCGACATCGGCCGGAAGCTGTTCATGAGCGAGGCCACCGTGAAGGCCCATGTCTCCCGGGCACTGGTGAAGCTGGACGCGACCAACCGCGTGCAGGTGGCGATCCTCGCCTACGAGGCCGGACTCCTCGACTAGGTCCGCCTCCACGACAGGACGGTGAGGACGACCGTGACGATCACCAGGGTCCAGTACGCCGGGTAGTACCAGCTCGGGGCGCCGTGCCAGGTGAGGAGCTTGTCGCCGGCGCTGACAAGGACGTGGAACTGGGACCGGCCGGCGGCCCGCGACTGCTCCGCGATCGCGCGTGTGGACGTGTAGGTCGTCATGCCGACCGCGATGATCCAGAGCACTGCGACCAGTCGTTTCACCCAGGCCTCCGCCGTCGAAGAGCGGTCAGCGTAGGAGGCGGGGGTGAACAACAGGAAACCGGCCCGGTCCGTCGGAGGGGTGGGGCGACGGCCCGGGCCGGTTTCGGAAGTCAGCGTGCCTGGGGGGAGGGAACGCTGACGACCGGCGGCGCCCACTAGGGGGAAGGGCGCCGCCGGTCAGGACTCAGACGCGCCCGAAGCTGACGCTGCTGCTCCAGATCTTCGACTTGGCCACCGGACGTCCCGGCTTCGAGGCCTGCCACAGCATGTTCCCGCCCGCGTAGATGCCGACGTGGTACACGCCGCCGCCAGGGTTGCTGAAGAACACCAGGTCGCCCGGCTTGGCGGCGCTGCGGCTGATGTGCTTGGTCGCGGCGTACTGCTGACGCGACGTGCGGGGCAGCTTGTGCCCGGCGTACTTGTACACGTAGCCGGTGTAGCCGGAGCAGTCGAAGCCGCTGGTGCTCGTGCCGCCGTAGCGGTACGGCGTGCCCTTGAGCTTGGCTGCTTCCTTGAGCACCTTCGCCCGGAACGTGCCGACACCGGTCGAGGTCGCACCGGTCGAGGTGGCACCCCGGTTGCCGTAGAGCACCTTGTGCTTCGCGGCCCAGGTCAGCCGGCCCCAGGTGTGCTTGTCGGTGTAGCCGGTGGCCTTCAAGCCCCAGGACGTCTGGAACTTCTTCAGCACCGCGACGGTGCTGTTGCCGAAGTAGCCGTCCGGTCCCAGGTGCAGGGCCTTCTGGACGTACTTCACGGTCGGGCCGGAGTCACCCTTCCGGAGCAGCGGCCGGCTCGGGATGCTCATGTGACCGCGCTGCTGAGCCGCGGTCATGGCGGCCGCGGACGCGGTCGCCGGGGTGGTGCCGATGCTCAGTGCGGCTCCACCACCGACAGCGAGGCCGACCGTGAGGACGGCGGCTGCGGCGCGGGGCGCACCGGACTTGCTGGTCCTGCGGTGCTTCGCCGGGGTCCGGCCGGTGGGCCGGTCGGTACTGGTCTCAGCGGACTTGACGGCGCGCAGCAGCGACGTCCGTCGGGCAGTGACGGGCATGGTTGTCTCCCGACGCCTGTGAAGTTAGCTGTCGGGTTCGGGCTGGGATTCATAGCCCGGTCCGCTCCCGCGGACTTCACCCCAGGGTTCCGACCACTCACGGTCGAGACCCAACTTCCTGGGTCCCCCACCTCCGCCATTGGTATTCGAGGGGAGCACACGAGCCTGGCGGAGCTCGGCGTTGACTCGTGTGCGGTTCGTGTTGGTTACCGAACCGCCGACGACTGTATAACAGAAGGATCACGGCGCAAACCCTTGAATCCACAAAGTCGCTCCCAAAACTGCCTGAGCAGTCCTCTGACGGGTCAGCAAGTGTGGATGAACACCAGGTGTCGTGAGCGTGTCTGAGCGGCGTTCAGGCAGGCGTTGAAGGCTTCGGTGTGATCTCGATCACAGTGAACTGTGGCTTTCTGTGACAACGAGCACAGAGGGTGGTCAGGGCATCCTAAAGTTCTTGCGCGTTCAGCTAGTTTCGAGCAGCTCGCGGAAGCGTTCCAGGCCCACGTTCCCGCCCGACAGCACCACTCCGACGCGCTCCGGCAGCCCGTGGATCCGTCCGGCCAGCAGCGCCGCCAGCGCGCTCGCGCCGCTCGGCTCCAGGACGAGCTTCAGCCGCTCGAACGCGAACGCCATCGCGGCCACGATCTCCGCGTCGCTGACCAGCTCGAACGACTCCACCAGCTTCCGGTTCACCGCGAAGGTCAGCTCGCCGGGCATCGAGATCGCCTGCCCGTCCGCGATCGTCCGCGGTACGTCGATCTCCACCCGCTCGCCGGCCGCCATCGACCGGGCGTGGTCGTCGCCCGCCGCCGGCTCGACGCCGATCATCCGGATCCCCGGCGACAGCAGCGTGGCCGCCGTCGCGCAGCCGGCCATCAGCCCGCCGCCACCGACCGGGACCAGCAGCGCGCCGAGATGCCCGACCTCCTCGATCAGCTCCAGCGCGACCGTGCCCTGACCGGCCATCACGTCGTAGTGGTCGTACGGCGGGATCAGGGTCCGCCCGCGCTCCGCCGCCAGCTCCTGGGCCAGCGCGGACCGGTCCTGGGTGTACCGGTCGTACGTCACCACCTCGGCGCCGTACCCCCGAGTCGCCGCGAGCTTCGTCGGCGGCGCGTCCTCGGGCATCAGGATCACCGCCCGGGTGCCGGCCAGCCGGGCCGCCAGCGCGACGGCCTGCGCATGGTTCCCCGACGAGTACGCCGCCACGCCGGCCGCGAGCTGCTCCGGTCCGAGCCGGCTGATCGCGTTGTAAGCGCCGCGGAACTTGAACGCGCCGATCCGCTGGAAGTTCTCCGCCTTCAGGAACACCCGCGCCCCGACCCGTTCGTCGAGCGTCCGCGAGGTGAGCACCGGCGTACGGTGCGCAACCCCGGCGAGCCGGTCGGCGGCGGCCTGGACATCTGTGAGACTCAGCCCGGTCATGAAAGAAAACTAGGGCATGTCAAGGAGCGGCGTCCCGCTCCGTACTGATGGTTGAAGGCGCCCGACAGGCGGGGGCCGGGTCCCTGAGGAGACACCGTGAAGTATCTACTGATCATGAACGTCAACGCCGAGATCCTCGAGGCGCTGCCCGAGGCGGAGCAGCAGGCGATCGGCGCCGGGCACCAGAAGTTCATGGACACCATCAAGGCGTCCGGCGAGTTCCACAGCACGGTCGCGCTGAAGGCGCCGGCCGAGACCGCGGTGGTGAAGGTGCGCAACGGTGTACCGGCGGTCACCGACGGGCCGTTCGTGGAGTCGAAGGAGTTCCTCGGCGGCTTCTACCTGATCGACGTCGCGTCCCGGGAGCGGGCCTACGAGCTGGCCGCGATGATCCCGGACGCCGGCATCGAAGGGCTGGGCGTGGAGATCCGCGAGGTCATGTTCGCCGACGGCCTCTGAAACTGATCAGGGGGTTCTCCGGCCACTGGAGAACCCCCTTGTTTTCTTGAGGTGTCAGTCAGTCTGGTCGTCGACGTTCGCCTCGCCGGCGTTCCGCTTGATCGAGTCGATCCCGTTCATCGCGGAGGCTTTGGTCTTGTAGCCCTCGCTGCTGGTGGCGATCACTTCGCCGTTCCCAGCCTTCAAGCGGAAGCGGAACTCCCCGGACTTGTCCTTGTACAGCTCGAACTTCCCCGCCATCGGTGTACCTCCATAGAGAGTGGAATCGCTCAGTTTCGGAGCGTAGTCCTCCCCGGACGGTTCGTGGCGCTCAGACACCCGTTCTCAGGCGCGGACGCCGCGGATCCCGGCGACCACCAGGTCGACGCCGACCGCGTAGTACCGGTCCTGGGACGACGAGCAGATCAGCGTGCCCGCCGCGGAGGTGACCAGCGGGTACTGCGTGGGCGACAGCGCGCTCAGCGACGCGCGCTTGCGGCGCAGCGAGGCCTCCCGCGCCTCCGGGTCGCTCACCTCGCGAGCGATCGGGTCCGTGGTGACCAGCGCGATCAGCGAGCAGATCGACTGCCGGCCGACCTCCGCCGCGTCGTCGACCGAGAAGCCGCCCTCGACCAGCAGGCCCAGCGCCCGCTCGGCCAGCGCGAGACCGGGCTCGGCGACCAGGATCCGGGCCAGGGTGAGATCCGCCAGCCGCGGGTGGGCGCGGAGCGCGTCGACGAACGCGGTCAGCAGCGCGTGCAGCTGCCGGTCCCACGGCTCGTCCGTCGGCGACGGCAGTACGACGTCCGCGAGCAGGCGATCGCCTAGGGCGGCCAGCAGGTCGTCTTTGTCCTTGAAGTGCCGGTACAGCGCCATCGGCGTGACGTCGTGCTGCGCGGCGAGCTTCCGGAACGAGACAGCGGCCGGCCCCTCGTCGTCGGCGATGGCCAGTGCGCTGTCCACAACCCGCACCGGATCGAGCCGGCGG
>NZ_DASRVN010000792.1:0-3535 GCF_035655035.1 Kribbella sp. | reverse complement strand
GGCGCAGGCGTACGGCGCGTTCAAGCAGCATGCTGCGACGCTCGGGCTGGAGATCGGCGACTACAGCGACCTCAAGGACCCGGTGTGCGATCTCGTGTACCTACCGGCCGAGGAATGGGCCGCCCGCACCAGCTGGGCCGGGTAGCGGGCGGCGTACTGCGTGGGCGTCAGCGTTCGCTGGGCGGAAGGTTGAGGTGCGCCCACACGGCGCGCCAGACCACCTTGGCGGTCTCGCCGTCGTCCAGGGCCTCGACGACCGTACGGCCGCCGAGCTCCTGAACCACCTGGGTCTCCGCCCAGGTCCGCGCGTACGCGGGACCGAGATGGTGATCCATCCGGGCCCAGAACTCAGTCAGTCTCATGCCTGCCCGTCGTTGTCCTTCGGCGGTCCCCACCCACCCTGCTGGCCTTGCTGCGGCCCCGCCGGACCACCCTGCTGCTGGCCCCAGCCACTCTGCTGCTGTGGCTGCTGTGGCTGCTGTGGCGGCTGACCGTACTGCTGACCCTGCTGCGGGCCTTGCGGCTGCTGTCCAGGCTGCTGTGACTGCTGTCCAGGCTGCTGTCCCTGTCCGGGCTGCTGACCCCAGCCACCAGGACCCTGCTGCGGTGGCTGTTGCCCCTGCTGCGGCGGGCCCCACTGCCCCTGTCCCTGCTGCGGCTGCCCAGGGTACTGCGGCTGCTGACCACCGTACGGCGCCTGCCCGGGCTGGCCCTGCTGCGGCTGGCCCGGGTACTGCCCCGGCTGCCCACCGTACTGACCAGGCTGGCCTGGCTGACCGCCGTACTGCCCTGGCTGGCCCGGGTACTGTCCACCGGGACCAGGCTGACCGTACTGCTGCCCCTGGTACGGCCCAGGACCGCCGTACTGCCCAGGCTGACCCGGATACTGCCCTGGGAACGGCTGCCCGTAGCCCTGCTGCGCCTTCCCCTTGCGGCTCCGCAGAACGAAGAACACGACGGCTGCGATCACCAGCAACAGCACGACGATGATCAAGATCAGTGCCCACGCCGGGAACCCGCTGCTGGCCTCGGAGGTCAGCGAGATCTTCGCCAGCTTGTCGAGGCTGTCGTACGTCGCCGTCCGGCCGCTGACCTTGGCGCCGTCGTCGTGCTCGAGGATCTTGCCCGGCATGGTGATCTTGAGGTTGACCTCCGGCTGGCTGCTGCCCGCCGGCAGGTTACTGCCGACGTTGCCGCCGTTCACCGACACCTTGACCTTGTTGCCGTCCTTGCTGAAGCCGATCCCGTCCTGGCTCGCGCCGCCCATCTTGCTGAAGGGCACGTTCGAGAAAGTGCAGTCAGAACCGATGTACTTGCCGTCGTCGAAGGACTTGCAGCTGACGCCCTCGGTCGCGGACGACTTGATACTGCTCTCGATCTCCTGGCGGATCTTGTCCAGCGACTGGCCGCTGGACTGCAGCAGCTGCTTGTCGACGCCGATCTTCATCGAGCCCGACACCGTCTCGTTCGACCCGACCTTCAGGTCGCCGTCGATCTTGACGCAGCCGGTCAACCCGACCAGGCAGGCCACGATGACGAGGGCTGCGCGTACGCGGTTCATCATGTCGCCGATCATTCCAGACGAGGGGGACAATCTACGCACCGGACGGAAAGCAGGCGCTCACAGCGGGCGACCGGCGCCGAACGAGCAGCGACCACAAGCGGCGGCGTGAAAACTGTCGGCGGCACCCGGCAAGATGGTCGGCGTGAAGAAGACCAGCGCGTTGAGCCGGTTCTCGCCCGCGACCCGGGCGTGGTTCGGCGACGTCTTCGAGGCGGCCACCCCGGCCCAGCTCGAGGCGTGGGACGCCATCACGGCGGGCCGGGACGCGCTGGTGGTCGCCCCGACCGGCTCAGGCAAGACGCTGGCCGCTTTCTTGTGGGCGCTGGACCGGCTGGCCACGACTCCGCCTCCCGACGATCCGAAGCTGCGCTGCCGGGTGCTGTACGTGTCGCCGCTGAAGGCGCTCGCCGTCGACGTCGAGCGCAACCTGCGCGCACCGCTGATCGGCATCCGCGAGACCGCTCGCCGGCTCGGTGAGGCCCCGGTCGAGGTCGACGTCGCCGTACGGTCCGGTGACACGCCCGCGGCCGATCGGCGCCGGTTCGCGACAAAGCCCTCCGACGTACTGATCACCACGCCCGAGTCCTTGTTCCTGCTGCTCACTTCTCAAGGCCGCGAGTCGTTGCGAGGCGTCGAGACCGTCATCGTCGACGAGGTGCACGCGGTCGCGGGGACGAAACGCGGGGCGCACCTGGCACTGACTCTGGAGCGGCTCGACGAGCTGCTGCCCAAGCCGGCGCAGCGGATCGGCCTGTCCGCGACGGTTCGTCCGGTCGAGGAGGTCGCACGGTTCCTGGGCGGCGAGCGAGCGGTCACGGTGGTGCAGCCGAAGTTCGCGAAGCAGTGGGAGCTGAGCGTCGTCGTGCCGGTCGAGGACATGGCCGAGCTGGCCGCGACCGAGGTGGAGACGTCGGGCTCGGCAGCCGGGCCGCAGCAGCACGCCTCGATCTGGCCGCATGTGGAGGAGCAGGTCTTCGACCTGATCAGCCGGCACAGCTCGACGATCGTCTTCGCGAACTCGCGCCGTCTGGCCGAGCGCCTGACCGCCCGGCTGAACGAGATCGCTGCCGAGCGCGCAGAGCTGGAGTTGCAGGAGCTCGGGTCGCCGGCCCAGCTGATGGCGCAGTCCGGCGGATCGCTGGCGGCGCCGCCACTGATCGCCCGTGCCCATCACGGCTCGGTCAGCAAGGAGCAGCGGGCGCTGATCGAGGCGGACCTGAAGTCCGGCCGGCTGCCCTGCGTGGTCGCGACCAGCAGTCTCGAGCTCGGTATCGACATGGGCGCGGTGGATCTGGTGATCCAGGTCGAGGCGCCGCCGTCCGTCGCGAGTGGCCTGCAGCGTGTCGGTCGTGCCGGTCACCAGGTCGGCGCCGTGTCCCGGGGCGTGCTGTTCCCGAAGTTCCGCGGCGACCTGATCGACACCGCGGTCGTCGTGCAGCGGATGCGGGACGGCCTGATCGAGAGCCTCCACATCCCGGCGAATCCGCTCGACGTGCTCGCCCAGCAGATCGTGTCGATCGTGGCCCTGGACGCGGTCGACGTGGACGAGCTCTTCGCTCTGGTACGCCGCTGCGCCCCGTTCGCCACGCTGCCGAGATCGGCGTACGACGGAGTGCTCGACATGCTGTCCGGCCGCTATCCGTCGGACGAGTTCGCGGAGCTGCGGCCGCGGATCGTGTTCGACCGGGTGAGCGGGGAGATATCCGGCCGCCCTGGTGCGCAGCGGCTAGCGGTGACGAGCGGCGGGACGATTCCGGATCGTGGGCTGTTCGGGGTGTTCCTGGTCGGTGAGTCGACCAATCACCGGGTCGGCGAGCTCGACGAGGAGATGGTGTACGAGTCGCGGGTCGGCGACGTGTTCACGCTCGGGGCGTCGAGCTGGCGGATCGAGGACATCACCCACGACCGCGTGCTGGTCTCCCCCGCGCCGGGTCAGCCCGGTCGGCTGCCGTTCTGGAAGGGCGACGCGGT
>NZ_DASRVN010000791.1:0-32513 GCF_035655035.1 Kribbella sp. | reverse complement strand
CCGGCACCGAGTCGGCGACCGGCATCGAGGTCCTGCGCCCCGGGTCGGTCGACGAACTCGCGGCGGCGGTGAAGACCGCGGCCGCGCAGGGCAAGAAGCTCAAGGCGATCGGCTCCGGGCACTCGTTCACGGGCTGCTCGGTGCCGGAGCAGGTGATGGTCCGGCTGGACGGCCTGTCCTCGATCCTGCATGCGGATCAGGCGTCCGGCCGGGTCACGGTCGGCGCCGGCACCGGTCTGCGGAAGCTGAATGCGGGCCTCGCCGCGTTCGACCTGGCGATGGCGAACCTCGGGGACATCGACAAGCAGACCGTCTCCGGCGCGATCTCCACCGGTACCCACGGGACCGGTGCGAAGCTGGGCGGCCTGGCCACGCAACTCGTCGGTCTCGACCTGGTTACCGCGGACGGCTCGGTGCTGCACTGCTCGGCCGAGGTACACCCGGACGTGTTCGCCGCGGCCCGGATCTCGGTCGGCGCGCTCGGTGTGATCAGCTCGCTGACCCTGCAGTGCGTGCCCGCGTTCCTGCTGCGGGCGCAGGAGATGCCGCTGCCGCTGGCCGACGTACTCGACGGGTTCGACGAATTTGCCGATGGCAACGACCACTTCGAGTTCTACTGGTTCCCGCACACCGAGATCGCGCTCACCAAGCGGAACAACCGGGTCGGCCCGGACGTCGCCGCGGCGCCCGTCGGCCGGGTGCGGGGCTGGGTGGACGACGAGCTGCTGTCCAACAAGGTCTTCGAGCTGACCAACCGGCTCGCGGTACGGCGGCCCGGGATCGTGCCGCGGATCAACCGGTTCGCCTCTCGCGCGCTGTCCGCCCGGGAGTACGTCGACGCGTCGTACAAGGTGTTCTGTTCGGAGCGGAACGTGGTGTTCCGCGAGTCCGAGTACGCCGTACCGCGGGAGAACGTGGTCGAGGTGCTGGGCCGGCTGCGGGACTGGATCGACGCGTCCGGCGAGCGGATCCCGTTCCCGATCGAGGTCCGGGTGGCGGCGCCGGACGACATCTGGCTGTCCACCGCGTCCGGCCGGGCGACGGCGTACATCGCGATCCACCAGTACCACCGGCTGCCGCACGACCCGTACTTCCGGGCCTTCGAGAGCATCGTCGCCGACTACGGCGGCCGCCCGCACTGGGGCAAGCTGCACACCCTGACCGTGGCCGACCTGCGCGCCAGGTACCCGCACTTCGACGACTTCCTCGCCGTCCGCGACCGCCTCGACCCCCACCGGGTCTTCGAGAACGCCTACACCAGGCAGGTCTTCGGGGACTAGCCTGCGGGCATGGAGCTTGAACCGGTTGTCGAGGACTGGCAGAAGGCGCTCGCGGTCGTGGCGCACCCGGACGACCTGGAGTTCGGTACGGCGGCCGCGATCGCGCGCTGGACCGGGCAGGGCAAGCAGGTCGTGTACTGCCTGCTGACGTCGGGGGAGGCCGGCATCGACGGCGTCGACCCGGCCGAGTGCGGCCCGCTGCGGGAGGCCGAGCAGATCGAGTCGTCCCGGATCGTCGGGGTGTCGGCGGTCGAGTTCCTCGGCCAGCCCGACGGCACGATCGAGTACGGCGTCGCGCTCCGCCGCGTGATCACCGCGGCGATCCGCCGGCACCAGCCGGAGATCGTGATCACCAACAACTTCCGCGACTCCTGGGACGGCGACGTGTTGCTGAACCAGGCCGACCACATCAACACCGGCCGGGCCACCCTCGACGCGGTCCGGGACGCCGCGAACCGCTGGATCTTCCCGGACGCCGGCGACAAGTGGGACGGCGTCCGGCAGGTGTGGGCCGCCGGCTCACCGAACGGGCGGCATGGCGTGGACACCACCGACACGTTCGAGACCGGGGTGCGGTCGCTGAAAGCGCACAAGGCCTACATCGACGGCCTGAACTGGCCCGACTTTGACCCGGAGGAGTTCCTCGAAGGCACGTCACGACCGGCCGGCACGCTCCTCGGCACGAAGTACGCCGCCCGCTTCGAGGTCTTCACTCCTTGAGATACGCCTGCAGGTGGGGCGGTGTTGGCTTCGGGCGGCGGGGCTCGCGGTCGCCTGCGGTCCCGGGGCCGGGCGGGTTGTTCGGGCCGGCCCAGGAACGGATCAGCGCGCGGCCACCCTTGCGGGTCAGCCGGTGCAGGTCGATCCGCTGGATGTCGCCGGCCGGGATGCCGAGCTGGGCAAGGCTGCGGTTCGCCATCGCGCAGGCCACGTCGGGCTTGCGCGGGGACAGCTTCTGCTGCAGGACGATCGCGATCGAACCGTCCGGCAGGTCCTCGATCCGCTGGAACCGCATCCCCTTGTCCAGCGACCAGGAGTGCAGGGCCAGGTCGAGGTAGTCGGCGTCGGAGAGTCGCCGATCGGGCTTCGCGCGCGCAACCACTTCGTATCGGGCCATGTTCCGATCATCCGTCGCCGCGCGCCGGTTTTCCAGGGATCTGCGGTCAGCGAAGTCGGTCGATCGCTGCCGCCACCTCGGCCGGGTCGGAGAGCATCGTCAGGTGGCTCGCGTTCGGGATCAGCGTCGGCGCGGGCGCGCCGATCCGGGTCGCGGTCTCGGTCGCGTTGCCGCCGTCGGTGTCCTTCGCTCCGAACACCACCGACTTGGGGATCTTCAGCTCCTTCAGCTTCGCCAGGCGGTCGGCCGGGACCGCGGGGATCCCGTTCGCGGTCATCTGCCAGATGGCCTGCTCCGCGCCGGGCTGCCGGAACGGCCGGGTCCACGCGTCGACGTCCATCGGCGGGCAGTTCGGGGTGCAGACGCTGTTGTAGATCTTCTTCAGCAGCCAGCCCTGGGCGAGCACCAGCCGGAACAGCGACGTCCGGTACGGCGGGAGGATCAGCCAGCTCGGGGGACCGGGCCTCCCGCCCGGCAGCGGCAGCCCGTCGCCGTCCAGGAACATGATCCCGCCGACCCGGTTCGGCGCCTCCAGCGTCGCCTCGGCCGCGACCCCGGCGCCGAGCGAGTGCCCGACCAGGACCGGCCGCGGCTGACCAGGCCCGCCGAGGTGCATCGCGTCCAGGAACCCGAGCAGCTGACCCGCCAGATGCTCGATCGTGTACGGCGCCTTGCGCTCGGAGTACCCGTAGCCGGTGATGTCGTACGCGTACACGCGGTGCGTCTTCGCGAGCAGCGGCACCAGCCGGAACCAGGTGTCGACGGACTCCGCCGCACCGTGGACGAGGACGATCGGTGTGCCCGACGTACCCCAGCTGTCGTAGCGGGTGTTGATACCGCCGGCCTCGACGTACTTGAGGCCGGGCGGTGGCGCGGCCGTTCCGTTGGTGGCGAAGTTGTAGCCGAAGGACGCGATCGTGACGATCAGCCAAAGCCCGAGGAGTCCCACGAACCCCCGCCACAGGAACCGTTTCACGGCCCTAGTGTTACAGCTGGGTGTTAGCGCTCCGTGCTAGAGCTGCAGGATGCGCTGAGCCTCGGTGTGGACGGCGGGTGAGGTGATGGACTGCCAACGGGGCAGCAGCTCCTGGAGGAACGGGCGGAGCTTGACGGCCCGCTTCGCGTCGTTGTCGAGGACGTCCAGCTCGTTGACGATCGTCAGGTCGGTGAAGTCCCGCAGCTCCGCGGCGCCGAGCTCCTCCGACGTACCGGTGAAGCGGTCGGTGACCGTGTGGTGCTCGGCGAGGTCCCGCCAGGTCGTCTCCCGGTCGCAGGCGCCGTACCGGTAGACGATCGTCTCGGCCCCGGCGCCGATCACCGACTCCAGCACCGGGCGCTCGGTCTGCCAGTCGAACAGGTGCGTCGGGTAGCCGTCGGTCCCGTACGCCGCGTGCGCCAGCCCGGCCAGCACCAGCGTGTCGGAGGCGCCGAGCGACCCGAGCCGCTTGGCGACCCGGTGCAGGTGCACGTACAGCGTGCCGCCCGCATGGTCGAGCTCGTCGGCGCCGCGCACCATCAGCAGCGACCCCAAGTCCTGGAACCTGCCCATCTGACCCCCTCCGGAGCGACCCAGGTCACCCACGGTAAGGCCATCGGCCGGCCCCCGCCCACTACTTCGGCGTGCCGTCTGCGTCACATCGTGTTCATCCGGCGTTCCCGGAGCCGTCAGGTCGTTGCGGTCGGCAACAGGGTGCGGAGGGTCTGCTCGAGGAGCAGGTGCAGCATCGGGTCCGCCGCGTGCCGGGGCCAGACCAGGGCCAGGACGTTCGGCTCGGCGTCGACCAGCGGGAGCCAGGTCAGCCGCGGGTGGGCGAAGTACGTGACCGTGGAGGCGGGCGCGATCCAGCAGCCGTGACCGGCCGCCACCAGGTGCAGGCACTCCTCCGGCGTACTCGCCTGCGGCCCGAAGACCGCGCGGGTGCCGTCCGGGCGCGGGTCGATGAACCAGAAGTCGACGACCGCCGCGGGCATCCCGTCGCGCGGCCCGATCACCGGTACGCCGGCCAGGTCCGCGATCCGCAACGACGTCCGGGACTCCAGCGGATGCCCGGGCGGGAGCGCCACCCAGCGGTCCTCCGGCAGCAGCGGATGAACGGTGAACCGCGGGTCGTCGCCGATCGGCAGCCACAGGAACGCCGCGTCCGCGCGCCCCGACGTGAGCGCCTCGAGTTCCTCCGGCAGCGTGTGCGACGCGATCGGCCGCAGCTCCAGGTCCGGTGCCTCGACCCGCAGCGCCGCCTCGACCGCAGGCATGAAGTGCGCCGTACTCTGCGCCTTGAACGCGATCCGCAACGGATCCGGCCGTCCGGACGCGGCCAGTCGCGCCTCCGCCACCATCGTCTGCGCCGACGACAGCAACGCGGCGCCCTGCTTGAGCACGACCTCGCCGGCCGCAGTCAGCTCGATCCCGGTCGGCCGGCGTTCGACCAGCGGCGTACCGACCACCCGTTCCAGCTGCCGGATCTGCCCACTGACCGCCTGCTGCGTCAGGTTCAGTGTCCGCGCGGCCCGCGTCATGCTGCCCTCCGCCGCGACCGCGTCGAGCGCCTGCAGGAGGCGCAAGCTCAGGTCCACAGCTCCCATCGTGCCACAACGATTCGTTGTGCCCTCGCCAGCAAATCTCTGTTTCCGCGGCGCCCGTCCAGCCAGCACGATCGAAGCATGGGAGAAACCAGAACGGCGCTCGTCACCGGCTCGTCGAAGGGCCTGGGCCGCGCGATCCTGCTCCGGCTCGCCGCCGAGGGCGCGAACGTCGTCGTCAACTACTCGCGCGACGAGGCCGCCGCGGCCGAGGTCCTGGACGCCGCGAAGGCGCTCGGCGTCCGGGCGATCGCGGTCGCCGCCGACGTCTCCGAGGTGGCCGGCATCCAGCGGCTGTACGACGCGACGTTCGCGGAGTTCGGCCGGCTCGACGTCGTGGTCGCGAACGCCGGTATGGAGAAGGTGAACGTCCCGGTCGCCGACGTCACCGAGGAGGACTTCGACCTGCTGTTCCGGGTGAACACCAAAGGCCCGTACTTCGTCCTGCGCGAGGCCGCCCGGCGGATCGCCGACAACGGCCGGATCATCACGATCTCGTCGAACACCACGACCGTCCCGCAACTGGGCGTCGGCCTCTACGGGACCAGCAAGGTCGCGACCGGGTACCTGGCCCGCGTCCTGGCGCTGGAGCTCGGGCCGCGCGGTGTCACGGTGAACACGATCGTCCCGGGGCCGATCGACGGCGCCGGGATCTTCACCGATCCGGCGAACGACGAGTACAAGCAGTCCCTGGTCGCGATGGTGCCGATCGGGCGGCTGGGCAGCGCCGAGGACGTGGCCGGGATCGCGGCCTTCCTCGCCGGCGACGCGGCCGGGCTGATCACCGGCCAGCAGATCATCGCCGACGGCGGAATGCACTGACCGTGGAATGCACTGACCGTGGAATGCACTGACCTTCGAGGAGAGACATGACTGGAACCATGCGTGCGGCCCAGGTGCAGCAGCCCGGCGGCCCGTTCGTCGTGACCGACGTACCGATCCCCGAGCCTGCCGCGGGACAGATCCGGGTGCAGGTGCACGCCTGCGGGATCTGCGGCGGCGACGCGATCCCGCGGAACGCGCTGTTCGGGACGACGCTGCCGCGGATCCCCGGGCACGAGATCGCCGGTGTCGTGGACGCGGCCGGCGACGGCGTCACGCTCTGGGAAGCCGGGCAGCGGGTCGGCGTCGGCTGGTCCGGCGGCGTCGATTTCACCTGCGAGTTCTGCCGGCGCGGCGACTTCACGAACTGCGTACAGCGCACGATCGTCGGCACGTCGTCCGACGGCGGGTACGCGGAGTACCTGGTGGTGCCGCAGGACGCGGTGGCGCGGATCCCGGACGGGCTGAGCTTCGAGGACGCGGCGCCGTTGATGTGCGGCGGGATCACCGCGTTCAACGCGCTGCGGCACGCCCACGCCGGGCCGGGGGACACCGTCGCGGTGCAGGGGGTCGGCGGGGTCGGGCACCTGGCGATCCAGTTCGCCGACAAGATGGGGTTCCGGACGGTCGCGATCAACCGCGGGCGCGACAAGGAGAAGCTGGCGCGGCAGCTCGGAGCGGACGAGTACATCGACAGCACCGAGGGCGACGCCGGCGAGGCGCTGAAGGCCCTCGGCGGTGCGGCCGCGATCCTCGCGACCGTGTCCCGCGCGGAACTCCAGAGCGACCTGGTGAAGGGCCTGCGTCCGAACGGTCAGCTGATCGTCCTGGAGGGCGGCGACCCGATCGAGGTCACCGGCCACGCGCTCGCCGACGGCCGGCTGTCGGTGTCCGGCTGGTACTCCGGGGTGGCCCAGGACTCCGAGGACACGCTGAACTTCGCCGTGCTGAAGAACGTCCGCCCGATCATCGAGACCTACCCGCTCGAGCAGGCCGAGGAAGCCTGGCAGCACCAGCCCAAGGCGAACCTGCGCATCGTCCTCAAGACCCAGCCCCAATAGGTCCCTGGTAGGTCCGGAACCCGCCCGCAGCCACCTCACACAGCTGCGGACGGGTTCCGTACTTCCAACCCGTGGTCATCAGGGAAGTTGATCACCACGGGGAGCCTGCGTCGGGATGGATACAGCGATCACTCGTGGTCAGTCGAGATCGGCGAGGGCCTTCTTGGCGGCTTCCAGCTCCGCCTCGAGGGCGGCGACCTTGGCGGCCTGCTGGGCGCGGGCCTCCTCGATCACCTCGTCGATCGGGGTCGACAGGTCCTCGTGCAGCTCCTTGGCCGCCCGCGACACCGCGGCCGCGGCGACGGCCAGGTCGCGCGCCAGGTACGTCGTACCCTGCTTGAGCTCGGCGTGCCACTCGCCGTCCGCGGTGCCGGTGACGGTCAGCGTGAGCTCGATGGTCTTGGCCTTCTTGCCGGCCGCCTTCTTCGCCGGAGCCTTCTTCGGCTTCGGCGCCTCGACGACCTCAGGTGTCTCGACGACCGCGGGAGTGTCGACCAGGTCTGACGGCGCTTCTACTGCAAAGGTGTCTACAGTCATCGTTGCGGCGTTCTCCTTCTGACTGTTGCTGGACGACTATTAGAACACATGTTCGACGCCAGCGCCAATCAGCCGCTCGCCGCTACTGAGCGGTCTCCGAACGGTCGCCGGACCACTCCAGGTGGAAGCTTCCCTCCCGGTCGACGCGCTTGTATGTGTGCGCCCCGAACAGGTCCCGCAGCCCCTGGATGAGTGCCGCAGGCAGCCGCTCCGCGCGCAGGCCGTCGTAGTACGACAACGCGGCGGAGAACCCGGGAGCCGGCACGCCGACCGTGGCCGCGGTCGCGACCACCCGGCGCCACGCGTCCTGGCCGTTGCCGACCGCGTCCCGGAAGTAGTCGTCGACGAGCAGCGACGGGAGGTCCGGGTTCCGGTCGTACGCCTCCTTGATGCGATCCAGGAACCGGGCCCGGATGATGCACCCGCCGCGCCAGATCGTCGCCATCGCGCCGAGGTCGATGTCCCAGCCGTACTCCTCGCTGGCCGCCCGGATCGCGTCGAAGCCCTGCGCGTACGCGACCAGCTTCGACGAGTACAGCGCGTGCCGCACGTCGTCGATGAACTGGTCCCGGTCGACGTCCGCCTTCACGTCGCCCGGACCCGGCAGCACGCCGGCGGCCGCTTCCCGCCGTACGACGTCACCGGACAGCGAGCGCGCGAAGACGGCCTCGGCCATACCGCTGACCGGGATGCCGAGGTCGAGCGACGACTGCACCGTCCAGCGGCCGGTGCCCTTCTGCTCGGCCTGGTCCAGGACGACGTCGATGAACGGGCCGCCCGTGGTCGGGTCGGTCTGGCTCAGCACCTCCGCGGTGATCTCGATCAGGAACGACTCGAGGTCGCCGGTGTTCCACTCCCGGAACACGTCGGCGAGCTCGGCCGGGGACAGCCCGAGCACGTGCCGGAGCAGGTCGTACGCCTCCGCGATCAGCTGCATGTCGGCGTACTCGATGCCGTTGTGCAGCATCTTCACGAAGTGGCCGGCCCCGTCCGGGCCGACGTGCACGCAGCAGGGCTCGCCGTTCACATGCGCGGAGATCTTGGTCAGCATCGGCTCGAGCGCCGCGTACGACTCCGGGGAGCCGCCGGGCATGATGCTCGGGCCGTTCAGCGCGCCCTCCTCGCCGCCGGAGACGCCGGAGCCGACGAAGTGCAGGCCCTTCTCGCGCAGCGCGGCCTCGCGGCGCCGGGTGTCCAGGAAGTGCGCGTTGCCGGCGTCGACGACGATGTCGCCCTCGTCGAGCAGCGGCACCAGTTCGTCGATGACGGCGTCGGTCGGGGCGCCGGCCTTGACCATCACGATCACCCGGCGCGGCGGCTCCAGCGACTCGACGAAGCCCGCCAGGTCGGTCGACGGCACGAACTCGCCTTCGGAGCCGAACTCCGCGACCAGCGAGTCGGTCCGCGCCTGGGACCGGTTGTGCAGGGCGACGCGGAACCCGTTACGCGCGAGGTTCCGGGCCAGGTTGCGGCCCATCACCGCTAGGCCGGTGACGCCGATCTGGGCTTTCGCAGAGTTCATCGAATCTCCCGCAGAGTCTGAAGTTGTGTGCGGGGTCCAGTCTGCCTGAGGCCTTCTCAACCGCAAACATCGGTGGTAGACATCTCAGAAATCGATTTCCCATCACGGAGGAACCCGCCCATGCTCCGTCGTGTCATCGCACTGGCTGCCTGCGCACTCCTGGCCCTGCCCACCACCGCCTCAGCCTCAGCTTCGGCCTCACCGCCGGGAAACGACAACGGTCCGGTGGGCTGGGACGTGTACCGGAATCTGGACCGGTTACCCGAGCTCCAGACCGGTGTCCGTACCAAGCAGTTCTCCAGCTTCGGCCGTGACGGCAGCAACAACGACGGCTTCGACGGCACCTACTCCTGCCTCCGGACGACCACCGCGGGCTGCGTGATCGCCGAGGCCAGCGGGGCCGGTGAGATCGCGTCGATCTGGTTCACCCGCGACGGGGGCAACGTGAGCAAGACCGGCACGATCACGGTCGAGCTCGACGGCAAGCAGGTGCTGCACGGCTCGCTGCAGGACATCGTCGACGGCAAGCTCGGCGCCCCGTTCAGCTATCCGCTGGTCGCGAACGGCGTACAGAGCAGCGGCGGCGTGTACATCCGGGTGCCGATGCCGTACCGCTCCTCGATGCGGATCACCACGCAGAACAACCCGCTCTTCTACCACGTCGACTACCGCAAGTTCCCGGACGCGAACGGCGTACGGACGTTCGACCCGGCCGACAAGGCCGAGGACGTCCTCAAGCTGCTGAACGCCGCCGGCACCAAGGACCCCAAGCCCGCGCGGCCGAACGCCAGCACCACGTCGACGCCGGTGAACCTTGCCCCGGGCAAGCAAGTCACGCTGGCGGACACCCGGGGGCCCGGTGAGCTGAGCGCGCTCCGGCTGAAGCTGCCGGACATCGTCGGCCTGAACCTGAAGAGTCTCGCGGACGACGGCCGCGCGTTCCTCGGCGGCAGTACGTTCACGATGAAGATCGACCCGGCGAACACCGGCGTGAAGCTGACCCGGCGGATGGACCTCAGCATCGGCAACCAGCGCGCGAAGATCCTCGTCGACGGCGTACCGGCCGGAGAGTGGGCGCCGCTCAAGGCCCAGGGCACGCAGTGGCACGACCAATCCGTCGACCTGCCGCCCGCACTGACCGCGGGCAAGTCGCGGATCACCATCAGCAACCAGTTCATCTCCTCC
This sequence comes from Kribbella sp., assembly GCF_035655035.1. Classification (GTDB taxonomy): domain Bacteria; phylum Actinomycetota; class Actinomycetes; order Propionibacteriales; family Kribbellaceae; genus Kribbella. The sequence goes on along the minus strand of NZ_DASRVN010000791.1, from coordinate 22,409 downwards.
GACCTGGACTTCAACGAGTTCGCGTACTGGGTCGACTCCAGCGCGGGCCGCACCGACACCCTCGACGTCGGCCCGAACCACGTCGCCGACGAGCAGGCCCACGGGTACTCGATCAGCAAGCAGAACTGGAGCGGCGAGCACGCGATGACATACGCCCCCACCGACGCGGACGCGGCCCGGGTGAAGCCGTCCGACACGCTGCTCGCGGGCGTCCGTGTCCAGGTGGCGATCGACGGTCAGAAGCGGGTGGATGCCCCGCTCGGCGAGTTCTTCGGCTCCGGCCTCGGCGAGAACCCGGTGCACTCGCTGTTCTTCGCGATGGACCCCGACGGCTGGTACTCCTCCTGGTGGCCGATGCCGTACGCCGCCCGCGCGACGGTGACGCTGGTCAACCCGACGGCGTACCCGTTGAAGGGACAGGCCGAGGTGACGGCCGCGCGGGACGGGAGCAAGGCGGCCGAGCTGGCGACCGGCAAGATCGGGTACTTCACCGCGATCTCGAAGCGCGGCGAGACCACGCAGGGCAGCGACTGGGCCTTCGCGGACGTGACCGGGCGCGGGAAGTTCGTCGGCGTCTCGCAGACCATGGAGGGACTGCTTGCCGACGGCAACACCCGCGGGTACCTCGAGGGTGACGAGCGGGTGTACGCCGACGGCGAGCGGACGCCGGCCATCCACGGCACCGGGACAGAGGACTTCTACGAGTCCGGCTGGTACTTCAACGCCGGCACGTACTCGACTCCGTTCCACGGCAACTCCGCGCACGAGGTGCGGACCGGTTTCTGCACGAACGAGTGCGACGGCGCCTGGCGACTGCACATCAGCGACTCGGTCGCCTTCGAGAACCAGCTCGACTTCGGCATCGAACACGGCCAGCAGGACGACCACCCGGCGATCTACGGCTCGACGGCGTTTCTCTACAAGGCCGCCGGCTTCGGCGCCCGCGAGACCGACCGCATCGACGTCGGCTCCGCCACGAGCCGCCAGCAGCACGGCTACACCGACAACGGCACGCAGTCGGACCTGACCAGCGTCTACGAAGGCGACCACGACGACATCACGCTGACGGACCAGGTCCGCTCCACCACGCAACCAATCCACTTCCGGGTAGCGATCGACCCGGCCAACCGCGGCGTCACCCTGCGCAGAACCGGCGATCAGAACATGGCTGGGCAATCCGCACAGGTCGTTGTCAACGGCAACGACGCGGGTCTCTGGCTGCAACCCCTTGGCAACACCCATCAACGCTGGCTCGACGACAACTACCAGCTTCCGCCAGCCCTCACCGCCGGCCGCACCCACCTGGACATCGAGCTCCGGCCCACCGGCCCGGCGTGGACGGCGTCGTCGTACGTCGTCCAAACCCTCACCAAGCCGTACGACGACCGCCGCGCACCCGGCGCTGTCACCGGTCTCACCGCGACCGGGCGGACCGACAACGCGATCAACGTGAGCTGGAACGACGTCCCGGACGAGAGCGGGATCGCCTACTACAACGTGTACGGCGCGGTTGCGGGCGGGACCGAGAAGCTGATCGGGTCGAGTCCGCTGCCCGGGTTCCTGCACCGCGGCCTCGGACTGAACGAGACCTGGACGTATCGGGTCGCAGCGGTGGATCTGGCCGGGAATGTCGGAGGCAAGTCGGTTGCGGTGCGCGGGACCAGCGGGCGGACGTTGCGGATTGAGGGGGAGTCGATGTTGCCGCCGGTGTCGTCGACCGTTCCTGTTGATCCGCAGGGCAACTGTTGCGGGGTCAGCTGGTCAGGTGGCGCGCAGGCGTGGATCCACGGTGCGAAAGCGGGCGACAAGGCCGTGTTCGCCCTCACCGTCCCGACGACGGGGACCTACCAGGTGTCCACGGTACTGACGAAGGCCGTCGACTACGGGACCGTCGCCGTCCAGGTGGACGGTGGTACCGCGGTGCCGTTCGACGGGTACCAGGCGTCCGGCGTCGGTACGCAGACCGTTGACCTGGGCACCCTTCAGCTGACGGCGGGCACCCACCAGCTCGGCGTGACCGTTACCGGCAAGAACGCGGCAGCAATCGGCTACCTGGCCGGGGTCGACGTGGTGGATCTTAAGCTCGGCACGTGAACCCTTTGGAAGCACGCCGTACGGCGCTCGTCCTGATCGACCTGATGCCACGGATCGTTGCGCTGCCGACCGCGCCGTCCAGCGGTCCCGACGTACTCGAACGATCCGTGGCACTGGCCGCGGCGACCCGCGCGGCCGGCGGCCTGGTGGTGAACGTCCGGGTGGAACGCCCGGGCGTCGAGGTCCAGCCCGACGGCAGCGGCTTCGCGCCGGGTGCCGAGCCGCGGCCCGGTGACCTGGAGGTGGTGAAACGCACGATCGGCGCCTTCGGCCGGACCGCGCTGGACGCCGAGCTCCAGTCCCGCGGCATCGCGAACGTCGTGCTGGCCGGGATCGCGACCAACTTCGGCGTCGAGTCGACCGGCCGCGCCGCCTCCGACCTCGGCTACGAGACCTTCTTCGTCACCGACGCGATGACCGGCCTGGACGGCGACGCTCACGCCTTCGCCACGACGTACGTGTTCCCCCGGCTGGGCACGTCCTGCAGCGCCGCGGAGTACCTGGCGGCGCTGACCGGATAGGGTCGGGCGATGGGTTCGTTCGACGTACTGCTGGACGACGAGCGCACGCAGTTGGACGCGTTCGTCGAGGAACATCGCGGCGCCATCGAGGCGACGCTCGACGGCCTGACCGAAGAGCAGGTCCGTCGCCGGCTCGTCCCGTCGGCGACGACGTTGCTCGGGCTGCTCAAGCACCTCACCTGGATGCAGCGGGTGTGGTTCGAGGAGTGCGTCGGCGGCCGGTCCCGCCGGGAGCTCGGCCTGGTCCGGACGCCGGACGACTCGTTCCGGCTCACCGACGACGACACCATCGCCTCGGTCGTCGCGGCTCATCAGCAGGCGTGCGAGACCGCGCGGTCGGCGGTCGTTGGTCTGCCGCTGGACACGATCGTGACCGGTCACCCGAGCGGACCGCGCACACTGCGCTGGGTGTACCTGCAGGTCCTCCGCGAGCTGGCCCAGCACCGCGGCCACGCCGACATCCTGCGCGAACAGTTGCTAGGACATGCCTCCTGATCCCACGCCTACTGCGGGGCACTCGGCACGGCACCTCGCCGCACGGGTGCAAAGGCCACGATGCTCCGCATCGAGACCTTCGCCCCCGCGCACCGATGCACCGCACCGAGCACCTCCTCGCGACGACGTGGAATCAGGAGGCATGCCCTAGCCGAATAGCGCGCGGTTCTCCTGCGCCCAGGACTGGAGCGTGCGGGCCGGGTGTCCGGTGACGTCCGCGACCGTGGTGTTCACCGAGGTCTCGTCGATCGTGCCGTCGCCGAAGAAGGACTCGATCGCGGCGGCGTACGGCTCGGGCATCGTGGCGTGCAGCTCGGCGTGGGTCTCCGCGCGGCTCATCGGGTACGCCGTCAGCGGCCGGCCGAGGGCTTCCGCGAGGATCGCCACCTGCTCCACCGGGGTCAGCGCGACCGGCCCGGTGAGCCGCAGTACCGCGGAGTCGTGCGCGCCGCGCAGCGCCCGGACCGCGACGTCCCCGATGTCGCCCGGATGGATCGTGGACACCGGTACGTCGGGGAACTGCACCCGGACCTCGTCGCCCGCGCGCAGCTGGTCGCGCCAGCGCAAGGTGTTCGACATGAACGAGTTCGGCCGCAGGAAGGTCCACTCCAGCCCCGCTGCCCGGACCGCCTCCTCGGTGGCGTGGTGGTACCCGGCGACGGCGTTCGTGACCTCGCCGTCGAGCGAACTGCTGGACAGTACGACGATCTTCCGGACCCCGGCACGCACCGCGTTCGCCAGCAATTCGTCGAGCCGTTCGTAACCGCTGAGCAGGAAAATCCCGGTCACTCCGGATAATGCGTCCGCGAAGGTTTCCGGCCGATTGAGGTCGCCCGGCACCGGCGCGATACCGGCCGGCAGCCGCGTCGCGGTCCGGACCAATCCACGGCCCGGGATGCCCTGTGCCGCCAGCGATTGCGCCACCGCGCCGCCGGCGTTTCCGGTCGCGCCCGTAATCAGGATCGTCATTGCTCAACCCTGACACAAAAGCCGGACCCGCAATAGCAGGAATCTTTTGTCCGTACATTGCGGCGAAATGTCGATTTGTCATCGATCGTGTTCATGTCCCGCTTCGGTCTAGTTCACTACGCGTTGTCCGCATCTGGTGACGCTCCATACCGACTGCGCTGGGGGAGAGGCTGGAGGAGACGGTGGGGGTGCGGATGCAGTTCCTCGAGGATCCACGAGGCGGTGAACGGATCTGGCGACTGCTCTCCGGGAACAACCGCCCACTGGCGATGGGCCGCGGCGACCTGCGGTCCCCGCTCGACGTACTGGCCTCCGTCCGCCGGCTCGCCCGGGAGGCCGAGCCGACGCTGCGCCGGGACGCGGACGGCCGCTGGCGCTGGGAGATCACCACCACCGACGGGCCGGACGTCCAGTGCCCGGTCGTCTTCGCCCGCCGGATCGACGCACGGCGTGCTTTCCATCGATTCACGCAAGCGGTTGAGCAGGCCGTCGTCACGACCGCGTACCTGCCCCCAGTACTCATCCAGCGAGAGCCGGAACAGTGAGCGAAGAGACCCTTACCCCGCGGCGGCTCCGGTCGGCGCTGTCCCCGTCCGACCTGATCTTCCGGATCATCGCCCGCGGCGGTGGCGGCCTGGTGCTGCTGATCACCGGCGGGATCGGTGTCTTCCTCGCCTACCAGGCGAAACCGACGCTGCAGCGCTACGGCTGGAAGTTCTTCACCGAGCAGGCCTGGAACCCGGAGGCGAACAGGATCGGTGTCGCCTCGGTGCTGTTCGGGACCGTGGTGATCGCGACCATCGCGATCCTGCTGGCGTTCCCGCTCGCGCTCGGGACCGCGCTGTACATCAGCGAGTGGGCACCGCGCGGGCTGAAGAAGACGCTGGTCGCGGTGGTCGACCTGATGGTCGCGGTCCCGTCGATCGTCTACGGCCTGTGGGGCTTCTTCCTGCTGCAGCCGTGGGTGATCCACCTGTCCCGGTGGATCACCACCTGGTTCGGCTGGATACCGGTCTTCAAGGTCGACACCGACCCGCGGGCCGCGGTCTTCGACGGTGCGTCGTACGCGTCGTCGGCGTTCATCGCCGGGATCGTGGTCGCGATGATGGTGATGCCGATCGCCTGCGCGGTGATGCGCGAGGTGTTCGACCAGACCCCGCCGGGCGAACGGGAGGCCGCGCTCGCGCTCGGCTCGACCAGCTGGGGCGTGGTCCGCGCCGTCGTCCTGCCGTTCGGCCGCGGCGGGATCATCGGCGGCACGATGCTCGGCCTCGGCCGCGCGCTCGGCGAGACGATCGCGGTGGTGATGATCGTGTCGCCGCTGTTCGAGATCAACTGGCACGTCCTGCAGTCGGGCTCGATCACGATCTCCGCGATGATCGCGCTCCGGTACGGCGAGGCGTCGGGCTCCCAGCTGAACGCGCTGATGGCGGCCGGCCTGGTGCTGTTCGTGATCACGCTGATCGTCAACCTGATCGCGGGCTTCGTGGTGGCCCGCAGCCGCAGCGGTGCCGGAACGGAGATCTGATGACCAGCACAGTGCTCACCAAGGCCCCCGAGGCCGTCGAGCCGGTCGAACCGGAACCCGAACGCCGCCGGCTGCACGTCGTCGACGTCGAGGACCGGGCCTGCCTGATCGGCTCCGCGGTCGCGGGCCTGTCGCTGACCTGGGTGCTCTACAGCCGCATCCTGCCCACCGAGGGCACGCTCGGCTTCATCGTCTGCTGGTGGCTGTCGTTCACCGCCCTCTACCTGCTGCTCACCGGCCTGCGCCGCGGCCGGGTCGTACTCACCGACCGCCTTGCCGTCCTGCTCGCCCACAGCGCCGCGAGCCTGGTCGGCTTCGCGCTCGCCACCGTCGTCGGCTACACGCTGGCTCGCGGCTCGAAATCCCTGGTACACAAGAACTTCTTCACCCAGGACCTTCGCACCGCCGGTCCGCTCGAACCGCTCACCACCGGCGGCGCCCTGCACGCGCTGGCCGGCACGTTGATCCAGATCTCGATGGCGATCGCGATCACGCTGCCGCTCGGCATCCTCTGCGCGGTCTACCTGACCGAGATCGGCGGCCGGGCCTCCCGGCTGGTTCGTTCGGTCGTCGAGGCGATGACCGCGCTGCCGTCGATCGTGGCCGGGCTGTTCGCCTACGTCGTGCTGCTGATCGGCTTCGGTTTCCGGCTGTCCGGGTTCGTCGCCGCGATGGCGATCTCGGTGATGATGCTGCCGATCATCGCGCGCTCGTCCGAGGTGGTACTGCGGCTCGTCCCGAGCGGCCTGCGCGAGGCGTCGCTCGCCCTCGGCGCGACCCAGTGGCGCACGGTCTGGTCGGTGGTGCTGCCCACGGCGCGCCCCGGTCTCGCGACCGCGCTCGTCCTCGGTACGGCGCGGGGCATCGGCGAGACGTCACCGGTGCTGCTCACCGCGGGCTTCACGACGTACCTGAACCTGAACCCGTTCTCCGGCCCGATGGTCTCGCTGCCGCTGTTCACCTTCAAGATGTCGCAGTCGCCCGAGGGCAACTACATCAGCCGTGCCTTCGGCGCCGCGGCGTTGCTGCTCGTCCTGGTCCTGCTGCTGTTCGTGTTCTCCCGCTGGATGGCCGCCCGTGGCCGCTCCGGAACCCGATGAGAGGAATCGTCATCATGCGACGGCTCAGTGCCTTCGTCCTCGCGGTGCTGCTCAGCTGTGCCTTCGCGGGCCTGCCGGCCGCTGCTCGGAGTACGGCGTACGTGCCGATCTACGGGTCCGGGTCCACCTGGTCCCAGAACGCCCTCGACCAATGGATCCGCGACGTCGAGCCACGCGGGATGCGGGTCCAGTACGGCGGCGGCGGATCGTCACGGGGCCGGCTCGACTTCGCCGGCAATCTGGTGGACTTCGCGATCAGCGAGATCCCGTACCAGGGCACGGATCCGCTGACCGGTGCCACCGATGTCTCGCGCCGGCCGTACGCGTACATGCCGATCGTCGCAGGCGGTACGTCGTTCATGTACCAGATCCAGGTCGGTGGCCGGCTGTACCGCGACCTGCGGCTGTCGGGTGACACGATCACGAAGATCTTCACCGGCAAGATCACGAACTGGAACGACGCCCAGGTCACCCGGGACAACAACGGCAAGCAGCTGCCGAGCAAGAAGATCATCCCCGTGGTCCGCTCCGACGGTTCCGGTACCACCGCGCAGTTCACGCTCTGGATGGCGACCCAGTACAAGGCGCAGTGGGACTCCTTCTGCCAGTCGACGCAGGGCCGGAAGTGCGGCCAGACGTCGTACTACCCGACCACCAACTTCCCCGGTGTGAAGTCCCAGGGCGGTTCCAGCCAGATGGCCGGCTACATCTCCGCGAGCTACGCCGACGGTGCGATCGGGTACGTCGAGTACTCCTACGCGCTGGGCAAGAGCTACCCGGTGGTGAAGGTCCGCAACAACGCGGGGTACTACACGGAGCCGACCGCGTACAACACCGCGGTGGCGTTGACCAAGGCACAGATCGAGACGACGCCCGGTCCGCTGTACCTGACCCAGAAGCTGGCCGGGGTCTACAACAACGCCGACCCGCGGACCTATCCGCTGTCGTCGTACTCCTACATGATCCTGCCGACCACCAACCTGAGCGCGGACAAGGGCCAGACGCTCGGCGACTTCGCGTCGTACTTCCTCTGTCAAGGTCAGCAGAAGGCCCAGCCACTCGGGTACTCGCCGCTGCCGCTGAACCTGGTGCAGGCCGCCTTCGCGCAGGTGGCCAAGGTACCGGGCAGCCCGTCGACGGCGACCGATATCAAGAAGTGCGGCAACCCGACGTTCGACGGTACGAACCTGAACCGCAATCTGCTCGCGGAGCGGGCGCCGCAGCCGCTGCCCTGCGACAAGGACGGAGCCGGCCCGTCCGTCAACGGGCAGTGCCCGAGCGGGCCGAACCAGCCGAACAAGCCGGGGAACAACAACGGGGGCAACAACAACGGCTCGAACAACAACGGCGGCAACAACAACGGCGGGAACAACAACGGCTCGAACAACAACACGGGTTCGAACGGGACCAACAACAACGGCTCCAACAACACCACCGGGAACCCCACCACCGGCAACCCGAACCAGCCGGGTGCCGGTCCGGCGAGCACCACACCCGGCGCCGTACTCCCCAGCGGCGGCCCGACGTCCGGGCAGTCGATCGATCCCGAGACCGGCCAGGTGGTCAATGCCTCGGGCAACAACAACGCCTACACGCCGACTGGCAGCGTGACCGAGCTGAACGGCAACCGCGGCGGCGGCAGCATGCTCCGCAACCTCGGCATCCTGACCGCGGTCGAGGTCCTGCTGATCCTCCTGGTCCCGACCCTGGTCTCGCGGTACCTGCAGCAGAAGCGGGCCGGCAAGTGACCGCAATCGGTACGGCGCCCGCGCTGCGGACCGCCCCGGCGAAGGTCAAGGCCCGCGTCGAGGCCGAGCTGAACCTGCGCCCACAGCTCACCGCCGACGCACTGCGGCTGTTCGCGCTGGGCATCCTGAGCTTCCTGGTCTACGTGACGCTGCTCGGGGCGCTCCAGTTCAACCGCGCGCAGGACGTGGCCTACGACAAGATCCGCGGCGAACTCGCGGAAGCGACCGCCCCGCTGGGTCCCGGCATCACGCCGGGGGATCCGGTCGCGGTGCTCGACGTACCGGGGCTGCAACTGCGGCAGGTGATCAAGGAGGGTACGACCGGCGCGATCCTGCGCGACGGACCCGGGCACCGGGCCGACACCGTACTGCCCGGGCAGGCCGGGATCTCGGTCGTCTACGGGCGCGGACTGACCTTCGGCGCGCCGTTCCGGAGCGTACCGAAGCTCAACGTCGGCACCCGGTTCCAGGTCGTCACCGGTCAGGGGACCTTCGGTTACCGGGTGACCGACGTCCGGCGCGGCGGCGATCCGCTGCCGGCCGCGCCCGCCGACGGCAGTTCCCGGCTGACCCTGGTCACCGCCGAGGGCAAATTGTTGCCGAGTGCAACGGTGTACGTCGACGCGGACCTGGCCGACGGGCAGGTGCAGCCCGACCCGGGTGGCCGCGCGCAGGTACCCAGCAGCCAGAAGGCCTTCGGCGTGGACCTGTCCGCCATCTGGCCGCTGGTGCTCTGGCTCGAGGCCCTGCTGGTGGTCGGCGCCGGGGTGATCTGGTTCCGCAGCCGGATCGGCCGCTGGGAGTCCTACCTGATCGGGGCGCCGGTCGTGCTCGCGCTGGTCTGGCGGATCTTCGAGCAGGTCGCCGGAATGCTGCCGAACCTGGTGTGAATTAACTGGTCATTCCCAGAAATTGAACAAACCGGCGGAAAGTCTCCGGCCGGAGTTTTCGTCCCTACGATTGCAGCGAAATCGTTCTTCGCTCGGGGGAGTGTTCGGCCGCGGGCAATTCCGTCCGCGGCCGTGGAGCTTTCTGGGAGGAAACCCGTCATGAATCCGATGATCCGCCGCGGGCTGTTCGCCGCATCGGCGGTCACGCTGGCCGCGGTGCTCTGCGCACCGGCCGCCTCGGCGGCACCGGCCGGCAGCGGTCTGTCCTACACCGAGTCCGAGCCGGCCACCGCGGCCGGCCGCAACGACAGCCCGGCCACCGCCCAGCGGCTGGCCGCGCTTGGTACGGCCTGGTGGCAGCAGCGGACTGCCAGCGTGCACGGCACCCTCTCCCCGGCACCGGTGGCGATCCAGCCCGGCACCGAGGACGACGGTTCGATCGAGCTGGCCACCGCCACCGGGATCGGGAGCAACGGCCGCGCAGCCATCACCACCTCCGGCGTCCTCGGCGACGGTCCGCACGGCAACCTCGGCGACAAGACCGGCGACTTCGACTTCTATCAGCTCGCCGGTACGGCGGGGCAGACCGTGACCGTCAGTACCGCCGGCTCGATCGCGAGCACCAACACCGTGGTTGGTCTGTACGACGCGGCCGGTGCACTGCTGGCCTCCGACGACAACGGCGGTGGCGGTCTGGCGAGCAAGCTCACGTACACCTTGACCGCGAGCGGGGACTACTACGTGGTCGTCGCGGGCCAGAGCGCGGCCGGCAGCCTGCCCGCGGATCCGCACAACTCGGGCAGCGGCCACGGCGGCGCCGACACCGGTGCGTACCAGCTGCTGATCGCGTCGGCCCCGGTCGACAAGGACTTCTTCGCCGTCCAGCTCGCGAAGGGCGACGTGCTCGGCGCCGCCCTCGCGTCGTCCGGCAAGCGGCTGACGGTCGTCAAGCCGGACGGGACGCAGGCAGTGAGCTCCGACCGCATCGCCAGTACGAAGCTCCCGGCCTCGTCGCCGCTGCCGCGCGGTGCCGTCGACCTCGCGTACGTCGCGGACCGGGCGGGCCTGTATTCGGTGTCGGTCACCGACGGCTTCGGCCCGTACGACCTGACGCTGGGCACGTACCGCCCGGGGACCGAGTCGGCGGCCGCGCCGCAGACCTTCTTCCTCGACTTCGACGGCGGCCAGATCGACACCACCCCGCTCGGCGGCTCCGGGGTCAAGCAGCTCTCCGGGCTGGCGGCGTACCTGCCGAACTGGGGGCTCACCGCCGCCGACGAGTCCGCGGTGATCGACAAGGTCGTTGCCGTGGTCACCGAGAACGTGCGGTCCGAGCTGAAGGGGAAGAGCAGCAACCCGAACGTCGACGTGCGGATCCGGAACAGCCGCGACGACGCCGACACCTTCGGCCGCCCGGGTATCTCGCGGGTCGTGGTCGGTGGCGGTACGGCGGAGTCCGGAATCAGCCGGATCGGGTCGGCGCAGTCCGTCGACCCCGGGAACTTCGACCAGCAGGAGACCGCGCTCGTCCAGCTCGACCGGATCAGCGCCGCGGGTGGAGCGGCCAGCATCAACCGGTACCTGTCCGCGGACAGCGACCGGGTCGGGTTCGTCGGCCAGGCGATCGGCAACCTGGTGTCCCGGGAGATCGGCCACCTGGTCGGTGACTACGACACCGACCCGGCGAGCCCGGTCGCGAACCTGATGGATGCCGACGGCAACTTCCCGGGCCTGTACGGCGTCGGCGCGGACGGGATCGGCGGTACCGCGGACGACGTCGACGTGGACTTCGGCAAGGACGCGTACAACCCGGCGCTCGGCCTCACCGGCACGCAGGACACCCTGAACGTCGCAGCCTGGGGTCTCACGGGACCGTGCAGCTGAGAGCCAAACTCGTCACGACCGCGACAGCCTTGTTGCTGATCGCGGTCGTGGTGATCACCGTGGCGCGCTCACCCTCCGGGCGCGGCACGGACGGTCCGCTGGTGGTGTCGGGAGGCGTTCCGCCCACGCCTCCCGCCGCCGGTGTGCCACCCGCAGCCGGCCCGGCCTCGCGCGACGCGTGGGGCCGGGCCGGCCGCTACCGGGCCTGGGCGACCCGGATGAGCACGCTGGTCCCGATCGCGCCACGCGTGCTCGCGGCGTACGCCCTGGGTGAGCAGTCCGCGCCGGAGTCCTGCGGCTTGAGCTGGGTGACGCTCGCCGCGATCGGCTCGGTGGAGTCCGCACACGGCTCGTTCAAGGGCGCGGTGGTCGGCGACGACGGTACGAGTACCCCGCCGATCGTCGGCCCGGCCCTCGACGGACGTCCCGGCGTCCAGGCGATCCCGGACACCGACGGCGGCGTGTACGACGGCGACACCCGCTGGGACCACGCCGTCGGGCCGATGCAGTTCCTGCCGAGTACCTGGCGGGCCTACGGAGTCGACGCCGACGGCGACGGTACGGCGCGACCGAACGACCTCGACGACGCCGCCGCGACCGCCGCGGTCTACCTGTGCGCGTCGACGCCGACCATGCGGACCGGTGCCGGCTGGTGGGCCGCGGTGACGACGTACAACCGGTCCGGAGAATATGCGCGGAACGTTCTCGGCCGGTCGAACGAATATGCCCGGGCCAGTATCCGGTGATCTGTGCGTTTCCGGCTGGCCACACCATCATGTCTGGTTCACCGAATAGCCGGGAAATGTCGGCCTTGACCCGATGAATTGGTGTCGTCACCGTCGGACACGGTGGCCGCGGGTCAAGCAGGCCCGCGTTAGAACGCAGTAAGGAAGGTATTCCCGAGATGCGTTTCATCCGTACCGCCCGTGCCACCGCGATCGCCGCCGCCGCGTTCGCCGTGGTCGCCACCACCGCCCTGTCGGCCGCCGCCGACCCGGCCTTCACGCCGGACTCCGACGACGTCGTGATCGTCGGCTCGGACACCAGCGAGCTGGTGCTCGACGACCTGATGAACCTCTACAACGGCCGCACCCCCACCCCGGCCCGCCGGATCGCGTCGTTCGACGCCACCGGCTCGTCGACCATCACGATTCGTCCGGGCGTCACCATCACCCGGCCGAACGGCTCCGGCGCCGGCATCTCCGCGCTCTGCTCGCGGACCGACATCGACTCGGCCCGCTCCTCGCGTGGCAAGCAGGCCGGCGACTGTGCCGACGCCACGTTCCTGCCGTTCGCCAAGGACCAGCTGCGCTGGATGCGCAACTCCAGCGCCACCGGTGTCACGTCGCTGACCGACGCGCAGCTGACCTCCATCTACAACTGCCAGGTCACCAACTGGAGCCAGCTCGGCGGCAACAACCTGCCGATCGTGCCGCTCATCCCGCAGATCAACTCCGGTACCCGGGCGACCTGGGCCGGCCTGGTCAGCATCGACAGCACGAACCTTCCGTCCTGTGTCAAGGACTCGGTGAACGGCTCGCCGGTTCAGGAGCACGACCCGGCGCCGGTGGCCGCGACCTCCGGTGCGATCGCGCCGGTGTCGGTCGGTCGCTACGGCCTGCTCACCCCGGCCCAGCAGTCCGGTACGGCGCTGGGCACCATCCCGGCCCCGGACTCGAACGCCTACGACCGCACGCTGTACCAGGTCGTGAAGTCCGTCGGCGGTGTGGTTCCGGACTACCTGGCCGACCTGTTCGGTGACGGTTTCGGTTCCTCGTCGACCGGTGGCACGCCGTTCATCTGCGAGCCGTCCGACAACGACCCGGCCACCACCACGGCCGGTGACGTCATCAAGGCCAACGGCTTCGTCGAGCTCGGCGCGGCCTGCGGCGTCGCCTGATCAACTGCTCTGGAACCTCGTCTGAGCAACTGATCTGGGCAACTGATGTGACTGACTGACCCACGGCCGGTGGGCGAGGAACTCTCTCGCCCACCGGTTCCGCCTTTCCGGCCATGACCTCATTCATGTCCAGTTCACCTGCTGGCGACCTGGACGGTCGCAGGTCGGGAAAGGCTTCACGCGGACGGCACCCCGTGCCGCCCGGCTCGACATGTTCGCAGTTTCCTGGAGGTCATCGTGAGGCTGATCCACAGGCGCGGTGCCGCGCTCCTGGCGGTCACGGTTCTGTTCGCACTGTCCGGGTCCTACGCGACGGCAGCTGTTCCGTACCAGCGCCTGCAGAATGTTGCCGCGGACCAGCCGGACAGTCCGGTCGTCGCCGACCCGTCAGCGACGCCGGTGACGTTGAGCCGCGACAGCAAGACGGTGACGGTTTCACGCACAGCCGATCTGACCCGGCAGATGCTGAACGTGTCCTGGACCGGTATGGCGCCCAGTACCGAGAAAGGGAGTCCCGCAGAGCACGAGCTCCCGGTGACGGTGATGCAGTGCCGCGGGTACAACCCGGACCGCTCCGACTGCTGGATGGCGAGTACCGTCGCAGGCAACTCCCTCGGACCGATTCTCGGTAGCAGCTTCGTGCCGGTTGAGAACTCCCAATGGCGGACCACCGCGCCGACGACGAGCGGCCAGCTCTACCAGATCCCGTTCCGCAAGGCCGATGGGACCTACCATGCGTTACCACGTCCGAACGCCGCAGGTGCATGGCTGGTTCCGGGTCTTGGGACCACGCTCACGAACTCAGGTGTGACGACCACGGTCGACGACTACACGCCGGGTACGGAGAACCAGCGCATCGGCCTGACCCGGCAGAACGGGACCGGCGAGGTACAGACCTGGGCGAACACCAAGGTGGAGAACCCCAATCTGGGGTGTTCCCAGAGCAGCCAATGCTCCTTGGTGGTCGTGCCGATCACATCTCATCCGTGCCTGGGCACGCCGGACGTCACCACGGACGAGGCGCAACGATGTGCGAGCTTCACCTCTAACGGCTCGACCGTCAGAGCCGGATACTGGTCATTGCTGGCGAACTGGTACCAGCGGTACGTTTTCAAGCTCTCGTTCGCGCCGGAGTCGCCGACCTGTGCGCAGCGCACCGACGCGGCGAAGTTCATCGGATCGGAGCTGATGGGCGAGGCGATGCGCCGCTGGGTCCCGGCGCGGTGCCAGCAGTCCAGCCCGACCTCCCTCGACTACACCCGTGCCTGGGAACCCGAGTCACGGACCCAGCTCGGGCAGACGGATCCGGTCGCGCCGTCGGGATACGCCGCGGACGCAGCGGTCGTGACCGAACCGAGCGAGCAGGATTCTCCTGCGGCAGCACGGAAACCGGGGTACGCCCCGCTCGCCGTCTCCGGGTTCGCGATCGGATTCAACTGGCAGGTCGCCGACGCCTTCGGCGGCGGCCCGGTGAACGACATCAAACTCAACCAGCGACTGGTGGCCAAGCTGCTGACCCAGTCGTACCCGGGCAAGTGGCGCAACGGCTCGGTACCGGCCGCTCTCGTGAACCCGAACGTGCCGACCAATCCCGCGACCATCCTGCAGGACCCGGAGTTCCTCCAGCTGAACCCGGAGGCCGCCCACTGGGCCGGGGCGTCGGACGGCTCCGGTACCCAGATGGCGCTCCCGACCGCGCAGACCGATGTGATCGAGGCCGTCACCCGCTGGATCTGGTCGGACCCGTCCGCCCGGGCCTTCCTCCAGGGCAAGGCCGACCCGTGGGGCATGACGGTCAACAAGGCGTACACAGGCTGGGAACTGCCGCGCAACGACTACGACCTGCGGGACGGCTGGACGGTGCCGAACCTCAGCGATGCGTCCACGTGGGCGGGGTTCTCGCCCCAGCAGATGGGGGCCGCGGCCGCGAACTCCTGGGCCGAGTCGGCGGACTCCCTGATGACGTCATGGCCCCTCAGCCAGGCGCCGTCCCCACAGGGCCCAGGCCTGCCGCTCGTGCCCAAGCGCCAGAGTGCTCAGAGCCAGAACGTTCGGCATCTGCTCGCGCTGTCGACGACATCCCAGCTGGAGAAGGTCGGCATGCAGGCCGTGTCGCTGCGGAACAGCTCGGATGCTTATGTCAAGCCGTCGGTCGAGAGCATGACCTACGCGCTCGACGGCGCCGGCGTGGACAAGGCGACCGGCGTCTGGCAGTTGGATCAGGCGAAGATGGACATCCGGGGCTACCCGGGCACGATGATCAGCTACGCCGAGGTCCCGACGACCACGCTGAAGCCGACCGACGCGCACCGCATCGCGGACTCGCTGCGGTGGATGACGACAACCGGCCAGCAGTACGGCCAGCAGGCCGGCCAGCTCCCGGACGGCTACCTGGCGCTCACCCAGCCGATGCAGGACCAGGCGCTCAAGGTCGCCGACGCGGTCGAGAACCAGACCGGTACGCCGCCGGTCCCGCCCAAGGACCCGGTCCCGGACCCGCCGAACCCGACGCCCACCCCGTCGACCACCGCGCCGGGCGGCGGCCAGAACGGCGGCAGCAACGGCACCGGAGCGGGGACCAACGGGAACGGGACGGGCAACGGGAACGGTGCCAACGGCAACAACAACGGCAGTAACGGCACCCCGAACCCGACCGGCTCCCCGAGCACCGGTCCGACCACCCCCGGTGCGTCGCCGTCCGCCGGTGCCTCGAGCAACAAGCCGCAGGCGCAGGGCAGCATCAAGCCGGTCGCGGCCACCACCCAGGGCGACTCCCTCGGCTGGCTGTCCTGGGGCATCCCCGCGTTCCTGATCGCCGGCCTGGTCGCCGGCGTCGCCTCCCCGGGCATCCGCCTGATCGCCACCCCCGGCCACCCGGTACGCCGTGGCGCCGTCGCCGGTGCGTCGTACCTGGCCGGTCTCTTCCGTCGCGGCCGCCGCCGGAACAACTGACCAGCTCCCGCTCGATCGGAAGGAACAGCATGACGTCCGTACTGCCCGTCGTACCGGCTGCTGACGAGGAGACCGCCGTACTGCCACCGGTCGAAGGTGGGAGTGATCTCGAGAGTCAGCGGGTGGCGGCCTGGTTCGGGTCGCACAAGGTGTTGTCCGAGGTGTCGCTGCGGATGGAGGCCGGGCAGGTGACCGCGCTGATCGGGCCGTCCGGGTGCGGGAAGTCGACGTTCCTGCGGATCCTGAACCGGATGCACGAGCTGGTGCCGAGTGCCGCGCTGGCCGGGAAGGTGCTGCTCGACGGGGAGGACATCTACGAGCCGGAACGGCGGATCACCGACACCCGGAAGCGGATCGGGATGGTGTTCCAGAAGCCGAACCCGTTCCCGGCGATGAGCATCGCCGAGAACACCACCGCGGGCCTGAAGCTCACCGGCACCCGGGTCCGCGGTGACGAGCGGGAGGACCTGATCGAGGAGTGCCTGACCAAGGCCGGGCTCTGGAAAGAGGTCAAGGACCGGCTCGGCTCGCCGGGTGGCGCGCTGTCCGGTGGCCAGCAGCAGCGGTTGTGCATCGCGCGGTCGCTCGCCGTACGGCCCGACGTACTGCTGATGGACGAGCCGTGCTCGGCGCTGGACCCGACCTCGACGCGGCGGATCGAGGAGACGATCCACGAGCTGCGCCGGGAGGTGACGATCGTGATCGTGACGCACAACATGCAGCAGGCGGCCCGGGTGTCGCAGTCGTGCGCGTTCTTCCTGGCCGAGCAGGGCACGCCGGGCGTGATCGTCGAGTCCGGGCCGACCGGCCAGATCTTCTCCAGCCCGGAGGACCCGCGGACCGCCGACTACGTGGAAGGACGCTTCGGATGATCAACCGCCCTTGGACTTCCCGGGACAGCTGGCGGGTCAAGGTCGCCGCCGCCTGGGCGTGCGCCGCGCCGGTCGGTGCGATGGTGCTCGTCGTGGCCGGCGGCGGGAGTACGTTCAGCGGCCAGCTGGTGGTGAGCGAGCAGAGCCTGCCGCGGGGGACCTTCATCGATCGTCCGGCCGAGCTGCCGCAGGTGGGTGCTGACGGGCAGTTGCCGACCGACGAGGGGCAGAGCATCCGGCCGGGCGCGGCCGACGTACCCGACACCGGTACGACGGACGGGCCGCGGCAGCCGCCCGTGGGTGTGACGGGTGACGTGTCGGGGATCCCGGGGACGGTGCTGGCGGCGTACCAGAAGGCCGCTACCGACCTGGCGACGGCGATGCCCGGTTGTCACCTGACCTGGCCGTTGCTGGCCGGGATCGGGAAGGTCGAGTCGTCGCACGCGAGCGGCGGCCGGGTCGATGCCCAGGGCAACACCCGGGGCAAGATCCTCGGTCCGGTGCTGGACGGCGGTCCGGGGATGGCGGCGATCTCCGACACCGATCACGGCGTGTACGACGGGAACACGACGTGGGACCGGGCGGTCGGGCCGATGCAGTTCATCCCCGGGACCTGGGCGACGTTCGGTGCCGATGGCAACGGTGACGGCATTCGCGATCCGCACAACGTGTTCGACGCGGCGCGGGCGACCGGCGACTACCTGTGCCAGGGCGGCACCGACCTGAGCAATCCGCAGCAGCTGGTGCAGGCCGTCCTGCGGTACAACCACTCGATGAGCTACGTGTCCACGGTGCTCCGCTGGATGCAGGCGTACGGCCGGCAGACCGTCACGATCCCGGACTCCCACGACCAGATCCCGGGCGCCGGCGACAAGGGCAACACCCACACCACCGACGACAAGTCCCTCCCCACCACCCCGCCGACGACGGGCGTCATCCCGACACCCGCCGCGACGCCGACCGGTCCGCCGTCGGTTGTCGTCCCGACGCCGACGTCGACGCACACCATCCCGTTCCCGGGCCGGCCGACCAGGCCGCCGACGACCGCCAAACCGCCGTACGTCCCGCCCACGACCCAGCCGCCGACAACCCCGCCGAGCACTCCGGGGAGCACCACTGCGCCGACCTCCCCGCCGGACACCCCGACGCCGCCGCCGACGACGGACACTCCGACCCCGCCCCCGGGCACGACCACGCCGCCGCCAACGGACTCCCCGACCCCGCCGCCGGACACGACGACGCCCGCAGCGTCCACCATCACCCCAGGCCCACCGACCGGTACTCCTTAGCCTGGATCCGTGGGCCGGGTAGCCGGCTGGTCGGCGCGGTAACGGCGAAGTTGCCGGAACTGGTCGCCGAGCGGGTGGCTATCCACCGGTGTTGGGGGTTCTCTGCTGGTGTGCGAGTGAAGAACCCCCACGACGAATGGATAACCCAGCGTCCACGGATCCATGCTCAGCGCAGATCCCGACGAACTTACGGGCCGGACCGGTTAGTGTTCCGTCACCCGGTGCCAGGTTCGGGCGCCCGACTTCAGGACTACCGGGTCGGGTAGCTCGACCACGGCGTCCGGATCCGTCATACGGACGCCGTCGACCGTCACCGCGCCCTGGCGCAGCAACCGGCGTAGTTCGGAGTTGCTGGCGTCAGGGTGCGCGGCCCGCAGCAGGTCGAGCACCGTCGGGCTCCCTCCCACCGTGAGCTCCGGCAGCTCCGCGGGCTCGGCTCGTTCGGTGAACGTATGGCGGAACGCGTCGAGCTCGGCCTTCGCGGCGCCCGCACCGTGGTACCGCGTGACCACCGCTGCCGCGAGCCGGAGCTTGGCGTCCCGTGCCGCCGGGCCGGTCGCATCCGCCAGCGCTGCGACCGTTTCCAGGGGCAGCTCGGTGTAGACCCGCCCGTACGCCTCGATCAGCTCGTCCGGGATGCTCATCAGCTTCCCGAACTTGTCGCGTGGGCTGTCGGTCAGCCCGATGTAGTTGTTCAGCGACTTCGACTGCTTGGCGCGGCCATCGATCCCGGGCGTGATGGTGGTTGTGATCACCACCTGCGGCGGCGCGCCCAGCCGCTGCTGGAAGTGCCGCCCGAGCTGCTCGTTGAACAGCTGGTCCGAGCCCACGATCGTCAGATCGCTCTGCATCGCGAAGCTGTCGTACCCCTGCAGCACCGGGTACACCAGCTCGTGTACGGCGATCTCCCGCCCGGCCGCGACCCGGTCCCGGAACATGTCCCGCGCCATCAGCTGCGCGTGCGTGACCTGCCCGAACAGCCCGAGCAGCTCCGCCACCGGCATCGCGTCGTACCACTCGGAGTTCCGCCGTACCTCGAAGACCGCGGGATCGGTCCGCAGTACCAGCGAGACCTGCGCGAGGAACGACGCGGCGTTCGCGTCGATCTGTTCCGGAGTCAGCACGGGCCGGGTCGAGGAGCGCCCGGTCGGGTCGCCGACGCGGGTGGTGAGGTCGCCGAGCAGGAACACCACCCGGTGCCCGAGGTCCTGCAGCTGGCGCATCATCCACAGGTTGACCGCGTGCCCGAGGTGCAGGTCGGGCGCGGTGCAGTCCACGCCGTACTTGATCCGCAGCGGCCGCCCGGAGTCCAGGCGCTCGCGCAGGTCGTCGGTTCCGACGATCAGGTCGGTGGTACGGCGTAACCGGTCGATCACGGCATTCATGGGGTTCCTCTCAGGACGAGGCACCCGTAGAACGACCAGTGCCTCCGGCGAACGGAAAGAGGCAGGAACCGGACGGTTCCTGCCTCGGGGGCTCTGGGTGGTGCGGACTGCGGGGACTACCGAACGCCGGTCCCTCCCAGAGCCGGTCGATAGATCACGCAGTGCTTGGTCACACCGCGAGGCTAACAGGCACCGGCCCACTGGTGAACCGGATTAGGCTCGAGACGTGATCGACGAGCGGGTGGTACTGCTGGACGACGACGGGCGTGCGATCGGCACCGAGGCGAAGGCCACGGTGCACCACGCCGCGACGCCGCTGCACCTCGCGTTCTCCAGCTACGTCGTCGACGCGGCCGGGCGGGTGCTGCTCACCCGGCGCGCGCTGCACAAGCCGACCTGGCCGGGCGTCTGGACGAACAGTTGCTGCGGGCACCCACTGCCGGGGGAGCCGGTCCCGGACGCGGTCCGCCGGCGGCTCTCCGACGAGCTGGGGATCGTGGTGGACACGGTCGACCTGGTGCTGCCCGAGTTCCGGTACCGCGCCGAGATGCCGAGCGGCACGGTCGAGAACGAGATCTGCCCGGTCTACCGGGTGTGGTGGACCGGTGACCCGACGCCGAACCCGGCCGAGGTCGCCGACTACCGCTGGGCCTCCTGGGAGGACGTACGCCGCGTCCCGGACCTCTCGCCCTGGTGCCTCCTGCAACTCGACGAACTCCCCGCCGAGCCGGCCGACTGGCCGATCGCGGACCCGTCCCGGCTACCAGCCGCCGCCCAGGTCTGACTCCAGCAGATCACCATGTACGGCGACCGCCGCCGTACTGGCCTGTCCCGCCGCCCCTATCGCGAGCAACGCCGGCGCCGCCGTCGTACCGACCGCGTAAACCCCAGGCACCGTGGTCCGGCCGCCGTCGTCGGCCACGACCGCACCGTCCGACACCTGGCAGCCGAGCCGCTCGGCCAGATCGCTCTGCTGATGCTGCCGCACCACCACGAACACCCGCCGCGCGGCCAGCGACTCCCCGTTGACCAGCCGCACCCCGGACCCGACCTCGGCAACACGCTCGGTCCGCACCTTGACCCCAGCCACGGCGAGCCGGTCCAGCTGCGTCCCGGTCAAAACGTCGCCGTCCGTACACAGGACCACGTCATCGCTCCACCGGCTCAGCAGCAACGCCCGCGCCACCGACCGATCCGGCGCGCCCCGCATCCCCAACTGCACGAGCGGCTGATCCCGCACCTCCCACCCGTGACAGTGCGGACACGCCACCACGGACTGCCCCCACCCGTCGGCAACCCCGGGTACGTCGGGCAACTCGTCCCGCAGCCCGGTCGCCAGTACGACGACCCGCACCTGCCGGCCGTCGACCACGAACCCGTCGTCGTCCGGCGTCACGTCCTCGACACGACTCTCCTGTACGTCGACGCCGTACGCCGCCAGCTGGCGCCGCCCGTTCGCCAGCAACTCACCCGGCGCGAGGTCGACCGCGCCGAGGTAGTTGTGCACGTGCGACGCCGTCCGGTTCCGCGGCTGCCCGTCGTCGAACAGCACCACCCGCCGCCTGGCCCGTCCCAACGTCAACGCAGCCTGCAGTCCCGCCACACTTCCACCGATGACCGCAACATCCATGCCGCCATCATACGAGACGACTGGTCTCATACTCTGAAATTCGCTGGCCGTGCCTGAACGAGCACCTCGGCTTCACGTACCGGACGGCGAGTGTCAACGTCCGGGCGGAGCTACCGCTGCAGTTCGCGGAGGAGGTCGGGTCCTGACCACGACCGCCGGTCGGTCTCGGCCGCGCGGATCAGGTGGACAAGCTTGGAGTTCACCGGTGCGGCGCGGCCGAGCGACCCGGCGAGCGTGACGACCTCGCCGTTCAGGTAGTCGATCTCGGTCGGGCGGCCCGCCTCCAGGTCCTCCCACATCGACGTCCGGGCGAGCGGGTCGACGGCCAGCACCTTGCCCGCGAGGCGGCGGAACAGGAAGTCCGGCAGCCGCAGTACGGCGGGAAAGCGCTGCATCGGTACCGCGAGGAGTCGCGCCGGTCGGATCCCGGCCGCGGCGAGCAGGTCGAGCGCCTCGGCCTGCGCGGCGGCCAGGCAGCGGCGGTACGCGCGCTGCGAGAGCTCGTCGCGCAACGGCAGGTTCGACAACGCGTTGACCGGGTTGTTCAGGTTCAGCAGGAGCTTCGACCACTGCACCGGCAGGAGGTCGTCGTGCTGGGTGAGCGGCAGGCCCGCGCGCTCGAAGGCCTCGGCGTACGGCGCCAACACCGGATCCCGTTGTACGTCGAGCTTTCCCTCGGTGCCCTGGTGGAAGACGCCGCCGCCGCGATTCAGCACGTTGAACGGCACCATCCCGGCCACCACGACCTGCGACGGCAACCGCGACCGCAGCACCTCGGCGTTCCGGATGCCGTTCTGGAAGCTCACCACCACCGCACCCGGCGGCACCACCTCCGCCAGCTCGTCCGCGGCCTGCGCGGTCGCCGCCGACTTCACCGTCACGAGCACGAGATCCGCCCCGGCCGCAGCGGCTGGCGTGGTCTCGAACGGCACGTCGGCAACCCGGAGGTCAGCCCCCAGATAATCGGTCAGCCGCAACCCGTGCGCGGCAACCTCAGCAGCCGTCCGCGCTCGCCCGACGAACGTCACCGCCGCACCGGCAGCAGCCAGCCGGCCACCCACGTAGCAGCCGACGCCGCCGGCACCATAGACCGCGATCATGCGAACAACGTACCGAAGGACAGGAGATGTCTGGGTTCGTTCCGGGACGGAG
>NZ_DASRVN010000790.1:0-16489 GCF_035655035.1 Kribbella sp. | reverse complement strand
CGTCTGGAACGATCCGGTCAACCTGATGGACTACGTCACGTTCGTCTTCCAGACGTACTTCGGCTACTCCAAGTCGAAGGCCGAGAAGCTGATGATGCAGGTGCACTCGGAGGGCAAGTCGGCGGTGTCGAACGGCAATCGGGAAGCAATGGAACGCGACGTGGAAGCCATGCACTCCTACGGCCTCTGGGCCACCTGCGAGAAGTCGTGACGCGGTTCCGCAAGCGCCGCAAGACGGTCGTCGTCAGCTTCGCCGAGCACGAGGCAGACATCCTGGCGAACCTCCTGCGGAACCTGGTCGAGCTGCTGTACGACGGGTTGCCGCCGCGCACCACCACTCCCGCGGATCCGCTGGAGGCGCTGCTCAGCGACAACGACGGCCCGACCTCGCCGCCGGAGGACGTCGTACTGCAGCGGCTGCTGCCGGACGCGTACAAGCAGGACGACCAGGCGTCGGCGGAGTTCCGCCGGTTCACCGAGCGCGGGCTGCGCGAGGGGAAGGTCACCGACGCGAAGCGGGTGCTGTCCGCGCTGGAGGAGTCCGGCGCCGACGAGATCGCGCTGGAGCCGGACGAGCAGTTGGCCTGGTTGCGCGCGCTGAACGACCTGCGGCTGGCGATCGGCACCCGTCTCGACATCAAGGACGAGGACGACTACGCCACCTGGGAGAAACTCGACGACGACGACCCGCGGCGGCTGACGTACGACCTGTACGACTGGCTCGGCTACCTGCAGTCCGCCCTGCTGCACAACATGCGCTGACCCCGCCCGCCCCGAACGTTTCTGAGGTTAACCGCTGAAGTTGCCCGTTCACTGGTCGCATGCGAGCTGGGACGGGGCAATGCGCCGGGTCAACCTCCGAAACGGCGGGCCGGTGGAGGGGAGGTTCTAGGGTTGGCCGCATGGAGACGCGGCGGCTCGGGCGGACCGGGCGGGATGTGGGTGTGGTCGGGCTCGGGGCGTGGCAGCTCGGGGCGGACTGGGGCGCGGTCGACGAGGGCGACGCGCTCGCCGTACTGCGGGCGGCGATCGACGGCGGGGTGACCTTCGTCGACACCGCGGACGTGTACGGCGACGGGCGCAGCGAGCGGCTCGTCGGGCAGGTGCTTTCGTCGGCTGCGTCGGACGGTATCGGCGGGCTGACCGTGGCGACCAAAATGGGGCGCCGGGTCGAGCAGGTCCCGGAGAACTACACGCTGGAGAACTTCCGCGCTTGGAACGACCGCTCCCGGCGGAACCTCGGCGTCGACACCATCGACCTGGTCCAGCTGCACTGCCCGCCGACGCCGGTGTACTCGAAGGACGCGGTCTTCGACGCGCTCGACACGCTCGTCGACGAGGGCCGGATCGCGGCGTACGGCGTGAGCGTCGAGACGTGCGCGGAGGCGCTGACCGCGATCGCCCGCCCGAACGTGGCGACCGTCCAGATCATCCTGAACGCGTTCCGCCTGAAGCCGCTCGACGAGGTCCTCCCCGCCGCCCGCGCCGCCGGCGTCGGCATCATCGCCCGCGTCCCGCTCGCCAGCGGGCTGCTGTCGGGCAAGTACGACGAGCACACCAGGTTCGCCGCCGACGACCACCGCACCTACAACCGCCACGGCGAGGCCTTCGACGTCGGCGAAACCTTCTCCGGCCTCGACTTCACCACCGGCCTCGAAGCAGTCCGCCGCCTGATGCCCTGGCTCCCCACCGGCACCACAATGGCCCAGTTCGCCCTCCGCTGGATCCTCGACCAACCAGGCGTCTCAGCAGTCATCCCCGGCGCCCGCAACCCGCAGCAGGTCGCCGCCAACATCTCCGCCGCCACCCTCGCCCCGCTCACCCCGGACCGCCTCGACGCGGTCCGGCAGACGTACGACGCCCTGATCAAGCCGGAGATCCACGACCGCTGGTAGGTCAGGGTTTGACGACCGCGAGCGTCGTACTCACCACCCCTGAGACGATGGCGACAATCGCGCCGAGTGTCGCGAGGATCTTGCTGCCGCTGACCCACAGGCCCTTGTTCAGCTCCCGCCAGCGCCGTGGGACGAAGGCCAGCTTCAGCTTCTGCCACTTGTGCTGGCGGTAGCTGCAGCCCATCAAGATCCCGCTCGAGTTGTTGCGACACAGCTGTCCTGCGCGTGTGTCGGCGCCGCAGTACACCGGCGCCTGGAACAGGAAGTACGCCATCACCAGCGCCCAGCCGGCGACCAGCACAGCCGGACCGAGCTTCCACGTCCAAGCTGTGGTGATGAGTGCGAAGAACAGCAGATAGCCCCAGTACTTCCGCAATCCCCTCATGTCACTCAGTATCACATCCAACTACCCTCCGAAACCATCCCAGCATCTGGACGCAGACCGCGGTCGGCGGGGTGGGGCGGTTCGGGCAACTACCGTGGAGTTGTGCTGGTCATCGAGGAGGCGGCGTACGACGCGATCGTTGCGCATGCGCGGAAGGATCATCCGGACGAGGCGTGCGGGGTGGTGGCGGGTGCGGTCGGGTCGGGGCGGGCTACCCGGTTCGTGCCGATGCTGAATGCCGCGATGTCGCCGACGTTCTACGAGTTCGACTCCGGCGACCTGCTCCGGCTGTACAAGGAGATGGACGAGCGCGACGAGGAGCCGGTGGTGATCTACCACTCGCACACCGCCACCGAGGCGTACCCGTCGCGGACCGACATCAACCTCGCCCAGGAGCCGGGGGCGCACTACGTCCTGGTGTCGACCCGGGACGGCGCGGACGACCCGGCGTACGACGGGCCGGTCGAGTTCCGGTCGTACCGGATCGTCGACGGCGAGGTCACGGAAGAAGAAGTACGCGTGGTTGGTTCCTATACAGAAACCTTTGAAGGAGAAGACTGAGATGGCGATCGAGCTGCGCGTGCCGACGATCCTGCGCACCTACACCGGCGGGGCGAAGGCGGTCACCGGCGACGGCGCGGACCTGGCCGCGTTCATCGACGACGTGAACGGCAACCACCCGGGCCTCAAGGAGCGCATCGTGGAGGGCGACCCGGAGGAGCTGCGCCGGTTCGTGAACGTCTACGTGAACGACGAGGACGTGCGCTTCACCGGCGGCCTGAAGACCGAGGTCAAGGACGGCGACGTGGTGGTCGTACTTCCCGCCGTCGCCGGCGGCTCGGTAAGCACAGTCTGATGCGTTTCGACAGCCTGCTCGACTCGGTCGGCGGTACGCCGCTGGTCGGGCTGCCCAAGCTGTCGCCGTCGGGCGACGTACGGCTGTGGGCGAAGCTGGAGGACCACAACCCGACCGGTTCGATCAAGGACCGGGCGGCGCTGCGGATGCTGCTGGACGCCGAGAAGGACGGCCGGCTGCGCCCGGGCAACACGATCCTCGAGCCGACGTCGGGCAACACCGGCATCTCGCTGGCGATGGCCGCCAAGCTGCGCGGGTACCGGATGGTCTGCGTGATGCCGGAGAACACCTCCGAGGAGCGCCGGCAGATCCTCCGGATGTGGGGCGTCGAGATCATCTCGTCGCCGGCCGCGGGTGGGTCCAACGAAGCGGTCCGAGTCGCCAAGCAGGTCGCGGAGGAGCACCCGGACTGGGTGATGCTCTATCAGTACGGCAACCCGTCGAACGCGCTCGCGCACTACGACGGCACCGCGCGGGAGATCCTCGCCGACCTGCCGTCGGTCACGCACTTCGTCGCCGGCCTCGGCACCACCGGCACGCTGATGGGCGCCGGCCGGTTCTTCCGTGAGCACAAGCCGGAGGTGAAGATCGTCGCCGCCGAGCCGCGGTACGGCGAACTCGTCTACGGCCTGCGCAACCTCGACGAGGGCTTCGTCCCCGAGCTGTACGACGCGACGCTGATCGACGCGCGCTTCTCGGTCGGGCCGCGGGACGCCGTCCGCCGGGTCCGCGAACTGCTCGACAACGAGGGCATCTTCGCCGGCATTTCGACCGGCGCGATCCTGCACGCGGCGCTCGGCCAGGCGGCCAAGTGCGTGCGGGACGGCGAGCAGGCCGACATCGCCTTCGTGGTCGCGGACGGCGGCTGGAAGTACCTGTCCACCGGCGCGTACGAGGGCACGATCGACGAGGCCGAGGACCGTCTCGAAGGTCAGCTCTGGGCCTGAGCGATCGGGCGTGAGCCGGACCGGCGGGCGGAGTGCCGGACCAGGCGGTACCCGATTGTTGCCTTGGGCACCTGTTGCAGGGGTTAGGTCATCCTACGGTTCTTTGAACAGGACTCGGCGGCCGAGTCGCGGGTGGACCCCGCGGCCCTTGCAGCTGCTGCAGGGGCGCTGGGCGTAACTGAAGATGCTGCCGTGGTGCCGGCCGGCACCCTTGCACCTGTTGCACTTGGCATTCGGGTGCAGCGACAGCGAGACGACGTACACGACGGCAGTCGCCATCAGCAGCAACAGCAGCAGGCCCATCGGTCCGATCGAGGACGCGACGTCCGCGGCTGTGCCGTTGTTCGACTCCGCACTCTGGCTCGCCGCTTGTCCTGCGACAGCGACGTGGTCGGGCTGCGGAGTTGGTGCGGCGGTGGTGTTCAGGGTCACCGCTAGGTGATGCAGAAGTGTCATGGCATCACGAGGGGCGGTCGAGCAAACATCGCTCCAGAGTGGCGTGCATCACGCGAAAAGGCAATTCCATATCGTAAAGATGTGGACAACTCCGGCGTGTCGTTCATGAGGCTTAGGTAAGGCTGGCTTCTGATCTGCCCGCCCGCGGACCTGTATAAGCTCTTCTCGTGGCTGACGCACCGGTGGGGATCTTCGACTCAGGTTTCGGGGGACTCACCGTCGCCCGCGCGGTGCTCGACCAGTTGCCGCACGAACCGATCCTGTACCTCGGGGACACCGCGCGGCAGCCGTACGGCCCGAAGCCGATCGCCGAGGTCCGCGAGTACGCGCTCGAGTGCCTCGACCACCTGGTCGACGCCGGCGTGAAGATGCTGGTGATCGCCTGCAACTCGGCGAGCGCCGCGATGCTGCGCGACGCCCGCGAGCGGTACGACGTACCGGTCGTCGAGGTGATCCTGCCGGCCGCCCGGCGGGCCGTTGCCGCGACCCGCAACCAGCGCGTCGGCGTGATCTGTACGAAGGCGACCGCGCAGTCGCTGGCCTACGAGGACGGGTTCGCGGCCGCGCCGCAGGTGGAGCTGTTCACCCGGGCCTGCCCGCAGTTTGTGGACTTCGTCGAGTCGGGCGTGACGTCCGGGCCGGAGCTGCTCGAGGCCGCGCACGAGTACCTGGACCCCCTGGTCGAGGCCGGCGTCGACACGCTGATCCTCGGGTGCACCCACTATCCGTTGCTCACCGGCGTCATCTCGTACGTGATGGGCGACAGCGTCACGCTGGTCAGCAGCGCGGAGGAGTGCGCGAAGGACGTGTACTCCGTGCTCACCAAGGCGAACCTGCTGCGCCCCGACGACCTTCCGGTGCCGGAGCACCGTTTCGTGACCACCGGCAACCCGGCGGAATTCGCCGCGATCGGCTCCCGGTTCCTCGGCCCGGCGCTGGGAGTCGTGGACCAGTTCGCCTGGGTACGTTGACGATGTGACCTGAATCGTCCTGCGCGGCAACCAACTCGCCGGTAGGGTTTCAGGTATGAAGCTCACCGTGATCGGTTGCTCCGGGTCCGTGCCCGGACCGGACTCGGCCGCCTCGAGCTATCTGGTCACCGCCGACGGGTTCAACCTGGTTCTCGACCTCGGCAGCGGCGCGCTCGGTTCGCTCCAGCGGCACCTCGCGGTCCCGGAGATCGGGGCGATCGGCCTGTCCCACCTGCATCCCGACCACTGCATGGACCTCTGCGGCCTGTACGTCGCGGCGCGCTACGCGCCCGGCTCGCCGATCCCGCGGATCCCTGTCTTCGGCCCGCCCGGTACGTCGGCACGGATGGCGCTGGCGTACGACCTGCCGCTCGATCCCGGGATGGAGGAGGAGCTGGAATTCCATGCCTGGCAGGAGGAACAGCTGATCGGGCCGTTCACGATCCGCACCGCGCCGATGGTGCACCCGGTCCCGGCGTACGCGATCCGGGTCGAGTACGGCGACAAGTCGCTCGTCTACACCGGCGACACCGGGCCCAACGACGCGCTGGTGGAGCTTGCCCGGGGCGCCGATGTACTGCTGTCCGAAGCGGCCTTGCAGGACAACGACCCGCACAACCCCACCGACCTGCACCTCACCCCGTCGGACGCCGGTGAGCACGCCAAACGAGCCGGGGTGAAACGGCTCGTGATCACCCACGTGCCGCCGTGGTACGACCGCGCGACGCAGGCCGAGCACGCCCGCCGTACCTTCTCCGGACCGGTCGAGATCGCTACCCCGCATGCCGTTTTCGACATCTGACGGCGTGCGGTTGTGGACCGCAACGACCGGTACGGCCAGTGCGGAGCCGGCGCGCCCGCCGGTCGTGATCCTGCACGGCGGTCCGGGGCTCTGGGACGACCACGAAGTACTCGCGGAGATGCTCGACGACCTGACCGTCGTGCACCGCTTCGACCAGCGCGGGTGCGGTCGCTCGGGTCCGTCCGACACGCAGACGATGGACCGCCTCGCGCAGGACATCGACGAGCTCCGCGCGTACTTCGGCCACGAGCGGATCGTCGTCCTCGGCCACTCGTTCGGCGCCTCGCTGGCGATGGTCTATGCGATGTCGTACGGCGATCACGTGGCCGGCGTCGTGTACGTCGACGGCGTCGGGGTCGGCGACTGGCGGACGGCGTACCGCGAGGAACGCGCGCGCCGGATCACGCCGGAACAGGACGCCCGGCTGGACGAGCTGTCCGGCCGGCAACGGACGCCGGCCGAGGAGACCGAGTTCCGCGCGCTGTCCTGGTTCACCGACCACGCGGACACCGAGCGCGCGATGGAGTGGGCGTACCGGAGCGCGTCCGTCGACCTCCCGATCAACTTCGCCGCCAACCGCGCGCTGGGGGCGACGGGGCGGTTGACCGATGACGAGTTCAAGGCCCGTGCGGCGTCGATCCAGGCGCCTGTCACGTTCATCCACGGCGACGGCGACCCGCGCCCGTCCTGGGCCGTCCGCGACCTCGCCGATCACGTCCCGAACCACACCTTCCACCTGATCCCGGCCGCCGGTCACTCGCCGTGGCTGGAGCAGCCGGAGCTCGTCCGGGAGGTGTTGCGCGCCGCCGTCGGCTAGACAGATCGCAATTCTGAGATCTACTCTCAAATTAGAGTTGATCTCAGAAAGGTGGTCGTCATGCTGGATCCGCGTC
Source organism: Kribbella sp. (assembly GCF_035655035.1). GTDB lineage: Bacteria > Actinomycetota > Actinomycetes > Propionibacteriales > Kribbellaceae > Kribbella. The sequence goes on along the minus strand of NZ_DASRVN010000790.1, from coordinate 9,284 downwards.
GGTGGTGGGCCCTGGGGGCGATGTCGGTCAGCCTGATCGTGATCGGGCTGGACCTGACCGTGCTGAACGTCGCGCTGCCGACGCTCGCGACCGATCTGAAGGCGTCCACCAGTCAGCTGCAGTGGTTCGCGAACGCGTACACGCTGGTGCTCGCGTCGCTGCTGCTCCCGGCCGGGCTGCTCGGCGACCGGTTCGGGCCGAAGCGGCTGATGCTCGGGGCGTTGGTGGTGTTCGGGCTGGCGTCGGCGGCCTGCGCGTTCGCGCAGACTCCGGGGCAGCTGATCGCGGGCCGGGCGGCGCTCGGGATCGGGTCCGCGTTCCTGATCCCGCTCTCGATGTCGCTGCTGAACATCCTGTTCGCGCCCGGGGAGCGGCAGCGCGCGATGACGATCTGGCTGATGGCGAACTCGATCGGCATCCCGCTCGGCCCGCTGCTCGGCGGCTGGCTGCTCGACCACTACCGCTGGGGCTCGGTGTTCCTGATCAACGTGCCGCTGGTCGCGGTCGGGCTGGTCGCGGTCGCCGTACTGATCCCGAGGACGGCCGGCCACCGGGCGCGGCGGATCGACGTACCGGGGATCCTGCTGACCGCGGCGGGGCTGGTGGCGCTGACGTACGGGTTCATCGCGGCGGGGGAGCACGGGTGGGGCTCGGCGTGGGCGGTCGGCGGGATCGCGGCCGGGCTGGTGCTGCTGGTCGCGTTCTGGGCGTGGGCCCGGCGTACGGCGGATCCGTTGATCGAGCTGTCGTTGTTCCGGTCGGCGGGGTTCACCTGGGGCACGGTGCTCGCGACGCTGGCGTCGTTCGCACTGGTCGGGTTGCTGTTCGTCCTGCCGCAGCTGTCCCAGGCGGTGCAGGGCGCGGACGCGTTCCAGGCCGGGCTGCGGCTGCTGCCGATCATCGGCGGGATGCTGATCGGCGCGAAGGTCGCGGAACGCCTGCTGGAGAAGGCGGGCGCGCGGGTGGCGGTGGTGTTCGGGTTCGGGCTGATGCTGGTCGGGCTGGCGATCGGTGCGTTGACGAAGGTGAGTGACGGGTACGGATTCACCGCGATCTGGGTCAGCCTGGTCGGGCTCAGCATCGGGTTCACGCTGCCGCCGATGAACGGGCTGGCGCTCGCCGCTCTGCCGCTGGACCGGAGCGGTTCGGGATCCGCGCTGATCCAGGCGTCCCGGCAGGTCGGCGGCACGCTCGGGGTCGCGATCCTCGGTACGGTGCTGAATGCGGCGTACCGCAGTCACCTGGACGTGAGCGGTCTCCCACCCGCGGCAGCGCACGTCGCCCGTGACAGCGCGTCCGCGGCGATCGCCTTGGGTTCGCCGGCGCTGACCCGGTCCGCCCGCGCGGCGTTCGTGCACGGCATGGACGTGACGCTCTGGGCGTGCAGCGGCCTCGCGGCGGTATCGATCGTGCTCGCGCTGGCGTTTCTGCCCCGCCGTACACCTGCTGTCGTCCGGGAAGAGGCCACAATCGAGGTATGAGTGGTTTGCGGGAGCGGAAGAAGGCGAAGACCAGGGCGGCGATCCAGGAGCACGCGCTGCGGCTGTTCCGGGACCAGGGGTACGCCGAGACGACGGTCCAGGAGATCGCCGCGGCGGCCGAGGTGTCGCCGGCCACGTTCTTCCGGTACTTCCCGACCAAGGAGGACACGATCGTCTTCGACCGGCTGGACCCGCTGATGATCGAGCTGTTCCGCGGCCAGCCGGCCGGCATGCACCCGACCGAGGCGCTCCGGGCGGCGATCCGGCAGAGCCTGGACGTGCTGACCGAGGACGAGTGGGCGCTGGAGTCCGAGCGCCAGCGGCTCGTGATGAGCGTGCCCGAACTCCGGGTCCGGATGCTCGACCAGCTGTACGGCGGCATCGACCTGCTCGCCACCCTCGCCGCCGAACGCACCGGGCGCCCCGCCGACGACTTCGCGATCCGCGCCTGGGCCGGCGCGGTCGTCGGCGTGATCATGGCGACGTACGAGTTCCTGGCCGTCGACGCCCCGCTCCCGGAATACCTGAAAACAATGGACGCAGCCTTCGACCACCTGACCGCCTTCTCGCTGGAGTCCTAGGCCACCTGGGCGCTGACGGGTTCCAGGACTGGGTCGCCGGGGCGCAGGCCGAAGGCGGCAGCCGCTGAGCCGCCGCGGATGACCAGTTCGGTGAAGGCGGTGCCGGAGCTGCCGGGGACGAGGCCTGGTGCGTTTCGCGGTACGGCGGTCAGGTGCGGGTAACAGGTCACGTCGACGATCGTCGTACTGCCGTCATCGTTGCGCTGGGCAACGGGAAGCGTGCTGCCGAGGACCAGGTCGAGGCTCCGGTCGAGCTTGCAGTTGCCGAAGTTGTCGACGTGCGCGACCACCGGATCGGTGTCGGCCAGTTCCGGTACGGCGGTCGCGGTCGCGGGGACCGGACGGCCGTCGGCGACCCACTTCGCCAGCAGCGGGACGTACCAGAGGCTGCGGAACTGGGTGCCGGCGATCTTCTCGACGTCCGCGGTACCGAAGCCGGCCGCCGTCACGGCCTCGCGGATGTCGGTGACGAAGACCTGCTCGATCCCGAGCTCACGCCGTACCAGCGACAGCACGCGGGTGTTGAACGTACTGACGACCAGATGCCTGCCGTAGTGGAAGAAACAGAACGGTACGCCGTTCGGCCAGACGCCGTCCCGCGGCGCGATGTTCAGCAACGTGATCGTCGGGTGGCCCTCCTCGCCGAGCAGATCCAGCGATATCAGGCAGTCGAGCAGCGTGAGCGCGGCGAACGACTCCGGATCGGGCCCGTCGGCGGCGACGATCGTCGGGGACTGCCCGAACAGCGCGCCGATCCGGGTGCTGAGTCTGGCGCGGGCGTTGCCGTCGTGACAGTCGGTGATGTACGTGATCATGTGGCACTCCAGGGTGGTCGCAGCTCCGGGTGAACGAGAAGAGGCCCCCGACATCGGGGGCCTCTCGCTGCAAGCACACGTGCCTACGCCGCTGAGGTCCTCCCGCATCGAGGGCTCAGCATTCGCATCGCGGCGTACCAGGTCACGTCCACGAGATTAGCATCCTCAGCGAGCCTGCCCGTTGTCGAAGTACTCGATCAGGGCCGGGTCCAGAGCGGGCACGTCCTGCGGTACGCCGTCGGCGCGCAGCGACTGGGTGGCGGCGTACCCGGCGGCCACCGCGGCGCGGGCCGCGACCGGGGACGTCAGGGTCGCGCCGCCGTCCCGGACGAAGCTCACGAACTCCGCCACCAGGTGCGGATCGGCGCCGCCGTGGTTCTCGGTGTCGCCCTCGATCTCGACCACCTGGTCGGCGTCCTCGCGGTATCCGGAGCGCCTGCTGTTCCAGACCTTCACCACGCCACCCGGCCCGTCACCGAAGTTCTCCAGCCGGCCGTGGGTGCCGATCACCGTGTAGTTGCGCCAGTAGTCCGGCGTGAAGTGGCACTGCTCGTAGTTCATCAGGACCCCGTTGTCGAGCAGCAGGTTCACCTGCGAGATGTCCTCGACGTCCATCACCGGTGCCAGGCCCTTCTGCTCCAGCGGCGGCCAGTTGTCGCTGGACACGAATTCCTTGAACCGCTGCCCCGAACGGTCCATGCGGTCGGTGATCCCGCCGTACAGCGTGAGCGCGCCCATCGCGTTCACCCGGGTCGTGTAGCCGCCGGCCAGCCAGTGCATCACGTCGATGTCGTGCGCGCCCTTCTGCAGCAGCAGGCCAGTGGTCCGGCTGCGGTCGGCATGCCAGTCCTTGAAGTAGAAGTCGCCGCCGTGGCCGACGAAGTGCCGGCACCAGATCGCCTTCACGTCGCCGATGGCGCCGTCCTGGATCAGCTTGCGCATCGTCAGCACGACGGGCATGTGCCGCATGTTGTGGCCGACGTACAGCCGGGCGCCCGAGTCGTACGCCGCCTGCAGCACGCGGTCGCAGCCCTCGGTGGTGATCGCCAGCGGCTTCTCCACGAAGACGTTCACGCCGGCTCGCAGGAAGTCGACGGCCGGACCCTCGTGCAGGTCGTCGGGCGTGGTCAGGAACACCCCGTCGAGCTTCTGGTCGAGCAGTTCGGTGTGGTCGACGTAGGCGGTCGCCTCCGGGTACAGCTCGAGGGCCGCGTCCCGCTGCGGCGCGGACGGGTCGGCGAGGGCCACGACCTCGGAGCCCTCGCCGGGACGGTGCGCGTACTGCGCGATGCGGCTGCGGGCGCCGAGGCCCACGACGCCAAACCGAAGATCAGTCATACCAGGCAACTCCTGCACATAGTTGTTTGCAACAGCCTAACTCCGAGCAATTCTGTCAATCAATCACCGATCCTCTCTCTGGAATTGGGCTGCCCGTCACCCGCCGCACATCGAGGTATCGCTCCGTACCGTCACCATGGCGGAATGTGAGCCTCCACTACGTGGCACTGGGGGACTCGACCACCGTAGGGGTCGGGGACCCGATGAACGGCAGCAGTACGACCGACCTGTCCGGTGCCGGTGCGCGCCCGGGCGAGGGGTGGCGGGGCTGGGCCTCGCTGCTCGCCGACTCCCTGGCCAGCTCCCACCGTGTGACGTTCTCCAACTTCGCGACCAGCGGCGCCACCGTGCCGGTCGTCGCGACCGAGCAACTGCCCTCGACCGGTGACGGTCCGATCGACATCGCCTCCCTGATCGTCGGCGTCAACGACACGCTGCGGTCCACCTTCGACGCGGGCCAGATCCGCGAACACCTGTACCAGTGCGCGGAGCACCTGACCGCGCGCGGTGCGGTCCTGCTGACCGTCCGGTTCCACGACCACGGCAAGGTGTTCGGCCTGCCACGCTGGCTGCGGCGGCCGCTGTGGCAGCGGATCGAGCAGGTGAACCTCGCCTTCGACGACCTGCACGCCCGGTACGGCGGGATCCGGCTGGACATGGCCGACTACCCCGAGGTGTACCGGCGGGACTTCTGGAGCATCGACCGGCTGCATCCGGGGGAGCGCGGGCACCGCAAGCTGGCCCGGGCGTTCGCGGACGAGCTGGCGGTCCGCGGCGTACGGATCGACGTACCGCCGGACCTGGACTGCGCGTCCCGGCCGCCGAGCAGGTGGGCGGACGCCGTCTGGATGGTGCGCGAGGGCGGCCCGTGGCTCGGGCGCCGGGCCCACGACCTCGTGCCGTGGGCAGCCCGGATGGCCCTCACCCAACTCCGCCCGCCGCGCCCCCGGCCGGGTCCGCTCGCCCTCCCGGCCTCGTCGCATTCGGAGGTGCGGCGCATCGAGGCATAGGGTCGGGGCATGGCCCGTATCGATGGACGTAATGCTGACGAGCTCCGCCCGGTGACGATCACCAGGAACTGGCTCGACCACGCCGAGGGCTCGGTGCTGGTCGAGTTCGGGCGGACCCGCGTGCTGTGCGCGGCGAGCGTGACCGAGGGCGTGCCGCGCTGGCGGAAGGGCTCCGGGCTCGGCTGGGTCAGCGCCGAGTACGCGATGCTGCCGCGGGCCACCAACACCCGCTCGGACCGCGAGTCCGTGAAGGGCAAGATCGGTGGCCGGACCCACGAGATCTCCCGGCTGATCGGACGCTCGCTGCGGGCCGTCATCGACTACAAGGCGCTCGGCGAGAACACCATCCTGCTGGACTGCGACGTACTGCAGGCCGACGGCGGCACCCGGACCGCGGCGATCACCGGCGCGTACGTCGCGCTGGCCGACGCCGTCTCGTGGCTGCGGGGCCGGAAGCTGCTGAAGAGCGAGCCGCTGACCGGGACGGTGTCCGCGGTGTCGGTCGGGATCATCGACGGTACGCCGATGCTCGACCTCTGCTACGAAGAGGACGTCCGGGCCGAGACCGACATGAACCTGGTGATCACCGGCGACGGGAAGTTCATCGAGGTCCAGGGAACCGCCGAGGGCGCGCCGTTCGACCGCGCCGAGCTGGACAGCCTGCTTTCGTTGGGCGTTGCCGGCTGTGCGGACCTGGCCAAGGCACAGCAGGAGGCGCTCGCGTGAGCCGGGTTTTGCTTGCCTCGAACAACAAGAAGAAGCTCGAGGAGCTGCGGCGGATCCTGACCCCGATCGTGCCCGGTATCGAGGTGCTCGGGCTCGGCGACGTCCCGCCGTACGACGAACCGGCCGAGACCGAGCCGACGTTCGAGGGGAACGCGCTGCTGAAGGCACACGCGGCGCTGAAGGCGACCGGCCTGCCGTCGATCGCCGACGACAGCGGCATCTGCGTGGACGCGCTGAACGGGATGCCCGGCGTGCTGTCGGCGCGCTGGTCGGGGCCCGCGAAGGACAACCACGCGAACAACCTGCTGCTGCTCGGTCAGCTCGAGGACGTGCCGGACGAGCGGCGCGGGGCGTCGTTCGTGGCGGCGGTCGCGTTCGTCCGGCCGGGCGGCCCGGACGAGATGGTCCTCGGCGAGATGCGCGGGTCGGTGATCCGCGAGCTGCGCGGGACCGGCGGGTTCGGGTACGACGTACTGTTCCAGGCTGAGGGGTACGACCGGACGACGGCGGAGCTGTCGATCGAGGAGAAGGACGCGATCAGCCATCGGGGCAAGGCGCTGCGCGCGCTCGCGCCGATCGTCGCGAAGGCATTGGGGAGCTAGGGATGTTGTTCGCTGGTTCTGATCGGGACGGGGTCGCATCGGGGCGGATCACTGTCGCTTATCGGCGGTGGGCGGAGCCGCGGGTCGCCGAGGGGCGGGTGTACCGGACGAACGCGGGGCGGATCGAGGTGGACAGCATCCGGCAGGTGAACCCGGAGCTGATCGCGGACACCGACGCCGACCTCGAGCTCGCCGATCGGCAGAACGCCCGCGACGTACGGCGGCGGTTGCGGGGCGACGAGTCGTTGCCGACGTACCTGATCCGGTTCCATCTGGTCGAGGGGCCGGATCCGCGGGACGAGCTGGCGTCGCAGTCGGTGTTGTCTTCAGCTGACCTGGCCGACCTGCGGGAGCGGCTGGACCGGTTCGATGCCCTCAGCAACCACGGGCCGTGGACGCTGCAGACGCTCCAGCTGATCGAGAGCACGCCCGCCGTCCGGGCCGCGGACCTGGCCGCGTCGGTCGGGCGGGAGACCGCGCCGTTCAAGCTCGACGTTCGGAAGCTGAAGAACCTTGGCCTGACCTACAGTCTCGAGGTCGGGTACCGGATCTCGCCGCGTGGTGCGGCGTACCTGGACGCGACTAGGAGCGCTTGAGCCCGAGCGTCGCGAGCAGATCCTCGTGCAGTTCGAACCAGACCCGGTGACACGAGTCCACGTCACTGCGGTCCACCCAGCCGTGCTCGAGGGCGTTCGCGAACCGTACGTCGTACCCCTGGAACCGTGGGAGTGCTTCCGTCAGCCGTTTGACCAGCGGGTGGAGCGCGCCGCTCAATACCCGCAACTCGTCCAGGACTCCGGCGTCCCATGCGGCGTCCGAATGGTCGTTCACCCCTAATGGATCTCCGTCCACCGGGCGCAGCTGCCAATCCGTACATGCCTGCTGCAAGATTTTGTTGAGCGGCAGGAACTCGTCGTACACCTGCTGCACAACTTTCGTGCTGCCGGTCAGTTCGCCTGCCAGGCGGCGCTCGTTCTCGGTGCGTCCGGCTTCCGTCAGCGACCACCCCGCCGTACCGGCGAAGCTGCTGTACGCCACCCAGCCGCGCGCTTCCGCGTCTCGCAGCATCTCCTCGGTGGACTTGACCGGCAGGCCGAACCGCTCGGCGACCGCCCGGGTATGCGCGAACCCGAGCAACCGGACGGCATGCAGTACGAGCAACATCACGACACCCCGTCCTGCCGCGCCGCGAGCCGGTTGAACCGCTGCTGACACGCCTGCGGCGAACTGAACCCCATCGCCTCCGCCATCTCCGCCCACGTGAGGCCCGAACTCCTTGCCATGAACAACAACCCGGCCTCGACCTCGTCCACCTCCGCCCGCGCCGCCGGCAACAACGCCAGCGCAGCCAGCAGTTCGTCCGCATCCAGCTCGCCGGCGCGCCACGCCGCGAACTGCGTCAGATCCACCGCCGACAACGGCACCGGCGCCGGCCGCCACGGCCGTGACGGCAACCCATCGGCCCCCTTCGCCAGCAGCCGCTCCCGAGCCACCCGCTGCCGCTCGGCCTGCACCTGGTCCGCGTCCTGGTTGCGTCGCATGCCCAAACAATGGATCATCAACAAAACGTTGTCAACAAAACATTGTCAACGTTCCGTTGATAGGAGCCGGCTGATGCTGATCCCGCTCTCTCGAGCCACCCTCGCCACCTGCGGCCCCAAAGCCGCCTCCCTGGCCACCCTCCTACAAGCCGACCTCCCAGTCCCCGAAGGCATAGTCATCCCATTCGCCACCCTCGCCACCCCCGCCAATGCCACCGGGGCCGCCAGGGACGCCGGGGATGCCAGGGCCGCCAGGGCTGCCGGGGACGGCGGGGACCACAGGGCCGCCAGGGCCGCTGGGGCCGCCAGGGCCGCTGGGGCTGCCAGGGCCGCTGGGGCTGCCAGGGTTGCCGGGGACGGCGGGGACGGCGGGGACGGCGGGGACGGCGGGGAGTTGACTGCGGGGCAGGTGGTGGAGTTGGCGAGGTGGTTGGTAGAGGCGGGGGATCCGGTGGTCGCGGTGCGGTCGTCGGCATCCGACGAGGACACCGGACCGGCGTCCGCGGCCGGGCAGTACGACAGCTTCCTCGGCGTACAGGGCATCGACGCGGTGGTCGACGCCGTACGAGCCTGCCGGGCCTCACTCTGGTCCCCGCGCGCAACGGCGTACCGCAAAGGCTCCCCAACCCCCTCGATGGCCGTCATCATCCAGCGCCACGTCGACGCGGACGTCTCCGGCGTCCTGTTCACCTCGCCCGACGGCCCAACCCTGATCGAAGCATCCTGGGGCTTGGGCCCGAGCGTCGTCGAAGGCCGGGTGACCCCCGACCGCTACGAGATCCTCAACGGCAAGGTCACCCGAACAATCGCCGACAAACCCACCACCCTCATCCGCGACGGCTCCCGCCTAGTCACCCGCCCGGTCCCCACCGCCCAACGCCGTACGCCGACCCTCACCGACCCCATCGCCGTACACCTGGCCACCCTCGCCCACCAAGCCACCACCACCTTCGGCACCCCCCAAGACATCGAATGGGCCATAACCGCCAACACCCCCTGGCTCCTACAGTCCCGCCCCATCACCACCCACCCCCCAACCCCCAAACCACTCACGCCACCCGACCCACCCACACCGCCCGCGCTAACCACACCACCCGAGCCGCCCACGCCGACCGCGCTAACCACACCACCCGCGCCGCCCACGCCGCCCGCGCCAACCACACCACCCGCGCCGCCCACGCCGCCCGCGC
>NZ_DASRVN010000789.1:0-7648 GCF_035655035.1 Kribbella sp. | reverse complement strand
AACACGTGCCCGTCGAGCAACGCGGCCCCCTCGGCGAACCGCCCCTGCGGGCTCGACGCCCGGACCACACGACCACCGAACGCATCCCAGACATCGTTCGCCAACCGATGCAGCGTATGACCTTCAGGCATGATTCCTCATATGGGGACGACAGGTAATTCCAAGGGCGGTAAGGCCTCGCCGGCCAGTCCGGCCGTGGTGGGTACTGGGCGGAGTATGCGGGCGAGGGATGTGTCCAAGCCTCGGCAGCCGGTGCGGCGGCGGGCGGTGTTGCCGGACGCCGACCGCGACGATCAGGACAGTGGTGGGAGATCGCCGGTCGACTCGTAGGCGTCCAGCATCTCGATCCGGCGGGTGTGCCGTTCCTCGCCGGAGTAGGCGGTCGCCAGGAACGTGTCGACGAACCCGGTGGCCTCCTCCTCGCTGTGCATCCGGGCGCCGACGCTGATCACGTTGGCGTTGTTGTGCTCGCGGCCGAGCCGTGCGGTGTCGGTGCTCCAGGCGAGTACCGCCCGGACCCCCTTCACCTTGTTGGCAGCGATCTGCTCGCCGTTGCCCGAGCCACCGATCACGATGCCCAGGCTGCCCGGGTCGCCGACCACGGCCTGCCCGGTCCGCAGGCAGTACGGCGGGTAGTCGTCGACGGCGTCGTACGCCGCCGGACCGTGGTCCACGACGTCGTGCCCAGCAGCGGTCAGGTGCTGCACCAGGTGGTTCTTCAGTTCGAAGCCGGCGTGGTCACAACCGATATGCACTCGCATGGCGAGCAATCTACTTGTCAGCTCACCGGTGCGCGTACGCCGCCCGGCACAGTCAGGGCGGCGGTCAGCTGCGTCACGGCCGCAGAGGCCTGCTCGTACGGCGTTCCGCACGGGTGCAGCGTGTAGACGGCCACGATGGTGCGGTCGTCCGCGCCGACGGTCCCTGTGGTGTGCAGTGCCTCGCGTACGAGGTCCACTGCGGACTCAGGCTTCGACTGCTCTGACTGATACCCGCTGGAGCCGGCGAAGCCGGACCAGCCCTGCTTGATGCTGAAGCCAGGCGCGAACACCGACGCGATCCCGAAGTACTGGTCGAACCCGTCGGTGCCGTTACGCGTCGCCTGGTGCAGCTGGCCCATCACGAACTCGCGGACCGGCTGCGGCGCCTCTTCCAGCAAGTACCGGTAGATGCGCACCGTGTCGTCGGCCGTGATCGCGACGTACCCCCAGAAGCCCGGGTGGGTCGCAGGCGGCCCTGCTGTGTGTGTCAGGCCGAGCCGCCCGACCATGCGCTCCACCAGCGCGGCACCGTCGCGCTGGTCCCAGTAGTAGCTGGCCGCGTCGTCGTCGCTGCTCCTCAGCATCACCTCGAGCCGCGACCGGTCCTCCTCCGGTACGGCGTACTCGGGGCCGCGGTCCCAGAAGAAGTCGAGCGCGATCAGCAGCTTCACCACCGACGCCGAGCGGAACCGGAACTCGGCGTTCTGCTGCTGGACGAACTGCCCGGCCTGGCGGTCGTAGACGGAAATTCCGGCGATCAGGCCTTCGGGGACCGAAAAATCACCGGCTGCGGGCAGCTCGTCACGCAAGGTCATCAAAACCTACTCACCACTGGACTGATTCCTGAGTGAGCAACTTTCACCGTCCGGAGGCCCGGAAGACAAGCCCTCAATTCTCAATCGAAGATCGGGCCGCGGTCCCGGGTGCGCTTGATCTCGAAGAAGCCCTCGGTGCCGGCCACCAGCCGGACGCCGTCCCAGAGCTTGCCGGCCGCCTCGCCCTTCGGCGCCGGCGTCACGACGGGCCCGAAGAACGCGGTGCCCTCGACCGAGATCACCGGCGTACCGACCTCCATGCCGACCTGGTCCATGCCGGCGTGGTGCGACTTCTTCAGCGCGTCGTCGTACTTGTCGGTGCGCGCCGCCTCGGCCAGCGACTCGGGCAGCCCGACCTCGGCCAGCGCCTCCTTGATCAGCTCGTCGACACCGTCGACGATGCCGCGCCCCTCGATGTGGATCCGCTTGCCGAGCGCCGTGTAGAGCGGCAGCAGTACGTCGTTGCCGTGTGCCTCCTCGGCCGCGATCAGCACCCGCACCGGGCCCCACGCGTTGGTCAGGAAGCTCTTGTACTGCTCGGGAAGCTCGTCGCGACCGTCGTTCAGGACGGCGAGGCTCATCACGTGCCACGTCGTCTTCACGTCCCGGACCCGCTCGACCTCGAGCATCCAGCGAGACGTCATCCAGGCCCAGGGGCAGGCCGGGTCGAACCAGAAATCAGCGGAGGCTGTCATATTCACCATCATACAAAGTTGAAACAATCGAGATACCGTCTTGGTATCCAATACCCACTGTCGAGGGGAAACCCTCGGCGAAGCCGAGAACCAGGTGCATAGGATGCGGACATGCCTGGAACCAACCTGACGCGCGACGAGGCGCGTTCCCGTGCGGCTGTGGTCAGCGACGTGAGTTACTCGATCGAGCTCGATCTGGCCGACGCCCCGACCGGTGCCCCGACCTTCGGCTCGGTGACCACCGTCACGTTCGCCGCCGAGGCCGGCGCGAGCACCTTCGCCGACCTGATCGCCGACCAGGTCCGGGAGCTGACGCTGAACGGCGTCGCCCTGGACCCGGACGCGGTCTACGACGGCGCCCGGATCCAGCTGGACGGGCTGGCCGAGCGCAACGAGCTCCGCGTGGTGGCCGACTGCCTGTACTCGCGGACCGGTGAAGGGCTGCACCGTTCGGTCGACCCGGCCGACAAGGAGACCTACCTCTACACCCAGTTCGAGGTGCCGGACGCCCGCCGGGTGTTCGCGACCTTCGAGCAGCCCGACCTGAAGGCCCCATTCACCTTTACGGTTTCCGCACCGGCCCGCTGGGTCGTGATCTCGAACGCCCCGGCCCCCGAGCCCACGCCGTACCAGGGCGCGAACGGCGAGGAGCTGGCGCGCTGGGAGTTCCCGCCGACCGAGCGGATCTCGACGTACATCACCGCGGTCGTCGCGGGTCCGTACCACGTGGTCACGGACGTGTACGAAGGCCCGCACGGGACGTACCCGCTGTCGCTGCTGTGCCGTCCGTCGCTGAAGGGCGCGCTGGACGTCGACGACCTGTTCGAGGTCACCAAGCAGGGCTTCGCGCTGTTCGAGGAAGCGTTCGGTACGCCGTACCCGTTCCACAAGTACGACCAGGCCTTCGTGCCGGAGTACAACATGGGCGCGATGGAGAACGCGGGCTGCGTGACGCTCCGGGACGAGTACCTGTTCCGCAGCCGGACGACGCACGCGGAGATGGAAGCTCGCGCCAACACGGTGCTGCACGAGCTCGCGCACATGTGGTTCGGCGACCTGGTCACGATGACCTGGTGGGACGACCTGTGGCTGAACGAGTCGTTCGCCGAGTGGGCCAGCCACTGGGCGCAGGTGGTCGCGACGACGAAGTACTCCGACGCCTGGACGACGTTCTGCAACGCCCGGAAGAACTGGGCGTACCGGCAGGACCAGCTGCCGTCGACGCACCCGATCGCGGCCGACATGATCGACTTCCACGCGGTCGAGGTGAACTTCGACGGCATCACCTACGCCAAGGGCGCGTCGACGCTGCGGCAGCTGGTCGCGTTCGTCGGCGAGGAGACCTTCGTCACCGCGCTGAAGGAGTACTTCAAGGACCACGCGTTCGGCAACACCGAGCTGACCGACCTGCTGAAGCCGCTGGAGAAGGCGTCCGGCCGGGACCTCGACGACTGGACCGAGCGCTGGCTGCGGACCGCCGGGGTGAACACGCTGCGCGCCGACTTCTCCGTCGACTCCTCCGGGGCCTTCACCTCGTTCGCGATCGAGCAGACCGCGGCCGAGAAGTTCCCGGTACTGCGGCCGCACCGGCTCGCGGTCGGCCTGTACCGGCGGACCGCTGACGGCCTGGTCCGGACCGAGCGGTTCGAGGTGGACATCGACGGCCCGCGCACCGAGCTCCCGGAGCTGACCGGCGCGACCCAGCCGGACCTGGTGCTGCTGAACGACGACGACCTCACCTACGCGAAGATCCGGCTCGACGAGCGCTCCCGGGCGACGCTGGTGGAGTCGATCGACCAGCTCACCGAATCGTTGCCCAGGGCACTCGCCTGGGGTTCGGCCTGGGACATGACCCGGGACGCGGAGATGCCGGCCAGCCAGTACGTCGGCATCGTGCTGCGCGGGATCCGGGCCGAGACCGACCTGACCGGCGTCCGTTCCCTGCTCGCGCAGGCCAACACGGCCGTCAACCAGTACGCCGCCCCGCAGAACCGGGCCGCCCTGCGCGCCCAGCTCGAGGAAGCGCTGGCCGGTCTGGTCGCCGAGGCCGAGCCGGGCAGCGACCACCAGCTGGCGTTCGTCCGGGCCTACAGCTCGGCGGTGTTCTCGGACGCCGGCGCCGACCGGATCGCCGGGTGGCTCGACGGCCGCGAGCTGCCGGAGGGTCTGGCCGTCGACACCGACCTGCGCTGGACGCTGATCGTGGCGCTGGCCCGGCTCGGCCGGATCGGTGCCGCCGAGATCGACGACGAGCTGACCCGCGACACCACGATCACCGGTCAGGAGCGGGCCGCCCAGGCCCGTGCCGCCCGGCCGACCGCCGAGGCGAAGGAAGAGGCCTGGCGGGTCGCGGTGGAGTCCGAGGACACGCCGAACGAGACGCAGTTCCGGACCATCCTGGGCTTCCAGCAGCCCGGCCAGGAGGACCTGCTGCGGCCGTACGTCGAGAAGTACCTGAGCGCGGCCAAGGACGTCTACACGCGGCTTGGCTCGTCCATGGGCGAGAACGTGCTGGTCTACCTCTCGCCGCGGCACCTGGCCGACCAGGGCGCGCTCGACGCGCTCACCGGCTGGCTGGCCGCGGAGTCGTCGTCAGTGGACGCTCCCACGCTCCGGTATGTCACCGAGGCTCAGGCCGACCTCACGCGCGCTATCGCCGCGCAGGCAACCGACACCGCCAGCTGAGGCTTCTGACAGGGCCGGTCTCATCACGAGACCGGCCCTGTTGTTTTCTTGGACGTCGCTTTGAACCTCGTCGTGCGGTAAGACTGGACCGGTGCCCGCCTCTGACCCCGCCTTGGCTGGTGCGGCAGCTGTTGCGCTGACCGGACTCGCAGAGGCGTACCGACCCCGCCCAGTCACTCCCCTGATGCCTTGGCGCTACGCCAACCGCCTGGTGAAGCCGTACGTCGTCACGGCCCGCGGACGGCAGTGGGACGACCAGATGGTCGAGACGGCCCGGGGTACGGCGACCCGGCAGCTCGAGTTCGACGACGCCATGGGCGCCGTCGGGCTCGGCGTCGTCGTACTGCATCTGGGCGACGACGGTGTCTACCTGGTGGTGCAGAGCTGGGCGCGGGACTTCCAGGCCCGGTTGAGCATCTTCAGCGGCATGGACGTCGACGACCTGCGCCCGGCGCCGATCGGTGCCGCGCCGTGCGTCTGGGAGCAGGAGGTGCTCAGCCACGAGCGCACGGCGTACGTCAACCACATCCTGGCCGCGGACGTCGACGTGGACGCCTGGCTGGACGACGCCCTCGACACCCGCCCGACAGTCCGCTACGACGGGATCCCGTCGGGGACCTAGTTGTTGCCGGCGGCGTCCAGGCGTCGGCGTTGGTCCGGTGTGAGCTCCAGGTCGGCAGCAGCAAGGCTCTCTTCGATCTGGGCCACTGAAGACGCGCCTACGAGTGCGACGGTCGGGATCTCACCACCTGTCAGCCAGGACAGCACCACCTGGTTCGCCGTTGCGCCTGTTTCCTTCACGACGTCGTCCAGCGCGTTCTTACGAGCTCTCGTACCGGCGTGGTCGTAAGACTTGTCCAAGGGCCTGTCAGCTCGTACGTAGCCGCCGCTGAGCAGCGGTGTGTACGCCACGAGCGTGGGGCCGGGCTCAGCGCGCAGGTAGCTCAGCAGGTTGCCGTCGGCGACGCCGATGCTCCCGTCCTTCGAACGGAGACCACCCTGGTCAGTACGGGCCCGGAAGTACGTGTGGTGGTACTGCAGCACGTCGTGCCCCGGTAGACCTGCCTCGGCGGGCAGCGCACGGTAACGCTCGAGCCGCCAGGTCCAATAGTTGCTCAGCCCGACCAGTCCGACCGTCCCCTCCCGTACCAGCGACCCGAACGTCTCGACCTGCTGCTCGATCGGTACGGCGAGGTCGTCGATGTGGGCGTAGTACACGTCGACGTGGTCGCGGCCGAGGTTGTCGAGGCTGCGGGCCAGCGACTCCTTGACCACTGGCGCCGAGAGCCCTTCCAGGTCCTCGCTGAGCTGTTTGGCCGGCCGCGGCGGCCGCCCGCCGACCTTCGTCGCGATCGTCAGCTCGTCCCCGACGCCGCGGCTCTTCAGCCACCGCCCGAGCAGCTGCTCGCTCTCGCCGCCCTGCGTGCCGTTGATCCAGAACGCGTAGTTGTTGGCGGTGTCGACGAACGTCCCGCCCGCCTCGACGTACCGGTCGAGGATCGCGAACGAGGTCGCCTCGTCGGTCACCGTTCCCATCAGCATCGCCCCGAGGGCGATCGTGCTGACCCGGCGCTGTCGCGCGGGGTCGCTTCCCATCGTCAGCTGTCGCATATCGCCAGCCAAACAACTAGAGCGCTGTCTAGGTCAAGAACCCTGGCAGAACGCGTCGTCGATGAGCTGCTTCGCGGCCTTCTCCTGGGCCATCGCGTCCGGCAGCGAGTCGTTCAGCTGCGTCGACATCGACACGACGACACTGCGCCGGCCGTCGGCGCTGACGCCCGTACGGGTCCGGTAGCCGATCTGGTCACCGCTCGGGATCCACACCGTCCCGACGCACGGGAGGTCCCGGGAGAAAACGCCCAGACCGTACCGCGCGTTCGGCCAGAACGCGTCCGTACTGCCGTCGGTCTTGACCGTGCGCATCAGCTCCCGCCGCTCCGCCGGCCACAGCAGCCGGCCGTCGAACACCGAGCGGATGATCGTGTCCAGGTCCTTCAGCGTGGAGATGTAGCCGCCGGAGGCATCCGCGTCGATCAGCTCGGTGGTGTCGGTGTAGGTGCCGGCGGTGAAGCGCGTGTACCCGTGCGCGTACGGCGGGGCGATCCGCGGGTCGGTGCCCGGGAAGTACGTGTTCGCGAGCCGGAGCGGGCGGACGATCCTGCGGTCCACCTCGTCGTACCAGGTCCGTCCGGTGACCGCCTTGATCAGCAGGCCGACCAGGTCGTAGCCCGTGTTCGAGTAGCTCCAGCCCTGCCCCGGCTGGAAGTCCGGCCGGTGGCTGAGCCCGGCGCGGACGACCTCGTCCTCGGCGTGGATCGTGAAGCGGCGTTCGTAGTACTGCTGCGCGTCCTCGATGACCGGGAAGTTGCGGTCGCGGGGGTGATGGTTGCTGCGAGTGCGAGAGTGGTGGCGAGCAGGCGCTTCATCCGGGGTGACTCCTTCCAAGTCGGTAGCCCGACCCTTCCAACGCCCGGCGGCTCCGGCCATCGCCTCCGGACCCGCCCTGTGGTCGCGCGAACGCTACCTGCGAGAGTCAAACGATTGTTCGTCGGCCGATCGTGAGGAGCCGTGCGCGGTGCGCGATTTCGCTGGTGGGAAGGAGATTCTTGCCACCTGAAAGCTGCTCACTTTCCCAGGAGTTCGGTTTAAGCTGCACCGGAGTTCTTGGGGAGGGACCGTTGTCGTGACACGT
>NZ_DASRVN010000788.1:0-16285 GCF_035655035.1 Kribbella sp. | reverse complement strand
CCGCGAGTTCGTCGAGGACCCGGAGACCTCGCTGTTCGGCACCCTGTCGCTGTGGCAGGGGATCGACGTCCCGGGCTCGACCTGCAACCTGGTGATCATCGACCGGATCCCGTTCCCGCGCCCGGACGAGCCGCTGATGGCCGCCCGCCAGCGCGCCGTCGACGAGGCCGGCGGCAACGGGTTCATGTCGGTCGCCGCGACCCACGCCGGGCTGCTGCTCGCGCAGGGCACCGGCCGGCTGATCCGCCGCAGTAGCGACCGCGGCGTGGTCGCGATCCTGGATCCGCGAATCGTCACCCAGCGGTACGGCGGGTTCCTGCGCGCCTCGCTGCCGCCGATGTGGCCGACCGCCGACCGGGAGAAGGTGCTCGGCGCCCTGAAACGGCTGCAGTCGTCATGAGTCCGGTGACCGGTCCGCCGGTGCTGCCGATGATGGCGACCCTGGGGGAGCTGCCGTCCGGCGCGGGCTGGTCGTACGAGCTGAAGTGGGACGGCATCCGCGTGATCGCCGAGGTCGACGACGGCGTCTGCCGGTTGTGGTCCCGGAACAGCCATGACGTGTCGGGCGGATACCCGGAGCTGATCGGCCTGGCGGACGCGCCGGGGCTGCGGCTGCCCGCCGTACTGGACGGCGAGATCGTCACGCTCGACGAGCACGGTGCGCCGTCGTTCGGCCTGCTGCAGCGGCGGATGCACGTCCGCGACCCGCGCCAACTGCGGCACCTGATCACCGAGGTGCCGGTGTCGGTGCGGCTCTTCGACCTGCTCCGCTTCGACGACAAGTGGTTGCTGGAGGCAACGTACGACGATCGTCGCGGGTTGCTCGACTCGCTGGACGTCGGCGACCCGTTCTGGGAGATCCCGCCGGCGTTCACCGACGGGGCCGAGGCGCTCGAAGTGTCTGCCGCACAAGGCCTCGAGGGCGTGGTCGCGAAGCGCCGCAAGTCGCGGTACCTGCCCGGGCGGCGCAGCTCCGACTGGATCAAGATCAAGCCGGTGCAGACCCGCGACGTCATCCTCTGCGGCTGGCATCCAGGGGAGGGTAACCGGGAAGGCAAGATCGGCTCGTTCTACTGCGGGGCGTACGACGGTGACGAGCTGGTCCTGATCGGCAAGGTCGGCTCCGGGCTGGACTTCGCGACGCTGGACATGCTGAGCGCCGAGCTGACCGGTCTGGAGGTCGAGCGGCCCGCTTTCGACCCGGCAACCATCCCATTGGCCGACCGGCGCCGGGCGCACTGGCTGGACCCGGTCCTGGTGGCCGAGGTGACGTTCTCCGGCTGGGGCGGCGACGGCCGCCTGCGGCACCCGGTGTGGCGCGGTCTCCGGCTGGACATCGACCCGGATTCGGTCCTTCTGGACCGCACCTGAATACATTTCCCGACATGCAGCGCGGTCCGAATTGTTCGGAATGCGGCGAATTGCGCGGGTCGCTGCGACAATTGCTGTTCAACTGTCGCAGGAATTCACCGATTGTCAGTCGTTCGTTTTCGGCGAAGGTGCCGGAACGGCGAGTGCGGCCTCGATCTTGTCGGCCAGCTTCTCCGGCGCGTGCGTGGGGGCGTAGCGGCCGATCACGCCGCCGTCGCGACCGACCAGGAACTTGGTGAAGTTCCACTTGATCCGGCCGCCGAGCAGCCCGCCCTGCTCGCGCTTCAGCCAGTTGTACAGCGGGATCGTCTTCGACCCGTTCACGTCGATCTTGGCGAACATCGGGAACGTGACGTGGTAGATCGTCGAGCAGAAGTTGGCGATCTCGTTCTCGTCGCCGGGCTCCTGGTGGCCGAACTGGTCGCAGGGAAAACCGAGCACTGCGAAGCCCTGCCGGCGGTAGGTCCGGTAGAGCTTCTGCAGGCCGCTGTACTGCGGGGTCTGAGCGCACTGCGAGGCCGTGTTCACCACCAGGAGCACCTGGTCGCGGAAATCGGCAAGAGACTGTTCATTGCCTTCGATCCGCCGCGCGCTGAAGTCATAGACAGTCGTCATGACTCAATGCTGACACGTCACGCCGGACTTCGCTCGCCGTCCGATATGTCAGACACGGCGCAGAACTGTTACGACCTTTCCGAGAATGGTCGCGTCCTTGCCGTCGATCGGCTCGAAGGCGGGGTTGTGTGGTAGCAGCAGGATCTCGCTCTTGGTCTTCTTGAACGTCTTCACGGTCGCCTCGCCGTCGATCATCGCGGCCACGATGTCGCCGTTCTCCGCGGTCGGCTGCTGCCGGACGACCACCCAGTCGCCGTCGCAGATGGCCGCCTCGATCATCGACTCGCCCTTGACCTTCAGCATGAACAGCGTGCCCTCGCCGACCATTGCCTTGGGCAACGGGAAGACCTCCTCGATCTCCTGCTCGGCAAGGATCGGGCCACCGGCGGCGATCCGCCCGACCACCGGCACGTACGCCGCGTCCGGGTGCGCGTCGCCGGCCCCGGTCTCGTCGTACGCCGTCTGCCGCACCGGGCCGAGCGCGGACCGGCGGGCGGCCGCGTCCACCTCGCCGGGGTAGCGGACCTCGATCGCGCGCGGCCGGTTCGGGTCGCGGCGGAGCAGGCCCTTCTGCTCCAGCACCCGGAGCTGGTGGGACACCGAGGAGGAGCTGGTCAGGCCGACCCGCTCGCCGATCTCCCGCATCGAGGGCGGGTAGCCGCGGCTGTCCACGGAGTCCCGGATCACGTCCAGGACGCGGCGCTGCCGCGGCGTCAGGCCGGTCGCGTCGGCCGGGCCGTCGGGCAGCTCGGCGACGGTCCGGTCGGCGTCCTTGGCCGGCTTGCCCGACGACTTGCCCGCTGCCTTGTCCACGCTGATGCTCCTCGGGTCGGGCCGGCGAACCCGCACCGGCCGAAAGCTTGCTCGACTGAGATGACCGTAGACCGAATCTTGAGATTCTTCAAACATCTGTTCGAAGGCGTGTCGGTTCGCAAGTTTGTTCGGGTGTCGGGTTATAGAGCGTACGCGGGCAGCTTCGGCGTCAGGAATTTTCTGGGCGTGTCCTGGTTGGAGATGGTTGCGCGACGGGCGGCTGTCGGTTAATCATTCGTACAGACGTTCGATCGAACAGGTGTTCGGGCCGGCTGCTCTGACGGAAACTGTCGGAGGCGGCCGGTAGACAAGGGATCGACACCGAGAACGCGCACCAACCGAGGTCTGGAGGACTGATGAGCACAGCAGCCGTTGCGGCCGACGCCCTGGCCCCGCGCCGCTCGACGAAGGCCGAGCCGGGTCCACACCTCAAGTTGGTGCCCGCGGAGCGTACGACGGCTCCCCAGCCAGTCGTGCCCCCGCGGCGGCGGCCGCGGATCGAGGGCGCGACCACCGATCGGATGCCGGTCCGCGGCTGCTCCGGTGACGCGCTGGGCCGCCGGGTCCAGGAGCGCACCGAGCCGGCCCCGCTGCGGCTCACCCGCCGCGGGCGGATGCTGCTGACCGCGGTGTCGGTGCTGGTCTTCGGCGCCGCGATCCTGGTGCTCGGCCTGCGGATCGCCGGTGTCCTCGAGCCCGGCCCGCACTTCACCCACACCGTCCCGGTCCAGGTGGCGCCCGGCCAGACCCTGTGGTCGATCGCCGAGTCCACGAACCCGGGCCAGGACCCGACCATCGTCGTCGAGCGGATCGCGGACCTGAACAAGCTCGCCACCCCCGCCGACGTCACCCCCGGTCA
Source organism: Kribbella sp. (assembly GCF_035655035.1). Lineage (GTDB taxonomy): Bacteria > Actinomycetota > Actinomycetes > Propionibacteriales > Kribbellaceae > Kribbella. The sequence continues at coordinate 12,627 of NZ_DASRVN010000788.1, read as the reverse complement.
GACCCTGCAGATCCCGATCGCGGGTTGACGGCCGCTGCGCGCCACTCGTCGGCGAGCAGCGCGTAGGCGTACTCGTTCGCCCACTCGCCCTTGAACCACAACGCCTGCAGGTGATGTGCCTCGCGCCGCATCCCGAGCCGTTCCAGCAACCGGGCCGACGCGGCGTTCCGGTCGTCCAGAACCGCCACGATCCGGTGCAGCCCGAGCTCGTCGAACCCGACCCGCAGCATCTCCCGCGCAGCCTCCGCCGCCAGTCCCTTGCCCTGGTAGTCCGAGTGCAGCGCGAATCCGATCTCCCCCTGACGATCCGCCTCGCTGGCCCACTTCAGCAGTACTTCGCCGATCACGGTCCCGGTCTCCCGGAGCTCGATCGCCAGTACGAGCCACTGACCGGCCGCGGTGAGCTCGCCCTGCGGCAGCTTCCGCTCCAGCGCGGCGCGGGTCTCCTCGCGGTCCCGCACCGGCCACGGCGTGTACCGCACGACCTCCGGCCGCGAGTGGAACGCGAACAGGTCGTCCAGATCGTCCATCCGGTGAGGCCGCAGCTCCAGCCGCTCGGTCAGCAACGGATACGCGGGCCGGAATCCAGTCACGGTGCCACCATCAGCTGACCGTCGCCAGCCACAGTTCGGCGTACCGCTCGGCGTCGACCGCCGTGACGACCTGGATCACCGGCGCCGGACCCTGGACGTCGTTCGCCTGGTCCGACGCGGTCCGGGTGTCGACGATCGTCCGCCCGCGCGACCAGCCGCCGGACAGCTCGACGCGAACCGGGTGCCGCTCGGTGGTCAGCCCGGCCGGGTCGATCACCGCGCACACCGCGCCGCCGTCGCCGATGCTCGCGCCGTCCGACTGGTACCGCTCGCTGCGCTTCTCGATCAGCTTGCCGGCCAGCTCCGCCGACGGCGATCCGCTCAGCCCGCGCGCCTGCTCCAGCGTGACCACCACGTCGTAGAACACGTCCAGCCCGTACATGGTGATCGCGATACCGAGGTCGTTCGCCGCCGCCAGGACGATCGCGGCCGCCTCCGGATCGGTCCAGATGTTGAACTCCGCCGAAGCCGTCGCGTTCCCGATCCCCGCGGAGCCGCCCATGAAGACGATCTCCCGCAGCCCGGCCGCCGCCTCCGGGTAGGTCCGGAGCAGCAGCGCGATGTTCGTCATCGGCGCCAGCGGGATCAGCGTGACGAGCTCGCCCGTCGCGGCCGCGTCCCGCAGTACGTCACGCAGCAGCTCGACCGCGTGCCGTGGATCGGCCGTCCGGGTCGACCGCGGCCAGTCGAGGTCCCCGAGCCCGTCTTCCCCGTGCACATGTCGCGCCGGGCGTACTGGCTGGATCAGCGGTACGGCGGCGCCGCGCCCGACCGGTACGTCGGGACGCCCCGCCGCCTCGAGCACCGTGAGCGTGTTGCGGACCACGTCGTCGATCCCGACGTTCCCGCCGGCACAGGTGACAGCCTTCAGGTCGAGACCGGGATGCCGGGCCGCGAGCAGCAGCGCGCAGGCGTCGTCCAGGCCGGTGTCGACGTCGAGGACCACCGGCGTCCGCGGGGCCACGCCGGTCACGAACGCACCAGCCGGGCGATCGCGGCGGACGCCTCCTTGATCTTGGCCTCGGCCTCGGGTCCACCGGCCGCGGCGGCGTCCACGACGCAGTGCGCGAGATGGTCGTCGAGCAGGCCCAGCGCGACCGATTCGAGGGCCTTCGTCATCGCCGAGACCTGCGTGAGGATGTCGATGCAGTACTTCTCGTCCTCGACCATCCGCTGCAGCCCCCGCGCCTGCCCCTCGATCCGCTTCAGCCGCCGCAGGTACGCGTCCTTGTCGCCGATGTAACCGTGCTGCGCATGCTCAGCGGCCGGTTCGGTCACACTCACCACATCCTCCCGGGTTCCCCGCCGAACCCTATCCCGCCGACGGCCCGGCCGAGTCTGCCGCGAGGCCGTAGTTTGCGCCTCGAAACGGCCGTCGCGGTGGCGCCACGCGGGAGTACACGGGGCCGCGTGGGTGTTGAAACCTGTGACACGCGCGGGCAATCGGAGCGTGCTTGCAAACTGTCGGAGCAGCGATCTAGGATCCCTAGATGTAGTGGTTACACGGGTGTAATTATCCACAGGTAGTGGTTGGTTGCACACAGCTTCTACACAGGTTGTCCACATGTCATCCCCAGGGTGACCCACGGGAGGAAGTGATTCGTCGTGCACTGTCCGTATTGCCGGCACGCCGACTCGCGGGTGGTGGACAGCCGGGTGGCCGAGGACGGCGGAGCGATCCGCCGCCGGCGGCAGTGCCCGGTCTGCGAGAAGCGGTTCACCACCGTCGAGCAGATGCAGCTCACGGTCGTGAAGCGCTCCGGCGCGACCGAGCCGTTCAGCCGCGAGAAGGTCATCAACGGGGTCGGCAAGGCCTGCAAGGGCCGGCCGGTGAACGCCGACCAGCTCGCGCGGCTCGGCCAGAAGGTCGAGGACGCGCTGAAGGGCGGCGGCTCGCCGGAGGTTCCCGCGCACGAGGTCGGACTGGCGATCCTCGGGCCGCTGCGGGAGCTCGACGAGGTGGCGTACCTGCGGTTCGCGAGCGTGTACCGGCAGTTCGAGTCGGCCGACGACTTCGAGACCGAGATCGCGCTGCTGCGGGCCGAGAAGGAGCCGCGGGGCACGGAGCCGGCCCAACTGACCTAAACCGGGGGAACGGCAGTTCCAGGTAGTTGCACGTAGGACCCAGCAGTACCAACGGGGCGGTCCCGACAGACCGCGGTAGCAGACACAGGGCGAGGAGCAGACATGACAGAGACGGTGACCGGCCACTCGGGGTCGACCAAGCGGTCGGCGGCCGGGTTCCGCGGGCGGAAGAACGCGCCCACGGGACTCACCATCGAGCGCGTCTTCAGCACCGAGGGTATCCACCCGTACGACGAGGTGACGTGGGAGCGCCGCGACGTCGTACAGCAGAACTGGAAGACCGGCGAGACGGTCTTCGAGCAGCGCGGGGTGGAGTTCCCCGACTTCTGGAGCGTCAACGCCTCGACGATCGTCACCACGAAGTACTTCCGCGGCGCGGTCGCCCACGACAACCGCGAGTCGAGCCTCAAGCAGCTGCTCGACCGGGTCGTGAAGACGTACCGGCGCGCCGGTGAGGAGCACGGGTACTTCACCACGCCCGCCGACGCGGAGGTCTTCGAGCAGGAGCTCACCTGGCTGCTCCTGCACCAGTACTTCAGCTTCAACTCGCCGGTCTGGTTCAACGTCGGCACGACCTCGCCGCAGCAGGTGTCGGCCTGCTTCATCCTCGCCGTGGACGACTCGATGGAGTCGATCCTGAACTGGTACAAGGAGGAGGGCCTGATCTTCAAGGGCGGCTCCGGCGCCGGCCTGAACCTGTCCCGGATCCGCTCCTCCAAGGAACTGCTCCAGTCCTCCGGCGGCACCGCCTCCGGCCCGGTCAGCTTCATGCGCGGCGCGGACGCGTCGGCCGGCACCATCAAGTCCGGCGGCGCCACCCGGCGCGCGGCGAAGATGGTCGTGCTGGACGTCGACCACCCCGACATCGAGGAGTTCGTCGACACCAAGATGCGCGAGGAGGAGAAGATCCGGATCCTGCGGGACGCCGGCTTCGACATGGACCTCGGCGGTCGCGACATCACGTCGGTGCAGTACCAGAACGCGAACAACTCGGTCCGGGTCTCGGACGAGTTCATGCGCGCGGTCGAGGAGAAGGGCAAGTTCGGGCTGCGCGCGCGGCTGGACAACTCGGTGATCGAGACCGTCGACGCCCGCGAACTGTTCGACAAGATCTCCCAGGCGGCGTGGGCGTGCGCCGACCCGGGCCTGCAGTACGACGACACCATCAACGACTGGCACACCACCCCGGAGACGGGCCGGATCACCGCGTCCAACCCGTGCTCGGAGTACATGCACCTGGACAACTCGTCCTGCAACCTCGCCTCGCTGAACCTGATGAAGTTCCTCCGCGACGACGACCTCTTCGACTCGGAGAAGTTCGTCAAGGCGGTCGAGCTGATCATCACCGCGATGGACATCTCGATCTGCTTCGCGGACTTCCCGACCGAGGCGATCGGCGCCACCACCCGGGCGTACCGGCAGCTCGGCATCGGCTACGCGAACCTCGGCGCCCTGCTGATGGCGACCGGGCACGCGTACGACTCCGACGGTGGTCGCGCACTGGCGGGCGCTATCACCTCGCTGATGACCGGTACGTCGTACAAGCGGTCCGCGGAGCTGGCCGGCATCGTCGGCGCGTACGACGGCTTCGAGCGGAACAAGGACGCGCACACCCGGGTGATGCGCAAGCACGCCGCGGCCAACGACGCGATCCGCACCATCCACGAGATCGACAAGGACGTCCAGCAGCACGCCACCGCGGCGTGGGAGGGCGTGCTGAAGATCGGCGCCAAGAACGGCTGGCGGAACGCGCAGGCCTCGGTGCTCGCGCCGACCGGCACGATCGGCTTCATGATGGACTGTGACACCACCGGGATCGAGCCGGACTTCTCGCTGGTCAAGTTCAAGAAGCTGGTCGGCGGCGGCTCGATGCAGATCGTGAACACCACGGTCCCGCGGGCGCTGCGCCAGTACAACTACACCGAGGAGACGATCGAGGCGATCGTCGAGTACATCGCCGAGAACGGTCACGTCGTCGACGCCCCGGGCCTGAAGCCGGAGCACTACGAGATCTTCGACACCGCGATGGGCGAGCGGGCCATCAAGCCGATGGGCCACGTCCGGATGATGGCGGCCGCGCAGCCGTTCCTGTCCGGCGCGATCTCGAAGACCGTGAACCTGCCGGAGACCGCGACGGTCGAGGAGATCGCCGACGTCTACTTCCAGGGCTGGAAGCTCGGCCTGAAGGCGCTCGCGGTGTACCGCGACAACTGCAAGGTCGGCCAGCCGCTGGCGGACGCGAAGGCGAAGAAGAGCTCCGAGAGCGTTGCCGCCGAGGCTGCCGTCGCGGAGAAGATCGTCGAGAAGATCATCGAGTACCGGCCGACCCGGAAGCGCCTGCCGAAGTCGCGGCCGTCGCGGACCACGTCGTTCACCGTCGGTGGCGCCGAGGGCTACATGACCGCCGGCTCCTACCCGGACGACGGTCTCGGCGAGGTCTTCCTGAAGATGGGCAAGCAGGGCTCGACGCTCGCCGGCGTGATGGACGCGTTCTCGATCGCGATCTCGATCGCCCTGCAGCACGGCGTGCCGCTGGAGACCTACGTCCAGAAGTTCACCAACCTGAAGTTCGAGCCGGCCGGTCTGACCGACGACCCGGACGTCCGGATGGCGCAGTCGATCATGGACTACATCTTCCGCCGGCTGGCCCTGGACTACCTGCCGTTCGACGAGCGGGCCGCGCTGGGCATCTACTCGGCGGACGAGCGGTCCCGGCAGCTCGACACCGGTTCGTACGAGCCGGCCCCGGTCGAGGTGTCCGAGGCCGAGTCCCTGAAGTCGGTCGAGCCGGTCGCGGACGCGGCGGAGACCGTCGAGAAGCCGGCCGACGCGGTGTCCGCCAAGCCGGTCAAGGGCGAGGCCCACACCACCGCCGAGATGCTGGAGCTGATCACCGGTACGTCGGTCGACGCCCCGCTCTGCTTCACCTGCGGTACGAAGATGCGCCCGAGCGGCTCCTGCTACGTCTGCGAAGGCTGCGGCAGCACCTCCGGCTGCAGCTGACCACCAGCTGATCGCACTACGGCCCCCGGGAACTTCCCACTTCCCCCGGGGGCCGCGGTGCGCCCTGCCGGCTTAGTGGCCTGCCCTGTCTGAGTCGGCCGCGGGTTTGGCCGTCCCGTCCAGCGCGGTCAGCGCGCCCAACTCCGCCTCGCTCAGCTCGAAGTCGAACACCTCGAGGTTCTCGGCGAGCCTTTGGATGTTGGCCGACTTCGGAATCGGTACGACGTCCTGTTGCGTCTCCCAGCGCAACACCACCTGCCCCGGCGTCCGCCCGTGCGCCCTGGCGATCTCCTGTACCGCCGGATGATGCAACAGGTCCGTGCCCTTGCCGAGCGGGCTCCACGCCTCCGTCACGATCCCGTGCTGCCGGTGGAAGTCCCGCTCGGCCGCCTTCGCCCACACCGGACTCAACTGCACCTGGTTCACCTCCGGCGCGACCCCGGTCTCGTCGATCAGCCGTTGCAGGTGCGCGGGCTTGAAGTTCGACGTACCGATCGCCCGTACCAGGCCCGCCTCACGCAGCGCGATCAGGCCCTGCCACGCCTCGACGTACCGGTCCTGCGCCGGGTTCGGCCAGTGGATCAGCAGCAGGTCCAGGTACTCGACGCCGAGCTTCTGCGCGCTCGCCTCGAACGCCTGACGCGGTCCCTCGACGCTGTGCCAGCGCTTGTTGAACTTCGACGTCACGAACAGCTCGCCGCGCGGCATGTCCCGCAGCGCGCGTCCGACGCCGGTCTCGTTGCGGTAGTTCTCGGCCGTGTCGACCAGGCGGTACCCGAGCTCGAGCGCCGTCCGTACCGCCCGTTCGGCGTCCGCGTCGTTCATCGGCGACGTCCCGAGACCGATCCGCGGCATCGTGATTCCGTGACTCAGTGTGACTGTCGGCACCTGGCTCATCCGTGTCCTCCTTCGGCGTACGCTGCCCCGCCACCCTAGGCCGATCACGGTCCGCACCCACGGTTCCCGGCCGTACGCCGTACGGCCGTCTCACCCGCGCGATACCCCCGCGCGAACTGTCGGCAGCGTGGTTCATGATGGGTTCCGCGGGTCGTGAGGATTTGCTGAAAAGCGTTGGAGGGGTGGGCTTATGAAGAACCGGCTGATCACTCTGGTGGACCTCGGTCTGGACAGTTCGTTCGACGCGTCGATGACCTTCGTGCAGGGCATCACCGGCAACATCAACGCCGGCTGGGACCGCCCGTACCTCGACGTCAACTTCGTCCGCACCCGGGACCACGAGACCGCGTTCTCAGCCCTCACCACCCCCTCGACGGTCCTGCACGTGATGGCGCACGGTGATCACAGCGAGGAGCCGTCCTTCCTCTCCACCGACGGCGAGACCCAGGTCTCGCTGAAGTCCCTGGCCGACTGGTTCCTCGACCACCAGTGGGGCATCGCCAGCGGCGTCGTGATCGCCGACGGCTGCAAGACCGGCATCGGCAAGTGGCAACGCGCGATCCGCGACTGCATCCAGGACGACATCACCTACATCGGCACCGGCACCGTCATCGGCTGGTACGAAGCCACCGTCTTCTGCTCCGCCTTCTACGGCGCCCTGGTCCGCAACCGCGGCCTCGGCCGCACCCCCGCCGAACAAGGCTGGGACGCCGCCAACCGGGCCATCCGCGCCTACGAAACCCTCACCGACCAACGCTGCCCCTACAAACCAGTCCTCCTAACCCCCTCCCGCCAAGCCCTCCGCTCCCTCACCGGCTGACCCGACACGCACGAGCCGACCACGGTGAGTGCCGCATGCGAAACTTTCTGTGGTCCCAGCGGCGGAGCACGGGGTGTGATCGGTTTGGGTTCGCTGCAGACGTTCCAGAACCTGATCGGACCTGCCGCGTGGCAGTTGTTGCTCGCGGAGGGGACGCTGCGTAGCTACCGTCCGGGCCAGACGATCCTGCGCCAGGGGGATCCCGGCGGTTTCCTGCTCGCACTCGAGTACGGTCGCGTAAAGCTTCTGGCCAGTGCCGAGGACGGAGCCCAACTGCTGCTGACCATCCGCGGCGCGGGGCAGTTGCTCGGTGAGCTGGCGGGTGGTGAAGGCCGGCGTACGGCGACGGTCGAGGCGCTGGACCGGTGTACCGCGCGCTACCTGCCGACCGTGCGGTTCGAGCGTTTCATCGCCAAGAACGGTCTCGCGGCGGAGTTCCACCAGTACGTCGTCGGCAAGTTCGATCAGTCGGTGTCTCGTCAGGTCGACCTGGCGCACCGATCCGCGCTCCGCCGGATCGCCCGTCTGCTCCACGACACCGCCGTACTCGCGCCCTCGACCGCGCCGAACCCGATGCGCGTGCCGTTCACGCAGGAGGAACTCGCCTCGGCCCTGGGCCTGGCACGGAGCACGGTGGCGGATCAGCTCACCGTGCTCCGGACTTCCGGGGCTCTGGGGCCGGGGCCGCAGCTGATCGTGGCCGATCTCGGGTTGCTCGCGGAGGCGTTCCGGGTCTGAGGTGCGCATCACCTCGGGACTGTCCGATTCCGGACAACGCACGTGGCAGATGACGCCGACTCTGAACGGACCGTCCCCTACCGAGGAGGCCCACGATGAGCACCCCGATGGATCCGCGTTACTCCGGCGCATCCGCGCTCCCGCCGTACCGTGCGCTGCTGGTCGTCGACATGAAGGACTACAGCGGCAACCCCAGCCGGTACCAGACCGAACTCACTCGGCTGATTCCCGAGATCCTGCAGGCTGCCTTCGAGCGGGCTGGATTGGCCCGCGTTTGGTCGAGCAAGACTGCGCACAGTACGACCGGAGACGGCTACGCGCTCGTTCTCCCGCCGGAGCTGCTCCCGCACTTGCTGAATCCTTACCTGAGCGCGCTGCAGGAGGAGCTCGAGCACAGGAACCGCAGTCGCCCGTACGGCTGGAACGGCCCGATCCGGTTCCGGGTCAGCATCAACGTCGGGCCGGTCGTGGACTCCGGCGAGAACCTGCTGGGCGACGGCAGCGGGGCCGAGCGCGTGACACTGCATCGCCTGCTCGACAGCGACCCGGTGCGTCACTTGCTGAACGGCTCCGACCCCGAGGTCACCCAGGTGGCGGCGATCGTGTCCCGGCGCGTGTACGAGGACGCGGTCCTGTCCAGGCTCGCCGACGAGCCGGAGTCGCTGTACGTCGAAGCCGGTGTCGAGGTGAAGACCTACCAGGGCCAGGCCTACCTCCGCGTGCCCAAACCGTCCGCCGGCCTGCTGATCAACGGGTTCCTCAAGGCCACGCCGTCGCCGAATCCTGAGCCGCCTGCCCCTGCTTCGGCGTCCGCGGCTTCATGGGGTGGCATCGGGCAGCAGATCAACGGCGCCACAGGTCCCATCAACACCGGCAGTGGGGCGCAGTACAACGCTCCACAGTACGGCGATCCCCGTGGGTATCAGCGATGACCGCGGGCGTCGAAGCACCAGGCACTCAGATCAACCAACCCTCCGGCCCTGTCAACACCGGCACCGGCGACCAGCTCAACGACGTCAAGAATTACTTCGAGCGACCCCGTAAGGCCCGAACCTGGGAGGTCACGCCTGGCCGGTTACACCAGCTCTGGGCCACCTTCGTCCAGCCTGCGGGTTTCCACGACGCTGCCGAGATACTCGCCCAGCGGGATGGGCTGGTCATCCTGGCCGGCGCGACCGGTAGCGGACGGCATACGGCGGGATTGATGTTGCTCTCGGCCGACATCGCCCCGGAGACCGTGGTCCGGCTGGTTCCCCCGGACCTGGAGCCCGTCGCGGTGCAGGCCGAGCGGCGGATGTTCGACGGTTCCGATGTCCGCGACGACGACCGGCTGCTGCTCGACTTGTCGGAGGCCGACGCCGAGTCCTTCACCGAACTGCAGAGCTACCTGCATGCGCTGCAGCCGGAACTGGACCGGCATCGGGCGAAACTCGTCGTCGTCCTGCCGCAGCTCGACGGAGATCACCTGCGATCCGAGTTCGTGCCGTTCGTGATCAGGCTCGAACGGCCTGACAAGCTCAGGGTCCTGCAACGGCACTTTGCCGCGCACGGGCTCCAGATCGAGGACATCGGGCGATTTCGGCAGGCGTTCGCCTCGGTGAGTCTGTCCGCGATCGTTCGGGTCGTCTATCAGGTACGGGATGCGAGCCGTCAGCACCCGCAGGCGGACGTAGGCGGCCTGCTCGCGGATGTCCTCGGCTCTGCGGAGCGGCGCAAGCAGAAAGTTGCGGCCGCGGTCGGTTCCGCGCGGGAGGCTCGGTTGCGGGCGCTGTTGATCGCGGCGGCGCTGCTGCACGGTCATTCGACCGAAGTGGTCTTCTTGGCTCAGCAGCGTTTGCACGACCTGTTACGGGCTACCGACGACGGTGCGCAACACCCACTTGAGTTGCCCGGTGTCTCCGAATCGCTCGACCAGCTCGAACTCGAACTGTCGGTGGCTCCGGGGCATGGTCAGCGCGTCCGCTTCGCCGACCAGGAGCTCGCCGCGAGCGTACTGCGGCACTTCTGGGACGAGATGCCGTGGCTGCGAAGCCGACTGACCGACTGGATCGGAGACGAGGTCGTGGGGCGATCAACCGGTGACTTCGATCCGGCATTGATCGCGCACCGCTTCGGGACACAATGCCGCCGTACCCGCCAAGCAGACCTAGCGATCCGCCTGATCGTCCGCTGGTCGGGTGATCGGCGCCAACCACAGCGGTCGGCGGCGTACACGTTGCTGGAGGACTTGCTCGACGACGACCGTACCGGCGTGGCCGGCCGGCAGTTGCTCTACGACTGGGCTCGAGACGGACACCTTCCTCGTGGACAGGCAGCGATTGCCGTCGCGGCCTGCGTCAACATCCTCGCCGACGGCTACCTCGACCGTGCCGTCGTCCGCCTTGCCTGGCTGGCGAGGCATTCGGACGACGGAGTCCGATCCGCAGCGCGCGAAGGCCTCGGCCGGCTTGCCGACGACCCCCGGAACCGCTTGAAGGTCATCGATTTGGTCCTGGAACCATGGCGCTTCAGACCCATGACCTTTGCGAGCACAGCCGCTCCGGCGAGGTTGTTGATGTTCCTCGGCACCGCGGCCGAAGAACGCATTGCCGACGGGTGGCGGCGTACTCTGACGGACAGCGATCCGTCGCGGCGCGGCGAGCTGCTGACGTCCTGGCTCGCTACCCACAACGGCTGTCTGTCCGACGATCGGCCCGCTGAGGCGCGCGGTGTGTTGCAGTTCCTCGCCACGATCTGCGGACCGCATCCCGAGCTTCTGAATGCCTTGTTCAACACCACCCTCTCCTGGCTCGAGGCCGGAAACGCGGACCCGCTGCGCCTCCGCACCGCTCAGGCCATCGACGAACTCGTACGCCGCGGCCGTCGAGCCGCGGCAACCACCGTGCTGGAGGTCGGATCGTGACTGTGAATCGGAGAATGCTCCACGGAGCCGCAATCGTGGTTCCGATGCTGCTCGTACTCGTCTGGCTGATCGTGCAGCTCGGTTGGATCGGTGTCGTCCTGTCCCTTCTGATCTCCGTTACCAGCCTCTTCGTCTTCCGGAGGGCCTCACCGGTACCGGCCGAGGAGGCCGTGGAGCCGCCGTTCTCGCAGCTGTCGACGAGTGGTCTGCCGACCGCCGACGAGACGGTGTTCCTCGACCTGTCGGCAACGGTGCATTGGCAGGCAGCAAAGGCCGAGTCGTACCACGCGGACGTCGCGCGAGCGTTCGTCCTGGAGTGTGCTCGGCAGGTCACGAGCAGGTGGAGCCCGGGCCAGTACTCGCTGGCGCAGCACGAACTCGCCGCCGGCATCGGCCGACCGCGGATCGAGCCGACAGCAGAGCTGGAGGTCTGGGCGACCGACGTGCGGCTCGTACTGCCGGAAGCTGTACGGCAGCATCTGGCGAAGCTGGACGAGGCCCATCGAGACGGCCTCCTGTGGGAGGTCAGCGCACTCAACGAGAGCCGGGTACGTACGTATCTCCGCGACGATGCGCTCCGGACGCCTGCGTCGACGATCGTCTGGTGGCTCGCCAACAACCAATGGTCGGTCGAACAGGCAGTCGGTCTCGCTGAGGTCCTCACCAGGCTTTCCCACCTGGCGACCGGCAACAACGAACCTGACGCGGTGCCCGCTGTCGAGCCGTTGGTCAACGCGCTCGACGACCTCGACGACGCAGCCCGACGTCCGGCCGCGAACGACCTGGCTGTCACCCTCGACCAGTCCGGGTTGCCCGACCTCGCGAAGAGCGTGCGTGACCGGTACAACCTGCCCAAGCTGCACTCGGTAGGCGAGGAGCCCGGCTCTTTCGGCAGCTGAAGGACGCCCGACACGCATGCGGCGGCTACTTGGGGTGAGGCGTGTGAGACTTTTTGTGGACTCGCCGTAGGCGCCCGACGCGGTGAAGGAACGACTGTATGAAGCTTCATCGGAACTCGCTTCTGACGGCGGCCGGGATCGTGGTGGTGCTGTACGTCGTTTCGCTGGTTGCGGGGCTGCCGTCGTGGGCTGCGGCGGTGCTGATCGTGGTGCTGCTGGTGTTGCTGGCTGTGGTGTGGAAGCAGCCTGAGGAGCCCCGGCCTGCCGTTGTGAAGGCGGCTCCGGCGCCGTCCGTTGTGATGCCGGATCCGGAGCCGGTGTTCTCCGGGCCGCCGTCGCGGACGGTGGCGGACGTGCGGTTGCCGTCCGCGTCTCCTGACTTCCAGTTCAGTTTCTCGGCCGTGGTTCAGTGGTCGACGGTCCTGTCGGGGTCGCGGCACGCCGATCTCGGCGCGGTCGCGGTCGACGCGTTGCTGGACCGGGCCCGGTCGTTGACCGTGCGGCAGCAGGTGACCGAGGAGTCTCTCAACCAGCATCGGCTGGCTGCGTTGCTCGGTGAGCCGGCGCTCGACGAGAAGGGGCAGGTCCGGAGCTGGGCGACCGAAGTACGGCTGCGACTGCCGGACGCGGACCAGAAGCATCTTCAGCACCTCGCCGCACTGCATCGCCGCGAGCAGACCACGCTGCTCG
>NZ_DASRVN010000787.1:0-8410 GCF_035655035.1 Kribbella sp. | reverse complement strand
GGCGTCCGTCGCCCGTACCGCCTCCGCGCACGACCCGTACACCGGGACCGAGCACTTCGCGAAGTCCACGGACTGCCCGCCCTTGCCCGGCGTCACACCGCCGACCACAGTGGTGCCCGCGGCAAGCATCCGGCTGGTGTGTTTCTTGCCCTCGGCCCCGGTCATTCCCTGGACGAGGATCCGGCTCTTCTCGGTCAGGAAGATCGCCATCTCACAACGCTCCCTTCTGGGCAGCCAGTTCGGCGGCGCCGTCCATGGTGCCGACCACGGTCACCAGCGGATGGTTGGCCCGGGCAAGGATCTTGCGGCCTTCGTCGACGTTGTTCCCGTCGAGCCTGACAATCAGCGGTTTGTCGGCCTGCTTGCCGAGGACGGCGAGGGCCCGCACGATGCCGTTCGCGACCTCGTCACAGGCGGTGATGCCGCCGAAAACGTTCACGAACACGCTGCGTACCTGCGGGTCGGACAGGATGATGCCAAGCCCGTTCGCCATCACCTCGGCGCTCGCGCCGCCGATGTCGAGGAAGTTGGCCGGCGGACTGGCCGCGTTCGCCGGCCGGCCCGCCGGCTGGTCGATCCTCAGCGGCCTCGGTCTCGGCGTACCACTGATCCTGTTCGGCTCCGGGTACGCCGTACTCGTTGCCCTGCGCAAAGTCCCGGCCGGGGTGTTCGCCCCGGCCGCGGTCTACTGGGTGATCGCGTTTCCGCTCGCCCTGCTGGTGCACGCGATCACGACGGTCTGGCTGGTCACTGGTACGCCGGGGTTGCCGCTGGAGCCTTGGAAGTTCTTGGTGTTCGGGGCGCTGATCAGCATGGGGTTCGCGATCGGCTTCCTCTGGATGCACGACCAGATAGCCCGCTTCTGGTGGCCCCACATCCTCAACCACAACCGCTACGCCCGACTGGCCACCAAGCACTAGCTTGTCGCCCGCACCCGGGCCGGGTGCGGGCAGAAAGCGGGTCCCCTGGGGAATGCTGTGGTGATGGACAGTGAGTGGCGGTGTGCGACGGCTCGGGATGCCGAGGTACTTGCTCGGCTGGTGGGGGATGGGGTTCGGCCCGCTCAGGTGGTGGAGTTTCTGGGGAGCTGGCGGGTCGAGCTGAGTGAGGGTGCCGCCGTCGCGGTTCTGCCGCCGAGGCGCGGGCTGGGGAGAGGGTATGGCGCCTGGTGGCCGCGCGACGGGCGTGGTGAGGTGGCGGCGCGGCTGGTGGAGCTGGCTCGTTCCGTTGCGGGGCTGAGGGTTTTGCAGATCTCGTTGCCCGAGGGGGAATCCGTGGACGACCCGCGCTTCGTGTGGGCGTATCCGGTGTGGACCATGACCCACGACGGGACCACCCGGCCGTCGGAGTCTGAGCTGCCCGCTCCGCTGCGGTACGGCGAGTTGGCGGACGTCCCGCGCGCCGAGTTCAGCCGCGCGTACGCGTCGGCGTACCGCGATCAGCGCCTGGTCGAACCCGCGGAGTCCTGGGACGGCCCGGCCGATCGGTCCGTCCTGGCCCTCGCGCCGGACGGCAGCGTTGCGGGGTTCGTACTCGCCAAGGGGGATCGCAGCGTCGAGCTAGGTCCGATCGGTACCGTGCCGGCCTGGCGCGGGCGTGGCGTCGGTTCGGCGCTGCTGTCTTCGATGCTCGCCCGTTGCCGTGGGCGCGACGTACATCTCACTGTCGACGGGGAGAGTCCGACGCGCGCTCAGGAGCTGTACCTTCGCTACGGCTTCCGGCTCACCGAGCGGTCCGTCGCGTACCAGGTCCGGATCAGCTAGTACGGCGGCGGCGCTTCGGGGCGGCTTCGGCCGGGTCGGGCGCAGGCTGCGCGGCCTGGAGGTCGTGGTACGCCTTGCGGGTGTGTTCGGTGTGCTCGCGCATGATCTGGGCGGCCTTGTCCTCGTCGCCTTCGCTGATGGCCTTGACGAGGCGGTTGTGCTCGCGCCAGGACGCGGCGCCGCGAACGGGGGCCACCGGCGTGTAGTACCAGCGGACGCGGCGGTCGACCTGGGCGGCGAAGTCGACGAGGAAGCGGTTGCCGGACATCTCGGTGATCAGGCTGTGCAGCTCGCCGTTCGTCCGCACGGTGCCGTCGATGTCGCCGGCCTCCTGGTACGCCGTGCCGACCTTGCACAGGTCGCGGAGCTTGGCGACGTCCTCCTTGGACGCGTGCCGGGCCGCGAGCCGCGCGGACTCGGACTCGAGCGCGGCGCGGGCCGCGAGCAGTTGGTCGACCTCGTCCTCGGCGGGTACGTGCACCATCGCGCCGAACCCGGGGCGCAGGTCCACCCAGCCTTCGTTGTTCAGCCGTTGCAGGGCCTCGCGGACCGGCTGGCGGGAGACGCCGAGCAGCTCGGCGAGCTCGACCTCGACCAGGTGCCGGCCGCGCTCCAGGGTGCCGTCGATGATCATCTCGGTGAGGGCCTCGTACACCGACTCGCGCAGCGGCTGCGGCCGCTTGACGTGCCGTGCGCCTGCCGGTTCCGCGCCCGCCCCTGGCCCCGCACTGATCGTCGTCATGAGGTCCCTTCCGGTCCTACAGTGATGGCACTTGGTAGACAGTCTACTAAGTGCCATGACCTGGCGGAGCAGCATCAGCCCCCGGATGCGGTGTGCAGTCGTCCGTATACATAATCCAACTGTAGTGAGACCGTCTCTCCCCGGGAAGATCGCAGCGCCAGTGTGAACTGGATCACACCCTGTCTCCTTCGGCGCAGCCCGTTCGACGGATTGTCAGAGAGAGGAGTGAGCTGATGGAGAAGGTCGTTTCGAAGGACGGCACCGAGATCGCGTACGACGTGACCGGCAGCGGCCCTGGACTGGTGCTGGTGGCCGGCGCGTTCGCCGGCCGTGCGTACTTCGCCGAGTACGCCCAGGCGCTGTCGTCGAGTTTCACGGTGATCGCGTACGACCGGCGTGGTCGCGGTGACTCCGGCGACACCACGCCGTACGCCGTGGAGTGCGAGTGGGAGGACCTGGACGCAGTACGGTCTGCCACCGGTGCGCAGTACGCCTGTGCGTTCTCGTCGGGGTGCATGGTGCTGCTGCAGGCAGGGCTGCCGTTCGAGAGGCAGGCGGTCGTAGAACCGCCCTTCCGGGTTGAGGGCGCCCCGCCGGCGCCTGAGCGGTACGTGGAGAGGCTGCAGGAGTACGTGGCCGCTGGGAACCCGGGTGGCGCGGCTGAGCTGTTCATGGTGGAGGCCGTCGGCCAGCCGCGGGAGGTGGTTGAACAGATCCGCCAGACACCCATGTGGGCCGCGCTGGAGGCTATGGCGCCGACACTGGTGTACGACGCGCTGCAGATGCGGGACAGCGCCGTACCGGTGGAGCTGCTCGCGTCGATCGAGGTACCGACGCTAGGGCTCTACAGCAACGCCAGCCCGGAGTGGTTGCAGCGGTCTGTACGCGAGACGACTGCAGCGTTGCCGCAGGGCACAGCGGAAGGTCGTGACGGCACGTTCCACACCGTGCCGCCTGAAACACTGGCTGCCGTGTTGACGGACTACTTCGGCACTAGCTGAGCTGGTCTGGTCAGGAGACGCTTCAGACGCGGTGCGAGCGGCCGTTCCACGCCGTAGTGCAGAACGGCCGCGACACCGACCATCAGCAGCATGGTGGCGGCGACCAGGAGGACGTGATTCACCTGGTCGCCGAGCCGCTCGAAGATGATGAAGCCGATGTGCGCGTGGACCAGGTACAGCGGGTAGGTGAGCGCGCCGAGCACAGCGAACCACGGCCGGCCCAGCCGGTACGTCAGCTTCAGCGCGACCGCCAGCATGATCGCGAAGATCGCCACGATGATCGCGACCACGACCGGCCGGTGGAACTCGGTGTGGTACCGGATCCCGACCCGGTCGGCGAACCCGATCCCGCGGTAGATCGCGTTGCCGAGCGCGATCGCGACGATTGCCAGCGTCTGCGGCGACGGCCCGTACCGGTGGATCAGGCAGAGCGCCATCCCGGCGATGAAGTAGTGCGCGAACTGCGTGTTCAGCACCAGATCGGTTGCGTGCGGCAACAGTCCGGCCTGGAACACGAAGGTCGCCGCCAGCCACGCCCAGCAGAAGATCGTCACCCGGCGCGCGGTGATCCCGATCCAGGTCAGCACCAGGATCATCGCGTAGAACCGGAGCTCGGCCCACAGCGTCCAGTAGACGACATCGATGTTCTGGATGTTCGGCAGCGAGTTGAACATCGTGAGATTCGCCAGGTACTGCGGCACCGAGACCGGGAACCGCCCCTGGCTGAAGCCGACCGACACCAGCGTGGTCAGAGTGACCGCCACCCAGTACGCCGGGTACAGCCGGACCGCCCGCGAGACCACGAACGACCGCGGACTGCGGTTCCACGCGCTGAGCAGTACGACGAACCCGCTGATCGTGAAGAACAGATCGACGCCGAGATACCCGTACCGGGCCACCAGATCTGCGTGCGGGAACCGCAGTCCGCTCAGCCCACCGGCGTACGCCGAGAACAGGTAGTGGTACGTCATCACTGCCACCGCGGCGCAGATCCGCAGTAGGTCGATCTCGTGGAGCCTGCCCCGCGTGGGTTCCACAGCCGTCCTCTCCTCGGGAACGCGCACCAGTCTGCCGAGGCGGAACCTGCCGAACGTCACCCCTCGGCACGATCCCGGGGTGCGACCTGAGGATGACGAGGCGGCCAAGGCTTGCAGTCTCGCGTCAGGTTGGCAGGCGCATCGGCATCAGGATGTAGGCGGAGTCGCCGGTCGGCGCGTCCTCGGCGGAGTGCAGGCCGGTCAGGTTGGACGGCTTGATCGGGTGGGTGAACGCGAAGTGCGCGAACGGCGTACCGAGTGAGGCCAGGCCGTCGAGCAGGTAGCCGGCGTTGAAGCCGGTCACCACCGGGTCGCCCGTGAGCGTGACCTCGACCGACTCCGAGGCCTGTGCCTCCTCGCCGTTGCCCGCGTCGAGCGTCGCTGCACCGTCGGCGAACGTGAGCCGCACCGGCGCCGACCGCTCCGCGACCAGCGCGACCCGCTTCACCGCCTCGACGAGCGCGGCGGTCTGCACGGTGACCGTCGACGTGATCGCGCCCGCGGCCGGGATCAGGCCGCGGACCTTCGGGAACTCGCCGTCGATCAGCCGGCTGGTCGCATGCCGGCCGCCGCCCTCGAACCCGATCAACCCGTCCCCTGTGCGGGTCGAACCGAGCGAGAGCGTGACCTCGTGGCCGGCCACCGCCTTCGCGACGTCGAGCAGCAGCTTCGCCGGGACCAGCACGTTCGACTCCAGGCCGGCGTCGGCCGGTTGCCACTCGAACGTCCGCAGGGCCAGCCGGTACCGGTCGGTGGCGAGCAGCGAGATCGCCGACCCACGGATCTCCAGCCGGATCCCGGTGAACACCGGCAGCGTGTCGTCGCGCCCGGCCGCGCTGATCACCTGCGCCACCGCACGCTGGAACGTGTCGCCGTCGACGACACCGCTCGCCGCCGGGATCTCCGGCAGCGGCGGATACTCGTCGAGCGGCAGGGTATGAAGGACGAACCGGGCGGCTCCGCTGTTCACCTGGACCCGCGCGGTCTCCGCGCTCAGCTCCACCGTGTCCCGCGGCATGCTCCGGCAGATGTCCGACAGCAACCGGCCGGAGACCAGCACCCGCCCCTCGTCGGCCACCTCCGCCGGCACGCTGACCTGCGCCGAGCTCTCGTAGTCGAACCCGGACAACGTCACCCGGCCGTCCGCCGCGTCGACCACCATCCCGGCGAGAATCGGCACACTCGGCCGGCTCGGCAGCCCGCGAGCCACCCAGCCGACCGCCTCGGCGAGCACGTCCCGCCCGACCCGAACCTTCATTCCAGCTCCTCCCCATCGAGAGGAACCAGCCAATCAGGCGCCACCGACAATTCTTCAACCGAGGCGGATCCGCTCGACCCGGTTCGCCCCTCCACGGCTCAGGACCCGTGTCCGTCCTTCCCACGAGTAGAGGTAAGACGAACGACCGCTCCGGATTGCCCGAGTAGGCGCTAGAAACCCCCTGAGAGCAGGTCGCGGCGCTGACGCATACGCCCGTCGCTGTCGAGCTCCAGGACGGTGTCGACGCGGACGCGCTCCAGGAACGCCAAGTCGTGACTGACGACGAGGAGCGCGCCACGATACGCGTCGAGCGCTTCCGCGAGCTGCTCGACGCTGGCGATGTCCAGGTTGTTCGTGGGCTCGTCCAGAACCAGCAGCTGTGCAGGTGGCTCGGCCAGTAGCAGCCGTGCCAACGAGACCCGGAAACGCTCACCACCGGACAGCGTGTGCACCGGCCTGTCCGGACTGTCACCTCGTAGCAACAGCCGGGCGAGCTGGTTGCGGATGGTGCCCGTTGCCAGTCCAGGAGCGACCGCTTGCACGTTTGCCATCGCACTGGCGTCATCGTCGAGCCCGTCCAGCCGCTGAGGGAGGTAGCCGACCAGATCGGTCAGCAGCCGCCCGTGCGGTCGGCCAGGTGTTGCGGCGACACCTTGGACCAGGTGATCGATCAGCGTCGACTTACCGCTGCCGTTGGCTCCCACGAGAGCTACGCGTTCAGGGCCTTGCAGCACGATCGTGCGGTCCTCGTCGTACAGCTCAGCGATCCGTCGGCCTCGCGGTACGTCGGGGTCCGGCAGTACGAGGTGGATGTGCTCCTCCTGTCGTATGCGGGCGTCTGCCGCGTCGACAGCCGCCTGTGCGGCCTGCACCTTGTCGTCGAGCGTGGAGCGCATGGCACCTGCTGAGGCCTGCGCCTTGCTGGCACGGTTGCCTGCCAGGATCTTCGGGATACCACCCTGCTGCTGTGTCTTCTTCGCGGTGCGCTCACGGCGTGCCAGCTTGGTCTCTGCCTCGACCCGCTGCCGCTTCTCGACCTTGAGCGTCTGTTGCGCGGTGCGAGCGGCCTGGACGGCGGCCGCGTGTTCCTGCTCCCGGTGCTCCTTCCAGGCGCTGTACGGACCGCCGTACGTGTCGAGGGCCCCGCCGTACAGCTCGGTGGTGTTCTCCATGTGTTCCAGCAGTTCGAGGTCGTGGCTGACGACGACGAGCGTCCCCGGCCACTGATCCACGAACTCGGCCAGCTTGGCCCGCGTCGGCCGGTCCAGGTTGTTCGTCGGCTCGTCCAGCAACGTGATCGGCGTACGGCGGACGCGCAGGCCGGTGATCGCGATCAGCATCGCCTCACCGCCGGACACCTCCGCGACGCGGCGGTCGAGGTCGGCGGCCGAGAACCCGAGCTGGTCCAGCGCCTCGCCGGCCCGGGCCTCGATGTCCCAGTCGTCGCCGATCGTGTCGAAGTGCCGCTCGTCGGCGTCGCCCGCCTCGATCGCCCGGATCGCGGCGACGATCGCGTCGATCCCGAGCAGCTCGGCGACCGTGGCGTCCCGGCGCAGCGTCAGCGTCTGCGGCAGGTACCCGACCTCACCGGCGATGTCGATGTGGCCGGCCGTCGGGCGCAGTACGCCGGCGATCAGCCGGAGCAGCGTCGACTTGCCGGCGCCGTTGCGGCCGATCAGGCCGGTGCGCCCGGCGCTGATGGTGCCGCTCACGCCGGCCAGCGCGACGGCGCCGTCCGGCCATTCGAAGGTGAGGTCGCGAAGGGTGATTCCGGATTTCGAAGACATGGAAGACATGGCTCTGTCTGCTTTCAGGGATCGGGGTCGCGTGCAGACAGCACGGACCCGGGTACAGGACCGGCACGATCCGGAGCCACCGGGCAGACCAGGTCGACGCCCCTTCGGGCGGACCAGTGAGAGAGGTCGATGCCACCGGCGGTCCGGCGGCTAGATTCTGTCGACCTCGATCTCCACGCCTCAACCGTAGCATGTGATTGCAGTCACAATCACGGCGAGGCCGGCAGCGCCCCCGGCAGGATTCGAACCTGCGACCCACAGATTAGAAGTCTGTTGTACTCCTCCTCCCCAGGTTGTTTCAGTCGTAATAGCTGCTGACGATCTTGGCCCCCTGAACCGCCTCAAACCCCTTGATTTGACTCTAGTTCGCACCACGAATGGCCCCACGTAGTCAGGTATCCTGAGTGGCATGGCCAGGGCATCAAACGCACCCGCGAAGAGGGATCGCGGCGAGATCGAGCCGCTTCCATCCGGGTCTCTGCGGGTGAAGGTCTAGGCGGGCAAGGACAAGGTGAGTGGGCGTCGGCTGTACCTGACTGAGACCGTGAAGCCTGGGCCGCGACAGGAGAAGATCGCCGAGGAGTGGCGTACCAAGCTCTTGAATCAGGTTGATGAGCGCCGCAACCCTAAGACCCGGGCAACGGTCGATCAGCTGTTCACCCGCTACTTCGAGGTCGCGGATCTTGCGACAGCAACTCGCCACGAGTACCTCTCGAAGTACCGCAATCACATCAAGCCCTATCTAGGCCACCTGCCTCTCACCGAGATCCAGGATGCCGAGGTGCTTGACAGCCTGTACGCCGAGATGCGGCG
>NZ_DASRVN010000786.1:0-2298 GCF_035655035.1 Kribbella sp. | reverse complement strand
TCGATGAAGGCCCAGCGGTCCCCGTTGCAGACCAGGTTCCACGGGGCGAGGTCGCCGTGGCAGATCAGGTCGCCGCCGGCCGGGTCCGGTACGACGGGATGCCAGGCCGCGTCCGGCGGCGGGTCGAACGTCACCATCGCGTCGTGCAGCTCGCGGATCAGCCGGCCGAGCCGGAGCAGTTCGTCGACGGAGAACGGCGGCAGCGTGTCGGCGAGCTTGCCCGGGAGGTACTCGAGCACGTGCCGGCCCTGCTCGTCCCGACCGAGGGTCCGCGGCGCGAACGGCTTGCCGTCCAGGTGGATGAGGACCGCCTCGACGCCGGCCGTGTGCGCGAGCGCAGGCTTCCGCACGGTCCCGCCGATCCGGACGACGCGGTCGGCGACGTTCCCGCCGGTCAGCTCTTCCTCTTCCATGCCGCCATGATGGTGGAGCGGGACCCGCGGCGGTACGGATTTACGGTGGACCGGCTGGCGACGGGACCCGTACCTTAGGCGGGTGGCTACGGTACGGAAGGTCCAGATCACCTTCGACTGCGCGGACCCGCAGCGGGTCGCGCGGTTCTGGTGCGAGGTGCTCGGGTACGTCGTACCGGAGCCGCCCGAGGGGTTCGCGTCGTGGGACGAGTACGAGCGCACGCTGCCCGCGGAGCAGGCGGGGAGCTGGTTCGCGTGCACCGACCCGACCGGCGAAGGCCCGCGGCTGTTCTTCCAGCGCGTCCCTGAGGGCAAGGTCGTGAAGAACCGGGTCCACCTCGACGTACGCGTCGGCACCGGGATGGTCGGCGACGAACGACTCGCCGCCCTCGAGGCCGAACGCGATCGCCTGGTCGCGCTCGGCGCCACGGAGGTCCTGCTCCAGCGCGCCGACGGCATCAACGAGTCCTGCATCTGGATGAACGATGTCGAGGGCAACGACTTCTGCTTGGACTGACTTCTGCTCGGACTGGATCGATGATGGCTCGCGGCGTGCCGATGAACGCCGCTTCACATGGACGCTGTGCTCAGCCTGAAGTTCGAAGTACCCGATGACCGGCCGGACTGGCCGGTGGTCACGATCCGCGTCAACGGTTCGAATCCGTTCGCGGGAGTGGCCGACGAGTGGCAGGGATTCGACCCTGCCGAGATCCTCGGCGCGGATGCACCGTTGGTTCCGGACGACGCCGGCCGACGGGTGGCCGTCTACCGCTGCTCGTGCGGGGAACCCGGCTGCGGCGTGATCGCGCCGTACATCGTGCCGTCCCCGGACCACCAGCGGATCTCGTGGATCGACTTCCGCGACTACACCGGCGTCTTCAACGGCCCCCTCACCGCGACCCCCACCGAGGGTCGCCCGTGGAACCTGCCGGACCTGCACTTCAACCGTACGCAGTACCTGGCCGAGGTACGCCGAGCCACCGCCGACCGCTCCTGGGAAACCCCACGCCGCGCGACCGCCCGCCTACTCAAGGACCGCCTAAGGTCCATCCCGCATCTCCGCTGGATCAGCCCAGCCTGGAACGCAGACGGCGTCCAACTCTCCATCGAACAACCAGGCCACCCCCAGCAGCTCCTACACCTAACCAGCACCAAACCCACCCCAGAACAAGCCGCCAGCGACATGGCCCACCAACTCCTCTCCACCCCACCCACCACCTGGCCCGACAAGTTCCGCGCTATTATCTGATTAGATAACACAGCGCGGAGGGAGCGTTGCCATGGACAGGGACAGCCAGGCGGTCACAGAGCTGCTCGACAGCGCACTCGCCGAGAGTGGGCTGTCTCAGGCGGCGTTCGCCACTGCCCTCGGTACGTCGGCGTCCCGCCTGTCCACTTATCGGTCCGGCAAGACCAAACCGACTGCGCAGTTCTTCCTGCGTGCGCGGCGGATCGCGCGGGCCCTGCATGCGGCGCGCGAGTTCCGGATCATGACGGCGCCGGCCACGGCGACCGCGATCCGTGAGGCGAGCGACGAGGACTGGGCCTGGCGGATGCTGCTCCAGGGCCGTGACCATCTGCGCCTCCTGCTCCTCCGCCGCGACGGCTCCGAAGCCGCTTGGGAGGCAGCGCCCGGAACGACCGGCCGGCCGGAATTCGATGTCTTGTTAGCTGCCCTGACCGCGCAGGAGTTCCGTGCGGCAGATCAAGATCCACCCGAATGGACCAAGATCCAGGCCCTTCCGGAGCCCTGGATCCCCGAGCATCCGTTCCTGGAACCGGACGAGATCATCGCCCAGACTCCCGACTACCTCGCGCAGCTCAACATCTTCGTCCCGGCCCGCGACCTGGTGACCGCATGAGCGACCCCCGCAACGAATTCACC
>NZ_DASRVN010000785.1:0-3263 GCF_035655035.1 Kribbella sp. | reverse complement strand
GTGAGGTTCCGGCTGACCCACGACGGCGACGTCATCACCTGTACGGCGGACTACCGGTCCGGCCTGTTCGAGCGGCGCAGCGTCGAGCGACTCCTCGAGTACCTCGAGGAAGT
The DNA here is from genome assembly GCF_035655035.1 of Kribbella sp. GTDB lineage: Bacteria > Actinomycetota > Actinomycetes > Propionibacteriales > Kribbellaceae > Kribbella. The sequence goes on along the minus strand of NZ_DASRVN010000785.1, from coordinate 3,150 downwards.
ATTGCGCAGGGCAACGAGTCGCCCGGAGCTCCGGCTGCCCGAACTCGTGCTCCCGCTGGAGTCCGACCTGCGGGCGCTCCGTGAACTCGAGTCCGACGCCGACCCGGTCGGCCCGATCGGTCGCGTCCGCCGGGACGCCGTGGTGGCCGGTGAGCTCAGCGGCCTGCACACCCTCTTCGAGCAGCAGGTCGCCCGCACCCCGGACGCGATCGCTGTCGTCCAAGGCGATCGCGAGCTCACGTACGCCGAACTCGACCGGCGCGCGAACGCCGTCGCCTGGCAACTCACCGACCTCGGCGTGAAGCCGGGCGAACTGGTCGCGGTACGAGTTGCCCGCGGCACCGAAATGGTCGTCGCGGTGCTGGCCGTGCTGAAGTCCGGCGCTGCCTACCTCCCGCTGGATCCCGGCGTACCCGAGTCCCGCTGGGCGTTCATGGTGCAGGACTCGGCCGCCGTCGCGCTGGTCGGGGACGACGCGGCGCTGGCGGACCGCCTCGGCCTGCGCCTGGTCCCGGTCGCCGTGCCGGCAGCGCGCGTCGACGCCGACGCGCGCGCCAGGCAGGCGCCGCCGGTCCGGGCCGCGGCCGACGACGTCGCGTACTGCATCTACACCTCCGGCTCGACCGGCAACCCGAAGGGTGTCGTGGTCCCGCACCGCGGCCCGGTGAACCTGGTCCGGCACTACCTGCGGACCCGGCGCTCGCTGCGGACACTGCAGTGGACGTCGTTCGGGTTCGACGTCCACGTACAGGAGATGTTCACGACGCTGGCGTCCGGTGCGGCTCTGGTCCTGATCGGCGAGGACGACCGGTACGACCCGGACGCGGTCGTCGCGGCATTGCGCGATCACGACGTACAGCGGCTGTTCATGGCGTTCAGCCCGTTGACCGCGCTGCTGGCGACGATGCGCCGGCTGCCGGAGCTGCCCGCGTTGCGGGAGATCGTCGCGGGCGGCGAGGCGATGGTGCTGACGCACAAGGTGCGGGACTTCCTGGACGCCCATCCGCAGTGCCGGCTGTTCAACGAGTACGGGCCGGCCGAGGCGTCGATCGTGACCACGATCCACGAGGTCGACCCGGCCGAGGACCGGCCGTCGATCGGGCGCCCGATCGAGGGCGTCGCGGTCCGGCTGCTGGATGCCGCGCTGCGGCCGGTGCCGGTCGGCGCGGTCGGCGAGATCCACCTCGGCGGCGCTGCCGTTGCCCAGGGCTACCTCGGCCGGCCGGAGGAGACCGAGCGCGCGTTCGTCGGCGACCCTGGCCACCCCGGCGGCCGGCTGTACCGCAGCCGCGACCTCGGCCGCTGGCGGGTCGACGGCACGCTGGAGTACCTCGGCCGCGCGGACGACCAGGTGAAGATCCGCGGCCACCGGGTGGAGCCCGGCGAGACCGAGCACGTACTGGCGGACCAGCCCGGCGTGGTGGACGCGGTCGTGGTCGCGCAGGTCGAGCCGGGCGGTGACACCTGCCTGATCGGGTACGTCGTCCTCGAGGACAGCGACCCCGCCGTACTGGCCCGGCTGATGCTTGACCTCGGCAAGGAGCTGCCGATCTACCTGGTACCGGCGGACCTGATCCCGATCGAGGAGCTACCCCTCGACGACAACGGCCGCCTGGACCGCGACCGCCTTCCCGAACCCGAGTGGCTCCGGCCGTAGTCCTGCACCGGCCCTAGTTCTGCACCGCGGACGGGGGGTCAGGCCGCTGGCGGCCCCCTCCTGCCGCCATCGTCCGCCGTTCGCGGTGCAGAACCCACGTTCGATACCGTCCCTCCACGGGATCGATCGCGTTGCGAACCGGTCGGACGTTGCCGAAGGCACGGTGGTTCCCGACCGCTGGGTTCACACGGTCGCGGCGGGTGAGTCACCTCGCCCGCCGCCAACGTGCTCCGGTTGATCCAGGCCCCCCCTTGATCTCCCAGCCGTCCGGTCCGAGCCCCCTCGACCGGCCGGGGATGACGGTGCCCCCACCCCATCCATCCGTAGCATCGCTACGCGTAGGACCGCCGTTACACGGATCGCGAAGATTCGTAAGAATTGCGCAAAGGTGCGTGGGAGAACCTTTACCGCACCAGCGTGTTTGTGCGGTTCAGGAGAGCGTGGCCCACGCCTGATGGGCGGCGCCGAGCAGTCCGGCATTGTCCAGTTGGGCCGGCACCACGGTGAGGTCCGTGACGAACGGCAGTTGGGCCAGCCGCTTCACCCAGGCCTGCACCGGATCGAACAGCACCGGCCCGGCCTTCGCGACCCCTCCGCCGATCACGACCGTGGTCAGGTCCACGGTGACGGCCGTCGCCACGATGCCCGCGGCCAGCGCCTGGGCGCCGTCGTCGAACGCGGCCAGCGCGAGCTCGTCCCCGGCCGCGGCGTCGGCGGCCAGTACTTCGGCGTCCACGTCCTCGTCCGTACGCCAGCCGTTGCGCTGCGCGCGGGCGACCATCCGCGGACCGCTCGCGTACGCCTCGACGCACCCGAACGACCCGCACGCGCAGGCCTCGCCGTCCTGGTCGACCACCGCGTGGCCGATGTGCGCCGCGTTGCCGGTCTGGCCGATCAGCGGTTTGCCGTCGACCACCAGCCCGCCGCCGACACCGGTCGACACCACGATGCCGAGCAGGGTCTTGGCGTCCCGGCCCGCGCCGCTCCAGTACTCGCCGAGCGCGAAGCAGTGCCCGTCCAGCCCGAGCGTGACCGGTACGCCGCCGGCTGCCGCCCGGACCCGGTCCACGAGCGGGAAGTTGCGCCAGCCGGTGATGTTCACCGGGGAGACCAGGCCCTGCCGCAGGTCGAGCGGTCCGGCCGAGCCGACGCCGACGGCGAGCGGGGAGGCGTCACCGCGGACCCGGTCGATCAGCTCGCCGAGCGCGCCGAACACCTGGTCGGCGCCGCCGGACGGGGTCCGGATCCGGTCGCCGGTGAGAATCGTGCCGTCGGCGGACACCAAAGCGGCGGCCATCTTCGTGCCGCCGATGTCGATTCCGAGCACGGACTCCCGCGCCACCAACGTGTCATCCCCAGTGTCGTCGCTCATCGTCCCCCCGGTCAGGGCGGTCAGGTCGAGAGACAACGTTATCTGTAGTCGGCCCGAACAGACAGGGGTGAATGTTGGTAATCATGGAAAACCCGCAGGGTGGCGGCAGTTAACTGCCATG
>NZ_DASRVN010000784.1:0-4097 GCF_035655035.1 Kribbella sp. | reverse complement strand
TGGTGGGGGATCGCGACGATCGTCGACGGCATCGTCCGGATCGTCGTCTCCTACACCCTCCCGATCTCCGTCGTCCCCGCAACCGACCCGGTGATCACGGTCGCCACCATCGTCGCCCTCCAGGTCCCCACCATCGTCCTCCTCCACCGCGCCGGCTCGTGGCAGCGCGTCTTCGGTCCAAGGCGCCGTACGGTCGGGTAAACGGCCTGTCGGTGGCGCTGGATAGGCTGCTGGGGTGAGTGATGGGTTGTTCGATCTTCCTGGTGCGCCGGCGCCTGCTCGTGGGGGCGGGAGTCTGGCGGACACGGACCACACGGCGGCTCCGCTGGCCGTGCGGATGCGGCCGCGGAGTCTCGACGAGTTGGTCGGGCAGCAGCATCTGCTCGCGCCGGGTTCGCCGCTGCGCCGGCTGGTGGAGGGTGACCAGCCGATGTCGCTGCTGCTGTGGGGACCGCCCGGGACCGGGAAGACCACGATCGCGGCGGTCGTCTCGCACCAGACCAACCGGAAGTTCGTCGAGCTGTCGGCGGTGACCGCCGGGGTCAAGGACGTCCGCCAGGTGATCGACGGCGCGCGTCGCGACCTGGCCCGCCCGACCGGTGCCGTCGAGACGGTCCTGTTCATCGACGAGGTCCACCGCTTCACGAAAGCCCAACAGGATGCGCTGCTGCCCGGCGTCGAGAACCGCTGGGTCACCCTCGTAGCCGCGACCACGGAGAACCCGTTCTTCTCGGTCATCTCCCCGCTGCTGTCCCGCAGCCTCCTGCTGACCCTCGAGTCCCTCACCGACGACGACATCTCCCTCCTCCTGGACCGAGCCCTCACCGACGAACGCGGCCTCGACAACGAGGTGGAACTCGCCCCCGACGCCCGCGACCACCTCCTCCGAATGTCCGGCGGCGACGCCCGCCGAGCCCTCACCTACCTGGAAGCCGCCGCCGGCGGCGCCCGCGCCAAACACGACCAAGCCCTCAAGCTCGAGGCGGCCACCGAACACGAGCCGGCCTCGGACGAAGACGGGGTGCCCGAGCGGGCGTTGATCGATCTGGTGACGTTGGAGACGGCGGTTGATCGGGCGGCGGTGCGGTACGACCGGGCGGGGGATCAGCATTACGACGTGGCGTCGGCGTTGATCAAGTCGATCCGGGGGTCGGACGTCGACGCGGCGATGCATTACCTCGCCCGGATGATCGAGGCGGGGGAGGATCCGCGGTTCATCGCGCGGCGGCTGGTGATCTCGGCGAGTGAGGACATCGGGATGGGGGACCCGACCGCGCTCGGGGTGGCGGTGGCGGCGGCCGAGGCGGTGCAGCTGATCGGGATGCCGGAGGCGCGGATCAACCTCGCGCAGGCGGTCGTGGCGCTCGCGCTGGCGCCGAAGTCGAACGCCGTGATCATGGCGGTGGACGCGGCGATCGCGGACGTGAAGGCGGGCAAGGTCGGTCCGGTCCCGCCGCACCTGCGGGACGCGCACTACTCCGGCGCGAAGAAGCTCGGCCACGGCTCGTCGTACCAGTACTCGCACAACGATCCGCGCGGCGTCCTCCCGCAGCAGTACGCCCCGGACGTGATCGACGGCACCGACTACTACAACCCCACCCGCCGCGGCGGCGAGGCGTCGTACGCCGACCGCGTCACCGCCATCCGCAAGATCCTCCGCGACCGCAAATGAACCGCACGGCGGCGTACCAGGGTGCGTTTTCGCTGGTCGGGCGGGGGATTGGGGTGCTGGAGGTGTGGTGGGCCGCGGGTGGAGCCGTTCGGGCACTGACGGTGAGCTTCGATTGAGGCGTTCATCTCGGTAGGCTGCTGGTCGGCCTGGGGTGAAAGGTTCGGTTGTGAGGCAGTCCAGTCCGCGGCATGTCCGTCGGCGTCCGCCGGTGCTGAAGTTGAGCGCCGGCGCAGCAGGTGCCGTCCTGCTCGCCGGTTTCCTGTACCTCGGCCCGCTCGGTTCGCACGAGCCGGCGCAGACCCCGTCCGCCGGGTCGTCGCCGAGCGTCGAGCGCACCGCCGGTACGTCGAGATCCACCACCCGGCCGACCCTCCCGGTCGGCAAACCGCTGCACCCTCTGATCACCCCATCACCCACGCACACCGACCTGGCACCCCCGTGGACGGCCACAGGTCCCTCCCGACCGGGCTCCCCGCCGTCGACCGACCAGCCACCGGCCGGTCCGGCCACCACCGGCCCGAGCCCACAACAGAGCACGACCGCGCAACCGACCGCACCACGGCCGACCACCACCACCCCGACAACCGGCCGCACGACGGCCCCGGCAACCGGACGCACACCGGCGCCGACAACGGCCCCGACGACGGCCCCGACAACGGTCCCGAAGACGCCTCTCCCGACAACCGCCCGGCCGACGGCTCCGTCGAGCAGTTCACCCACCGGTTCACCGACCCCCGCACCGACCACCACCGCACCGACCACCACCGCATCGACGCCCTCGACCGCGCCGACCCCCGCGACCACGCCGACCACCCCCTCCGCATCGCCCGCCACCCCGAGCACGCCGAGCACGGCGCCGCTCCTTCCCGGAACGCGCAGCATTCAAGGGATTACCGAGTGGTTGAGGCGGTTTGGTGAGGGACTGTGATGTGCGGGATGGTGTCCTGGAGCGGAGTGCGGTATGGCCGCGCGATAAGGTCGGGCGGTCCACAAGGTCGCACTAGGTCACCCTAGAGCGACCGAGGTTGTCGAAGGTCGCTACGGAAGGTGGATCGTTTCCATGAGCGTCGGTGAAGTCGCGGGGCTGATAGCCGCCTGCGCGCTGCTCATCCTGGTGGGTCTGCTGGCCTATCCGATCCTGAAGCTCGGCAAGGTGTTCGACGAGACCCGGATCATGGTGAAGGGCGTCTCCGACTCCAGCGTCCCGCTGCTCGGCGAGGTGACCACCACGGTGGCCACGACGAACGCCCAGCTGGCGAAGGTGGACACGATCACCGACAACGCGACCACGGTGACGACCAACGCGGCCGCGTTGATGTCGCTGTTCTCGGCCACCGCCGGTGGTCCGCTGGTGAAGGCGGCCGCGTTCACGTACGGCGTCCGCCGGGCGCTCGGTGAGCAGCAGCGCAAGGATGTCACCAAGCGCGTCAAGGACGAGATGAAGGCCGAGCGGAAGGCGCGGAAGCGGTGAAGCGGATCTTCTGGCTGATCGTCGGGATCGCCGTCGGCGTCTACGCCGTCACCAGGCTGAAGAAGCGGGCGCAGATCCTCGCTCCGGAGAGTGTCCAGGAGTCCGCGGCCAAGCTGGCCGCCGCGGTCCGGCACTTCGGCGACCAGGTCCGCGAGGGCATGGCCGAGCGGGAGACCGAGCTGCGGGACGCGCTGGGCATCGAGAACACATCCCAGACTGATTCAACACAGCGTGAGGACTACCGGTAACACCCATGGAAACCAGTGAGATCAGGCGGCGGTTCCTGCAGTACTTCGAGGACCGCGGCCACACCGTGGTGCCGAGCGCGCCGCTGCCGTCGCCGGACCCGAACCTGCTGTTCAACGTGGCCGGCATGGCCCAGTTCGTGCCGTATTTCGTCGGCCAGCAGACCCCGCCGTACCCGCGGGCGACCAGCGTGCAGAAGTGCGTCCGGACGCTCGACATCGACGAGGTCGGCAAGACCACCCGGCACGGCACGTTCTTCCAGATGAACGGCAACTTCTCCTTCGGCGACTACTTCAAGGAGGGGGCGATCCGGTTCGCCTGGGAGCTCATCACGACTCCCCAGGGCCAGGGCGGCTACGGACTCGACCCCGACAAGATCTGGCCGACCGTCTACGAGGACGACGACGAGGCGTTCGACCTGTGGAAGAACACCATCGGCGTCCCCGTCGAGCGGATCACCCGCCGGGGCAAGCTCGACAACTACTGGCACATGGGGGTCCCCGGCCCCGGTGGCCCGTGCAGTGAGATCTACCTCGACCGTGGGCCGGAGTACGGCCGCGAGGGCGGTCCGGCAGTCGACGAGGACCGCTACCTCGAGTTCTGGAACCTCGTGTTCATGCAGTACGACCTGTCGGCCGTACGCGCCAAGGACGACTTCGACATCGCCGGCGAGCTGCCGAAGAAGAACATCGACACCGGCATGGGCCT
>NZ_DASRVN010000783.1:0-15370 GCF_035655035.1 Kribbella sp. | reverse complement strand
GGGGTCGGCAAGACCACCACGGCGGCCGCGCTCGGGCTGCGGGCGGCCGAGCGCGGGCGGAAGGTCGTCGTACTGACGATCGACCCGGCCCGGCGGCTGGCGCAGTCGCTCGGGCTGACCGAGCTGGACAACGTCCCGCGGGCGGTGGCCGGTGCGAACCCGGCGAACGGCGGCCGGCTGGACGCGATGATGCTGGACATGAAACGGACGTTCGACGACGTCGTACTGCAGCACGCGACGCCGGAGAAGGCCGAGCAGATCCTCGCGAACCCGTTCTACCAGGCGCTGTCGTCGTCGTTCGCGGGGACGCAGGAGTACATGGCGATGGAGAAGCTCGGGCAGCTGCACCACCAGGCCGAGCGGACCGGCGACTGGGACCTGATCATCGTCGACACCCCGCCGTCCCGCTCCGCGCTGGACTTCCTGGACGCCCCTGAGCGGCTCGCGTCGCTGCTCGAAGGGCGCTTCCTCCGGCTGCTGCTGGCGCCCGCACGCGGCCCGTTCAAGCTGATGTCGGCCGGGGTGAACATGGCGATGTCGGTACTGAACAAGGTCCTCGGCGCGCAGGTGCTGACCGACGTACAGACGTTCGTGGCCGCGTTCGACACGCTGTTCGGCGGGTTCCGGCAGCGGGCCGAGCAGACCGTGGCGCTGCTCCGCGAGCCGCACACCGCGTTCCTGGTGGTGGCGTCGCCGCAGAACGACGCGCTGCGGGAGGCGTCGTACTTCGCCGAGCGGCTGCGGGCCGAGGGAATGCCACTGGCCGGCGTCGTGCTGAACCGGGTGACGACGACGCAGGCCTCCGAACTCTCGGCCGAGCGGTCACTCGCTGCAGCCGAGAAGCTCGAGGAAGCGGACAAGTCGCCGCTGACAGCCGCCGTACTGCGGTTGCACGCGGACAAGATGCAGCAGGTCGTCGGCGACCACAAACGGGCGGACCGCTTCCGCCGCGGCCACCGCGCGATCCGGACCGTCGAGGTCCCCGCGCTGGCCGACGACGTCCACGACCTGACCGGTCTACGCCAGATCGGCGACCTGCTCACCGCCTGATTTCACCGTCAGCGAACTCTCAGGGCCTCGGGAATTACCTGCTTACACCCATGGTTGAGCCTGTCAGACTCAATCTTGAAAAGGGTGTGACAGCGTGACCGATACGTTGAATCTTCCTGTTCTGCCGCTGGACGACGCCGTGGTCCTGCCGGGGATGGTCGTGCCGGTCCGACTGGCCGACAGCGAGGCCCGGGCGGCGATCGATGCCGCGCAGGCCGCGGGTCAGGACCAGGTGCTCCTGGTGCCGCGACTGGACGGGAAATATGCGAAGGCCGGAACGCTCGGTGAGATCGAGCAGATCGGCAGGCTGCCGGGCGGTGCCCAGGCGGCCGTGATCCGGGGCTCCCAGCGGGTCCGGATCGGCGCCGGGACCACCGGTCCGGGTGCCGCGCTCTGGGTGGGCGCGACGGTGATGCACGAGATCACCGACGACCGCTCCGCGGAGCTGGCCCGGGAGTACAAGTCCCTGACGACCTCCGTGCTGCAGCGTCGCGGCGCGTACCAGGTCATCGATTCGATCAAGCAGGTCGACGACCCGGCGGAGCTGTCCGACCTGGCCGGCTACGCGTCGTACCTGACCAACGAACAGAAGTCCTGGCTGGTCGAGAACGCGAACGTGTCCGAGCGGCTGGAGAAGCTGATCGGCTGGGTGAAGGACCACCTCGCCGAGCTCGAGGTCTCCGAGACGATCCAGAAGGACGTCCAGGAGGGCATGGAGAAGCAGCAGCGGGAGTTCCTGCTGCGCCAGCAGATGGCCGCGATCCGCAAGGAGCTGGCCGAGCTCGACGGCAAGGCCGAGTCCGAGGAAGAGGACTACCGGGCCCGCGTCGAGGCGGCCGACCTGCCCGAGCACGTCCGCAAGGCCGCGCTGACCGAGGTCGACAAGCTGGAGCGGACCTCCGACCAGTCCCCCGAGGTCGGCTGGATCCGGACCTGGCTGGACACCGTCCTCGAGCTGCCGTGGAACGAGCGGACCGAGGACAGCTACGACATCCGCGAGGCGCGGGCCGTGCTGGACGCGGACCACGCCGGACTGGACGACGTGAAGCAGCGCATCACGGAGTACCTGGCCGTACGGCGTCGTCGCGCGGACCGTGGTCTCGGTGTCGTCGGCGGTCGTCGCAGTGGCGCCGTACTGGCGCTCGTCGGGCCGCCTGGTGTGGGTAAGACCTCGCTGGGTGAGTCCGTGGCGCGGGCGATGGGACGGAAGTTCGTCCGGGTCGCGCTGGGTGGCGTGCGGGACGAGGCCGAGATCCGCGGTCACCGGCGGACGTACGTCGGTGCGCTGCCGGGCCGGATCGTCCGGGCGATCACCGAGGCGGGTTCGATGAACCCCGTCGTCCTGCTGGACGAGATCGACAAGGTGGGCGCAGACTACCGGGGCGACCCGACCGCCGCACTGCTGGAGGTCCTCGACCCGGCGCAGAACCACACCTTCCGGGACCACTACCTGGAGGTCGAGCTGGACCTGTCCGACGTGGTCTTCCTGGCCACGGCGAACGTGCTGGACTCCATCCCGGCGCCGTTGCTGGACCGGATGGAGCTGGTGCAGCTGGACGGGTACACCGAGGACGAGAAGGTCATCATCGCACGTGACCACCTGCTCCCGCGTCAGCTGGAGCGGGCGGGCCTGACGGCGGACGAGGTGGCCATCCAGGACTCGGCCCTGCGGGTGCTCGCGGGTGAGTACACCCGGGAGGCCGGCGTACGGCAACTGGAGCGTGGCATCTCCCGCGTACTGCGGAAGGTGACGGCCGAGCTCGCCCTGGGCGAGGATCCGGGACAGCTGACCATCGGCTCCGGCGAACTGAAGGAGTACCTGGGCTCGCCCAAGTTCACTCCCGAGTCGGCCGAGCGTACGGCGCTTCCGGGTGTGGCGACCGGGCTGGCGGTGACCGGTGCGGGTGGTGACGTGCTCTTCGTCGAGGCGTCGCTGGCCGACAAGGAGACCGGCCCGACCGGCGTCACGTTGACCGGGCAGCTGGGTGACGTGATGAAGGAGTCGGCGCAGATCGCCCTGTCGTACCTGCGCTCGCACGGCGCGGAGCTGGGGCTGCCCGTCGGCGACCTGGCCGAGCGGAACGCCCACATCCACGTGCCGGCCGGTGCTGTCCCGAAGGACGGACCGTCGGCGGGTGTGACCATGACAACGGCGCTGGCGTCGCTGCTGTCCGGACGGCCGGTCCGTTCGGAGGTCGCGATGACCGGTGAGGTGTCGCTGACCGGACGGGTGCTCCCGATCGGTGGCGTCAAGCAGAAGCTGCTCGCCGCGCACCGGGCCGGACTGACCACGATCCTGATCCCGAAGCGGAACGAGCCGGACCTGGAAGACGTACCGGCGTCCGTGCTCGCGGAGCTGACCGTGCACCCGGTGAGCGACGTCCGCGAGGTGCTGGAGCTGGCCCTGGAGCCGGCCGAGGTACAGGCGCACCAGTACGCCGCATAACGCAGTACCGAAGAGGGCCCGGGCGTGTCGCCTGGGCCCTTTTCCTCCTTTTGGACGAACTTTGTCCAGCGGCTGTGACTGAACTCATAGGCGTGGCAGTAACCCAAACGGGCGATCCCGTAGTCTCTATAACCATGCGCGTGAGGGAGAAGGGCGACCGGGGAGTCGTCCAATCTGTGGTTCTGTTCCTAGGGGTGAGCGTGCTGTCGGGGGCGTTGGCTGCCGGTCTCGCCATCCCGCTCGCCGGCCTCGCCGGCTTCACCACGGAGAAGACCTCCGCGACGCTGCAGGACCTGCCGCAGCAGTTCGACGAGGTGCCGCTGAAACAGAAGAGCACGATCCTGGCCGCCGACGGCTCGGTGATCGCGACGCTGGCCGAGCAGAACCGGGTGCCGGTGAAGCTCAAGGACGTCGCCCCGATCATGCAGAAGGCAATCGTCGCGATCGAGGACGACCGGTTCTACGAGCACGGCGCGCTGGATGTCAAGGGCACCCTGCGAGCGCTGATACAGAACCAGTCGTCGGGCGGCATCCAGCAAGGCGGCTCGAGTATCACCCAGCAGTACGTGAAGATCAGCCTGGTCGAGAAGGCGACGACACCGGCGGAGGTCGCCGCCGCGACCGCCGACAACTACCAGCGCAAAGTCGCCGAGCTGCGGTACGCGATCGCGGTCGAGAAGCAGTACTCCAAGCAGGAGATCCTGGAGAAGTACCTCAACCTCGCCAACTTCGGCGACGGCGCCTGGGGCATCCAGGCCGCCGCCCAGCACTACTTCTCGGTGAACGCGTCGCAGCTGACGCTGCCGCAGGCCGCGATGCTGGCCGGCCTGGTGAAGAACCCGACCGGCTACGACCCGACCAACAACCCGAAGCGCTCCAAGGAACGCCGCGACGTGGTCATCCGCCGGATGCTGCAGCTGAACGTGATCTCGGTCTCCCAGGCCAACTCGGCCCTGAAGACCCCGGTCATCGACCCGAACAAGGTCCGCCCGAACAACCTCGGCTGCGCGAACGGCCCGTACCCCTTCTACTGCGAGTACGTCGTCGGCGAACTGGAGAACAACCCGGCCTTCGGCAAGACCAAGACCGACCGCTCGAACTATCTCAAGACCGCCGGTCTCACCATCAAGACCTCGCTGGACCCGAAGATCCAGGCGGACGCGCAGCGCTCCATCGACACCCACTCCAAGCCCACCGACGACGCGATCGCCGCGATCACGATCGTCGAGCCCGGCACCGGCCTGGTGAAGGCGATGGCCCAGAGCCGCCAGTACGGCAGCAAGCGCGGCCAGACGGCGTACAACTACAACGCCCCGAAGACGTACGCGGGCGGGTACGGCGGCTTCCAGAACGGCTCGACGATGAAGGCCTTCACGATCGCCGCCGCGATCCAGAAGGGCATCCCCCTCAACTACAAGATCGCGTCACCGAGCCCGATCCACCTGGGCGGCCAGACGTTCAGCACCTGCAACGGCCCATACAAGATCATGGGCAGCTACGACCCGCAGAACTCGACCAAGAACGTCCCCGACCCGACGATGATCGAGGCTGCCCAGAAGTCCACCAACACCTACTTCCTGCAGCTCTCACAGCGCACCGGTCTCTGCCCGATCGCGAAGATCGCGGGCGCGCTGGGCATGTATGACGCGCAATCACTAGGCCCGCTTCAGCAGGTGCCCGCGATGACTCTGGGCGTCGATCTGATCACGCCCTTGCAGCTGTCAAATGCGTACGCCGCGTTCGCCGCGCGCGGCATGTACTGCACCCCGTGGGTCGTCACGTCCGTCAAGGACTCGGCCGGCAAGCCCATGAGCATCCCCGGCGCCAACTGCAAGCAGGTGCTCGCGCCTGAGGTCGCCGACGGCGTCAACGCAGTTCTGCACCAGGTGATGGAGACCGGCGGCACGGGTAGCAAGCTGAAGTTCGGCTCCAGCGATCTGGCCGGTAAGACCGGAACCATCAACGAAGCCAAGGCTGTTTGGTACGCGGGCTACTCGACCAAGCTCGCAGCAGCCGCGACGGTGGCCGATGCGTCGCTGCCGTACACGAAGCTGATCGGCCAGACCCTCAACGGCCAGACGATGAACGACGCATCCGGTTCCGGGACTGCCGGGCCGATCTGGGAGGCGGCGATGAAGGCCGCCCTGCAGGGATACCCGACCACGCACTTCGTGGCGCCGTCGGACAAGACGCAGCGGGGGGATGTGAAGGATCTCCCGTTCGTGAACGGGATGAACCCGCAGGACGCGTCCAACAAGCTGAAGCAGGCCGGCTTCCAGGTCACGATCGCCTCCGGCACGGTCAACTCCCCGGAGACCGCCGGCACCGTCGCCTACACCGACCCCCGCCAACGCGACGGCGCCCCGGCCGGCTCCCTGGTCACGATCTACATCTCCAACGGCAACAACAAGAACCAGCCGAGCGGCACCAACACACCCAAACCCCCGACCACCACCAACACCGTCAACCCGAACTGCCCACCCTGGAACCCGAAGTACCCCAACTGCGGCGGCGGTGGCGGTGGTGGCGGCCACGGTCACGGCTGACAGACGGCAGGGCCTCGTCCGGGAAACCGGACGAGGCCCTGGTCGCTTCAGGCGCCGAGTTGGCGTTTGACCTCGGCGGAGACAACGGCGCCGTCGGCCTTGCCCTTGACCTTGGGTTGGAGGGCGCCCATGACCTTGCCGATGCCGCGGGGGCCGAGTTCGGCGGCGCCGGTGCTCGCGATGGCCTCGGTGACGAGGGTTTTGATCTCGTCCTCGGTCAGTTGTTCGGGGAGGTACTCGGCGAGGATGTCCGCCTCGGCCTGTTCCTTGTCGGCGAGCTCGGCGCGGCCGGCGTCGCGGTAGGCCACGACGGACTCGCGGCGCTTCTTCGCCTCGGAGCTGAGCACGTCGACGATCTCGGCGTCGCTGAGCTCGCGGGCCTCCTTGCCGGACACCTCCGCCTTGGTGATCGCGGTGAGCGCCATCCGCAGCGTCGACTTGCGGATCTCGTCGCGCGCCTTGAGGGCGGCGGTCATGTCGTCGTGCAGGCGCTGCTTCATACCGGAGTTGGACATGACCACGATTGTGGCAGGCTGGAGAAATGAGTTTGCGCGGGATCGCCAGTGCCACCCTGAAAACCACGGCCGTGGTGAGCGCCGTGGGCGCCGCCGGTGTCGCGTACGCGGCCGGGATCGAGGTGCGCTGGTTCACGCTGCGGCGGTTCACGGTGCCGGTGCTGCCGGACGGTACGCCGCCGCTCAAGGTGCTGCACCTGTCCGACCTGCACCTGATGCCGACGCAGGAGCGGAAGATCCGCTGGGTGAACGACCTGGCCGCGCTGGAGCCCGACCTGATCGTCAACACCGGCGACAACATCTCCAACGAGGAGTCGGTCCGCCCGCTGCTCCGTGCGTACGGCGACCTGCTCGATCTGCCCGGCGTGTTCGTGTTCGGCTCCAACGACTACTGGAAGCCGCACTTCAAGAACCCGGGCAAGTACCTGCTGCCCGCGAACAAGCAGCGCCACAAGCCGCACGGCCCGAACCTCCCGTTCGAGGAGATGCGCAGCGCGTTCACCGGCGCCGGCTGGACCGACCTGAACAACGCCAAGGCCACCCTCAAGGTGAATGGCCTGCGCCTGGACTTCGCCGGCACCGACGACCCGCACATCAGGCGCGACCGGTACGACGAGGTCGCGGGTGAGATCGATCCGACGGCGGACCTGTCGATCGGCGTCACGCACGCGCCGTACCAGCGGGTGCTGAACGGCTTCGTCGGCGACGGGTACCCGCTGGTCCTGGCCGGCCACACGCACGGCGGCCAGCTGGCGGTCCCGTTCTACGGCGCCCTGGTGACGAACTGCGACCTCGACACCTCCCGCGTGAAGGGCCTCTCGACCTGGGGATACAACGGCCGCCAGGCCGCCCTGCACGTCTCGGCAGGCCTCGGTACGTCGCCGTACGCGCCGGTCCGGTTCGCCTGCCGGCCGGAGGCGACACTGCTCACTCTGGTGCCGCGGATAAACCCGATTTCGTCCGGACGCTGAGCCCATGTAAGCTACTCGCGACTTCGGGCTGTGGCGCAGCTTGGTAGCGCGCTTCGTTCGGGACGAAGAGGTCGCAGGTTCAAATCCTGTCAGCCCGACCACCATTGAGGGTCAGTCACTGCGGTGACTGGCCCTCAGTGCGTTCGGGACGCGTCGGAGGTGCAGGGGTTGAGCGGGGCCGATCACTACGAGGTGCTGAACGTCGAGCGCTCGGCCAGTGCGGCGGAGATCAGGTCGGCGTACCGCAAGATGGCGCTGAAGGTGCACCCGGACCAGGGCGGCAACGCGGCGCTGTTCCGGCTCGTGCAGGAGGCCTGGAGCACGCTCTCGGACCCGGCGAAGCGGGCCGCGTACGACCGCTCGCTCGACGGCCACACGCCCCGGCCGGAACCACGGCAGCCCGCCCCGGAGCCACCAAGGCAGCCGGAGCCCGAGCACCAGTGGACCTGGTCGACCGACCAGCCGTGGTCCAGCACCCCGCCCGGCCCGGACCAGGTGCGGTCCGACGGCGCCGGTCCGGTGCTGATCTACCCGACGTTCGGCCAGTGGCGGATCCCCGGTCTGGTGGCGCTGGGGGTCTACGCGGTGCTGGTCGGCATCGTCCTGGTGTCCACGCGTTACGACAACTTCATGGCGTACGTCTTAAGCGTCGCGACGGCGGCGATGGTCGTGGTGGTGCTGCCGCCGCACTGGAGCCGACGAGTACCGCTCCGTGGTCTGTTCAAGCTGCTGGGCGTCCTGATGGGCCTGGGCTACCTGGTGACGCTGCTGCCATTCGTGCACATCGGTATGTCCGGAGCCGACCGCGCCCTGGTCATCGCGCTGGTCGCCGGCCTGTTCGTGGTGCGGTTCGTCACCGGGCGATGGTCGAAGTACTACGAGCTGGACCGCGTGATCGACCGGCAGGCGGCGTTCGAGTTCAACCTGTGGGGTACGCCGGGTGAGCCGCTGGTCAACGACACGCTGGCGGCGCCGATCTCGCCGTACGACGCGCTGCTTCAGCGGCGTACGGCGAACCTGCTGGACCCGGTGCTCACCGCGCTACCCGGGGCGAAGCTGGTGAACGGTGCGCAACTCGAAGCGATGGTCGTCGACCACCTGCTGCTCAACGGCCACCGTGCCGCTCTGATTGTCTCCCTGGTCGGCCCTGGCGGGACGTACTCGCTGGACGCGTACGGTGGTCTCCAGCTCGACGGGCAGCCGCTACAGAGCCCGTCGCCCGCTCTTGAGGCTGCTGTCGAGTCCTGGCGCCGCCGCCTGCGGCAGGTCGACGTACGCGGGTTCCTGATCATTCACCCGGACGCAGGCGGCACGGTCCGCACGCAGGACCGTGCAGACGCCAAGGTCACCTGTCTGTCGGCACAGTCCGCCGCACGCGAGCTACACGCGTGGCTGCAGCCGGAAGGCAGCAAGGTCTACCGCACTGTGCTGTACGACATCCTGCACCGCGCACCGTACGGCCTAACCTGAATGTATGCAGCGGGTTGATCTCGGTGAGGTGGAGTACGACGTCGCGGCGAAGGACATGCGCGGCTGGGTCGAGGAGCGCGTCGAGGGGAAGGCCGAGGACCGGCTGTTCCTGCTGAGTCATCCGCCGGTGATCACGTACGGCCCGCGGACGGTTCTCGACGACCTGCCCGCGGAGGCGGCCGGGATCCCGACGGTGGAGGTCGACCGCGGCGGGTTCGCGACGTACCACGGCCCCGGCCAGCTGGTCGGGTACCTGGTGATCGACCTGCATCAGCGCGGCCCGGTCGACGTCGTCCGCTGGGTCGAGAACGGCCTGGTCGACGCGCTCGGCTCGCTCGGGTTCCCGCTGGTACGCCGGGACACGCCGAAGGGCGCCAGCAGCCTGGTCGGGGTGTGGACCGCGGACGGGCGGAAGCTGTGCTCGATCGGGATGCGGATCCGGCGCGGCGTGACCAGCCACGGGTTCTCGGTCAACGTCGCCCCGGACATGACCGTCTTTCACACGTTCACGAGCTGCGGGCTGCACGACGTGACGATGGTCTCGCTCGCCGAGCTCGCGGCCGAGCAGGGCAAGTCCGTACCGAGTGAAACCGACGTGCGCGATGCCATCGCGAACTCCCTGGGAGCCCGATAACCTGCGGCAATGAGCGAGGACCAGGAACGACCGGGGCGGTACGACGTCCCGCCGTTGCCGCCGGCACTGATCCTGGCCGTGGTCGGCCTGCTCTGCGGGTTCGCGACCGTCGCCGGCGTGTGGCTGGGCGAGCGCGGCTGCGAGCGGTTCCGGGACACCACGAACTGTGGTGCGCTCGGCCTGCCGCTGCTGGTGCTGATCGTGGTCGTCACGATGGTGCTCGGCGGGCTCGCCCTGAGCCGGCTGGCGATGCCGCACCCGCGGCTGGTCCCGTTCCTCGGCGTCGCCTTCATGGTCGCGCTCGTGGTGGCGTTCCTGACCGGCCACCTGGACTCACCGTGGATCCTCGCCGTCGTACCGGTGCTGACCGCGATCACTTTCCTGCTCGCCAATCTCGTCGCCCGACTGCTGGAGCGTGCCGATGCCTGACCTGCCCGTCTACGAGTGCCGCCGGACCGCCACCGCGCCGAGCCTGGACGGCACCCTGACCGACCCGGCCTGGGAGTCCGCCGCCTGGACCACCGACTTCGTACCGATCGCGGACGGCCCGGCGCCGCGGTTCCGGACCCGGTCGAAGCTGATGTACGACGACCGGTACCTGTACGTCGGCGGCGAGCTCGAGGAGCCGCACGTCTGGTCGACGATGACCGAGCACAACAGCCGGCTGTACTTCGAGAACAACTTCGAGCTGTTCCTCGACCCGGACGGCGACGGCCAGAACTACTACGAGTTCGAGATCAACCCGCTCGGCACGATCTGGGAGCTCACGCTGCCCAAGCCGTACGTCGACGGCGGCGTACCGATCGACCCGTCGAACCTGCCCGGCCTGCGGACCGCGGTCCACGTCGACGGCACGCTCAACGACCCGTCCGACACCGACACCGGCTGGACGGTCGAACTCGCCGTACCGTGGGCGGACCTCGCGCCGTACAACAAGGGCCGTGCGACGCCGCCGAACCCGGGTGACGAGTGGCGGATGAACCTGATGCGCTGTCAGTGGCCGCACGAGGTGGTGGACGGCACGTACGTGAAGGGCGAGGCCATCGAGTTCTGGGTCTGGTCACCGCAGGGCATCGAGGACATGCACCAGCCGTCCACGTGGGGCGTGCTCCGTTTCTGACCCCGTGACACGGCGTTAACACGACCGGGAGACAATGAAGCACGTGAACTTGGGGGGCTCCGGCGAACCACACGGGCTGGAGGCGGACCAGGTCGTCAGCGCGATCGAACGCGCGTGCGAGAGCGACCTGCGGACCGCCCTCCGGCTGGTCGCGCGCTATTCGGCGTACTGGTGGTCGCACGGGCTCCAGGACGAGGCCGCGGCGGCGGCCGAGCGTGTGCTCAGCATGCTCGGCCGGACCGTCCCGGTCGGCCTGGACGAGGAGTACCTGCTGGCCGTCATCCACGGCGCCGCGTCCGCGGAGCAGGAGCAGGTCGAGCTCGCCCAGCAGATCGTCCTGACGACGGACGGGCCGTTCCAGTACTCCGTGACCGTGCTGCTGTGGTCCCTGGTCTTCGGGCCGTTCGAGCCGGCCGCGGTCGTCGACGAGGTGCTGGAGCGGAACGAGGGCGGCGACGCGTGGACACGGGCTGCCGTTGAGCTGTGCCGTGGGTACCCGGGCCTCAGCACGCCAGGGCCTCCCGGTGAGGCTGCACAGGCCCTCCGTACGGCGTTGGGCCGGTTCCGGATGCTGGAGGACCGCTGGGGCATGTTCTTGGCGCTCAGCGCCCTCCGGCAGGTCGTGGACGAGCCTCTGGACGTAACCACCGAGGCCCTGGAGCTGGCGGAGTACCTGTGCCTCACCGAGGAGACCGCACTGCTCCTGTGCGAGCGCGCTGACCTCTACCGGGCGCTCGGCAAGCTGGAGGACGCTCACGAGGACTACAGCCGGGCCTTGTCGATCGGTGAGCACGCAGACCTCCCGGAGACGGTCGCGGCGGCTCGGGTCGGGCTGGCACGTGCAGCACGAGGTACCGGCAACCACCCGGCGGCACGCGCGCACCTGTCCGCCGTACTGGCGCTGCCCAACCTGGACCTGGCGCACCACGAGGCGATCCTGGAAATGGCAGCGCTGAACGCGTCCGAGGCGTCGGCCTGACAGACACCGGCACGACTGTGGGGTCAGCCACATCGCGGCCGGTTGCAGTGCTCGTTAGAGTCGGGAGCGAATCGGGACCGACTGCAACGGAGCAGCTGATGGACAAGACGTACGGGTCGCCGCAGGAAGCGGTGGCGGACATCGAGGACGGGGCCAGCCTCGCCGTCGGCGGCTTCGGGTTGTCCGGCAACCCGATGGAGCTGATCAGGGCACTGCACGACAAGGGGGTGTCCGGGCTCAGCGTCGTGTCGAACAACTGCGGCGTCGACGGCTGGGGGCTCGGCATCCTGCTCGCCGACAAGCGGATCGCCAAGATGACCTCGTCGTACGTCGGGGAGAACAAGGAGTTCGCCCGGCAGTTCCTGACCGGCGAGCTGGAGGTCGAGCTGACACCGCAGGGCACGCTGGCCGAGAAGCTCCGCGCGGGCGGCTGCGGGATCGCCGCGTTCTACACCCTGGCCGGTGTCGGCACGCAGGTCGCCGAGGGCGGGCTGCCGCAGAAGTACAACGCCGACGGGTCGGTCGCGAAGGCGTCGGAGGCCA
Organism: Kribbella sp.; assembly: GCF_035655035.1. Lineage (GTDB taxonomy): Bacteria > Actinomycetota > Actinomycetes > Propionibacteriales > Kribbellaceae > Kribbella. The sequence goes on along the minus strand of NZ_DASRVN010000783.1, from coordinate 3,096 downwards.
AGGAGACCCGGGAGATCAACGGGACGACGTACGTCCTGGAGGAGTCGATCACCACCGACTTCGGGCTGGTGCACGCGCTCAAGGGCGACACCCACGGGAACCTGGTGTTCGACCGGAGCGCGCGGAACTTCAACCCGCTGGCCGCGATGGCCGGCCGGGTGACGATCGCGCAGGTCGAGGAGCTGGTCCAGCCTGGTGAGCTGGACCCGGACTCGATCCACCTGCCGGGCGTCTACGTCCAGCGTGTGGTTGCCGTCGGCAAGGACATCGAGAAGCCGATCGAGAAGCGTACGGTCCAACCCCGCGAGGCCTACGAGGCGCAGCGCGAGAAGCTGGAGGCCTGAGATGCCACTCACGCGTGAGCAGATGGCGGCCCGGGCCGCGGCCGAGCTCGAGGACGGGCAGTACGTGAACCTCGGCATCGGCCTGCCGACCATGGTGCCGAACTACATCCCGGACGGCGTCACGGTCGTCCTGCAGTCCGAGAACGGGATCCTCGGCGTCGGGCCGTACCCGGTCGAGGGCGAGGAGGACCCGGACCTGATCAACGCCGGCAAGGAGACCGTCACGACGATGCCGGGCGCGAGCTTCTTCGACTCGGCGCTGTCGTTCGGGATGATCCGCGGCGGGGCGATCGATGCCGCCATCCTGGGCGCGATGCAGGTGTCTGCCACCGGTGACCTGTCGAACTGGATGATCCCCGGCAAGATGGTCAAGGGGATGGGCGGCGCGATGGACCTGGTGCACGGCGCGAAGAAGGTGATCGTGCTGATGGAGCACGTCGCGAAGGACGGCTCGCACAAGATCGTCGCGGAGTGTGACCTCCCGTACACGGGCCGCGGCGTGGTCGACCGGATCATCACCGACCTCGCGGTACTGGACGTGACCGACGACGGTCTGCAGCTGGTGGAACTCGCCGACGGCGTCACGTTCGACGAGCTCCAGGAGAAGACCGGGGCGCCGATCAAGAAATAGCCCTGTGATCCGCGGCCAAAGTCGGGTATTACGGGAGCCGTGGAGTTGGATGTGCTGGTCATCGGCGGAGTAGGCATCGACACGATCGTGCGGGTACCGAGCCTGCCGTTGGCGGATGTGGACACGGTCCCGGTGGAGCCGATCGAGACGTACCTGGCGCACACCGGGCACGGTGTCGCGCTCGGGTGCCACCTGCTCGGGCTGAACGCCGGGCTGGTGGACGTGATCGGCGACGATCCGGAGGGCGCGCGGATCCGGCGCGCGTACGCCGACCTCGGCATCCCGTTGCGGGTCATCCTGCACCCGAGCGGCACCCGCCGGTCGGTCAACCTGGTCGCCCCGGACGGCCGCCGGCTGTCGATGTACGACGGCCGGCACCCGGACGGCCTGCGCGTCGACCCGAACCTCTGGCGCCCGCTGATCCGCCGCGCCGAGCACGTGCACGTCTCGATCATGGACTTCGCCCGGGACGCGCTCGGCGACGCGATCGCCGCGGACCGCTCGATCTCCACCGACCTGCACGACTGGGACGGCCGCAACGACCACCACAAGGACTTCGCGACCGCGTCCGACATCGTGTTCGTCTCGAAGGCCGCGCTCCCCGACGACGGCATCGACTGGATCCTGGCCAACGGCCGCGCGGACGTGGTGGTCGCGATGGCCGGCGCCGACGGCAGCTACCTGCACGTCCGCGGCGAGAAGGTCCGGCACTTCCCCGCGATCGACCTCCCCGACCGCCCGATCGTCGACACCAACGGCGCCGGCGACGCCTACGTGGCCGCCTTCCTGGCCCGCTACCTCGATGGCGCCCCGTGGCCCGAAGCCGCCCAGTCCGGCACCCTGGCCGCCTCCTGGGCCTGCACGAGCCTCGGCACCCACACCAACCTGATCACCGCGGAGGAGCTAGCTGTTCGAATGCGAACGCTCGGATGAAGCAGTCCCGCGGCTGACCGACCGCGAACAGCACACACTCCACCACCGACGCGGCGGTCAACGGGTCATCGGGGGGTGCAGCGTGGTGGCGGTGCCGCGGTGGAAGAGCTGGGCGGGGCGGCCGCCGTCGCGGGTCGTGGTGGCGCCTGCCGGGGCGACGAAGTCCGGGGTCTTGGTGACCTTGCGGTGGAAGTTGCGCGGGTCGAGCGGGATGCCCCAGACCGCCTCGTAGACGCCGCGGAGCTCGGAGATCGTGAACTCCGGCGGGCAGAACGCGGTCGCCAGCGGCGAGTACTCGAGCTTGGCGCGGGCCCGTTCCACCGCGTCGGCGAGGATCCGATGATGGTCGAACGCCAGCCGGCCGGCGTCCCGCCGTACATCGGCCCCGGCTCCCACGTCGGCTCCGGCTTCCACCTGCAGTACGTCGGTGACGTCGGTCCAGCTCGCCGACGCGGCGTCGGAGCCGGCCACCGGGGCGGGCAGATCCGGGACCAGCGCCAGGTACGCCACGCTGACCACCCGCCCGCGCGGGTCCCGGTCCGGGGCGCCGTACGTCGCGACCTGCTCGAGGTGCAGCCGCTCCGCCGACAGACCGGTCTCCTCCACCAACTCGCGGCGGGCCGTCGCCTCCAGGTCCTCGTCCGGCCGCACGAACCCGCCGGGTAGCGCCCAGTACCCCTGGTACGGCGGGATGCCGCGACGGATCAGCAGGACCTGCAGCCGGCCGTCGCGGACGGTCAGGATGACCAGGTCGGTAGCCAGGCCGAGCGGTACGAAATCCATGGACCCACTCTAATCGTCATCTTGACGAGAAGCCATCACGGCCCTTATCGTCATATTGACGACAAGGAGATCACAGAGATGGCAGACATCACCCGGTTCCTCTTCATCAGCCACCTGCGGGCCAACCCGACCACCCACGTGCGGCACCTCCGCAACGGCAAGCTCGCGCACGACGGCGCCGGCCAGGCGTTCTGGTTCCGCGCGCTGAACTCGTCGCTGAGCGAGATCCCGGTCGACGACCGCGAGCAGCCGCTGCTGTTCCACGGACGGACGCAGGACTTCCAGGACGTCGCGGTGCAGGCGACCGTCACGTACCGCGTGACCGACCCGGCGCTGGCCGCGACCCGGCTGGACTTCGGGATCGACCCGGGCAGCGGCCGCTGGCGGTCCACCCCGCTCGAGCAG
>NZ_DASRVN010000782.1:0-16291 GCF_035655035.1 Kribbella sp. | reverse complement strand
CCCCCAGCGAGACCCACCCGAACCAGCCCCGCCGCTTCACTGGTTGTCCTCCACCAGCTTCCCGAAGTCGTGGGCCAGGTCACCGATCGCGGCGTTCGACAGCCAGATCACGTTCGCCTCGTGGTTCTTCCCGAAGCCGATGACCTGCGCTCCGTGACCGACCTCGTACCCGCCGGAGGGCAGTTTCTGCATGCCTTCCACCGGTACGCCGACCGCCTTGGCGATGTCCTTGATCGAGGTCAGCGAACCGGTCAGCCCGACGAACGACGGGTTGAAGCGGTCCAGGTACTTGCGGATCACCGGCCCGGTGTCGCGGGCCGGGTCGGTGGTGACGAACAGCATCTGGATCTGGTCCTGCACCGGCTTGTCCAGCTTGGTGAGTGCGGACGCGACGTCGGCCATCACGGTCGGGCACACGTCCGGACAGTTCGTGTACCCGAAGAACACCAGCGTGACCGGCTTCTTCGTCGACGTGACCAGGTTGAACGGGTCCCCGTTGGTGTCGGTCAACGTGGCCGCGGGCATCGAGTACGGACGGTCCAGGGTGGCACCGCGCAACCCGTTCGGGTCCTGGCTGCTGCGGATGATCGCTCCGCCCGGGTTGTCCGCCTTCTGCTGACTGCCGCCGCAGCCCGCGAGGACGATCAGACCCACCGCCGCCAACAGCAGCACGGCGTTCCTGGTTCGAGTCACGGATCTACTAACGATCGGACGGGTTGCGTGGTTCCCGGCGAACACCCGCGGCCAGGTCCTCGGCGAGCGTGCGGACCGCGGCCGGGCCGCCGTCGCCGAGCGCGCGGACCAGGGCGGCGCCGACGATCGCCGCGTCCGCGAACGCGGTCACACCGCCTGCCTGGTCACCGTTGGAGATGCCGAGGCCGACACCGACCGGCAGGCCGGTCGCCGCGTGCACCCGGGCCACCAGCGGCGCCGCGAGGTCCGACGGCTTGTCCCGCGCCCCGGTGACGCCCATCACGGCGGTCGCGTACACGAACCCGCGGCAGGCGGCCGTGGTCATCGCGATCCGCTCGTCGGTCGACGACGGCGAGACCAGGAACACCTTGTCCAGATCGTGTTTGTCCGCGGCCGCGATCCACTCCGCGCCCTCGTCCGGGATCAGGTCGGGCGTGATCAGCCCCGCTCCCCCGGCCCCGGCGAAGTCCGCGGCGAACCGGTCCACGCCGTACCGCTCGACCGGGTTCCAGTACGTCATCACGAGCACCGGGACATCGGAGTACGCCGCGATCTTCTCGACCGTGCTGAGCACGTCACGGGTCCGCAGACCGCCCGCGAGCGCGATCTCGGTGGCCCGCTGGATCGTGACGCCGTCCATCACCGGGTCGCTGTAGGGCAGGCCGAGCTCGAGTACGTCGGCACCGCCGTCGACCAGCGCCTTCAGCCCGTCGAGCGCGCCGTCGTACGTCGGGTAGCCGGCCGGGAGGTAGCCGATGAAGGCGCCGCGGCCGGCATCGTTCGCCGTGCGGATCGCGACTCCGGCCTTGCCCAGGGCAACATCGCTCATGCCTCCGCCTCGCTGCGCTCGGCTCCGGCCTGAGCGACAATGTCGGCTCTGCTTTCTGATCGCTCGCTGCGCTCGCTCATGCGCCGGATCCCTTCTCCGCCAGGCCGAACCAGGTCGCGGCCGTGTCCATGTCCTTGTCGCCGCGACCGGACAGGTTCACCACAATGGTTGCCTCCGGCCCCAACTCGCGGGCGATGTCCAGCGCGCCCGCGACCGCGTGCGCGGACTCGATCGCCGGGATGATGCCCTCGGTCCGGGACAGCAGCTGGAACGCGTCCATCGCCTCGGCGTCGGTGATCGGCCGGTACGACGCCCGCCCGGTCTCGGCCAGCCACGCGTGTTCCGGGCCGACGCCCGGGTAGTCCAGCCCGGCCGAGATCGAGTGCGACTCGATCGTCTGCCCGTCGTCGTCCTGCAGCAGGAACGACCGCGCGCCGTGCAGCACGCCGACCTGCCCGGCGGTGATCGTGGCCGCGTGCCGTCCGGTCTCGAACCCGTCGCCGCCCGGCTCGATGCCGTACAGCTTGACCGACTCGTCCGGGATGAACGCGGTGAACAGGCCGATCGCGTTCGACCCGCCGCCGACCGACGCGACCGCGGCGTCCGGCAGTTTCCCGGTCAGCTCCAGGATCTGCTCCCGGGCCTCGTCGCCGATCCCGCGAACGAAGTCCCGGACCATCGCCGGGAACGGGTGCGAACCGGCCGCCGTACCGAGGATGTAGTGCGTCTTGTCCACGCTGGCGACCCAGTCGCGCAGGGCCTCGTTGATCGCGTCCTTCAGCGTCCGGCTGCCGGTCTTGACCGAGATCACCTCGGCGCCGAGCAGCTTCATCCGGGCCACGTTCAGCGCCTGGCGCTCGGTGTCGACCTCGCCCATGTAGACCACGCACTCGAGGCCGAGGTACGCGCAGGCGGTCGCGGTCGCGACACCGTGCTGGCCGGCGCCGGTCTCCGCGATCACCCGCGGCTTGCCCATCCGCTTGGTCAGCAGCGCCTGGCCGATCGCGTTCCGGATCTTGTGCGCGCCGGTGTGGTTCAGGTCCTCGCGCTTCAGCAGGATCCGCGCGCCGGCCACGTCCGACAGCCGGGTCGCGTCGTACAGCAGGCTCGGGGCGCCGATGTACTCGCGCAGCATCCGCTCGAACTCACCCGTGAACTCACGATCGGCCATGGCGTCGCGCCAGGCCTGCGTGAGCTCGTCGAGCGGCGCGATCAGCGCCTCCGGCATGAACCTGCCGCCGAAACGGCCGAAGTGCCCGAACTGGTCGGGCAGCACAGTACTCATCCGACAAAACCTTCCAAGCCCGGCCCAGACGGCACGGGAGAGTTTCTGCCCCGTGCCGTTTGGACCGGCCGAGGATTGCTAGTGCCGCTGCTGGATGGCGGGATGCGATCCGGCGGCGACGAGGTCGGCGACCGAGGCGCGGGGATCGCGGCCGGTCACCAGGGTCTCACCGACGAGGACGACATCGGCCCCGGCGCGCGCGAACTCGATTACATCATGCGGGCCGCGGACGCCGGACTCGGCCACCCGGACCAGCTCGGTCGGGATCGTCGGCGCCACCCGCGCGAAGGTGTCCCGGTCGACCTCGAGGGTCTTCAGGTTCCGGTTGTTCACGCCGATGAGCTGGGCGCCGGCGTCCACCGCACGCCGCGTCTCCTCCTCGTCGTGCACCTCGACCAGCGGGCAGAGGCCGATCGAGTGAGCCCGCTCGATCAGCGAGACCAGCGCCTCCTGCTCGAGCGCGGCCGCGATCAGCAGCACCATGTCGGCGCCGGCCGCCCGGGCCTCCCAGAGCTGGTACGACGAGATCACGAAGTCCTTGCGCAGCACGGGCACGTCCACCCGGCCGCGGACCGCGCGCAGGTCGTCCAGGCTGCCGTTGAACCGGCGCTCCTCGGTGAGCACCGAGATCGCCGCGGCACCACCCAGCTCGTACTCCCCGGCCAGCGCGGCCGGGTCGGTGATCTCGGCCAGCTCGCCCTTGGACGGGCTGGACCGCTTCACCTCGGCGATCACCGCGATCCCGTCGCCGCGGAACACCGGCATCGGGTCCTTGGCGTCCGGCTTGCGCTGGGCCTCCAGCTTCAGGTCGTCCAGGCTGACCCGCACCTGGCGCTCCGCGAGGTCCGCACGGACCCCGGCGAGAATGTCGTCAAGCACAGTCATGTCTGTCCGCTCCTCAGTGGTCGCCGTCGGTCGGGACCCCGAAGCCGAGCAACTGCAGCACCTTGCCGGCCAGCGCACCCACCACCGCGATGCCGACAGAGATCCAGAACAGCACCCAGTTCGGCCCGAGCACCATCGCGATGGCACCGACCGTGAACGCGACCAGCACGATCGCCACCGCGGTCCACGCCGCGGGGCTGTTGCCGTGCAGATCGTGCGGAGCCTCCTCCACGATCCGGTCGGCTCCTCGACTCGCCCCTTGATCCGCCACCGTATTGTCCATAGTTGGCGCCACTCCTCCTCGTCGTCCCGTCCTATTGTGGCGGTAGCCCGCCGCGATCAGAGAGTGGGGTCCTCCCCGGCGTCGATCGCCTTCCACTGATCGGCCGGTGTCGCGGCCGGATCACGCTCGTACCGCTGCGTAGCCCGCCGCCACCGGTGCGCCGTCAGCACGACCAGCAGCCCCGCGGCGACCAACGCGATCCCGCCCGTCAGCGCCAGCCACGGCGCCGGTCCCAGCGTCAGGGTCACCTGGTTGGCGACCACGTCACTCAGCTCAGGCCTCAGCCTGCTCAGTTCCGTGCCGTCAGGCCGGACACCCAGGGAAACGGCGATCGCCGCAATCCCGAGCAGCACCACCAGACCGCCCAGCACTCTGCGCAGCACGGTGCCGGCGAGCTTGAGGACGACCACCGCGACCACCCCCGCCAGCGCGAGCGTGACCGGGGCCTTCGTGATCGTGTAGCCGTTGAAGTCCACCGCCTTGCGCCCGTTGCCCGGGTCGGCCGACACCCAGGTGAGGTACCCCGACAGCGCGAGCAGAGCGAGCGCCGCGACGGCGAGCAGGTCGACGATCCGCTGGAATCTCATCCTCGCCTCATACTTCGCTGAACGTTCCCGCGACCGCGATCGCGTTCAGTACGGCGGCCGCCTTGGTCCGGCACTCGGCGTCCTCGGCGGCCGGGTCCGAGTCCGCGACGATCCCGGCGCCGGCCTGCACGTACGCCGTCCCGCCGCGCAGCACCGCGGTCCGGATCGCGATCGCGGTGTCCGCGTCACCGGCGAAGTCCAGGTAGCCGACCACGCCGCCGTACACCCCGCGCCGGGTGACCTCGAGCTTGTCGATGATCTCCATCGCCCGCGGTTTCGGTGCCCCGGACAACGTTCCGGCCGGGAACGCCGCGGTGAGCGCGTCGAACGCGGTCCGGCCGGCCGCCAGCTGGCCGGTGACCGTGGACTCCAGGTGCATCACGTGGCTGTACCGCCGGACGTCCATGAAGTCGACCACCTCGACGGTGCCCGGCGCGCAGACCCGGCCGACGTCGTTGCGGCCGAGGTCGACCAGCATCAGGTGCTCGGCGCGCTCCTTCGCGTCCGCGCGCAGCTCCTCCTCCAGCGCGTGGTCCTCCTCGGGCGTCGCGCCGCGGCGGCGGGTGCCGGCGATCGGGTGCAGGATCACCTTGTTCTCGGTGACCTTGACCAGGGCCTCCGGGCTGGACCCGACGATGTCGAACCCGTCCAGGCGGACCAGGTACATGTAAGGGCTCGGGTTCGACCGGCGGAGCACCCGGTAGATGTCCAGCGCGGACGCCGTACTCGGCAGCTCGAACCGCTGCGAGACCACGATCTGGAACGCCTCGCCCGCGCGGATCTCCTCCTTGGCGTGCTCGACGGCCTGCCGGTACTCCGCGCTCGACCGCTGCCGGTGCGGGTCCGGCTCGGCCTGCCGGTCGGCGCGCACGACGTACGACGGGGTCGGCCGGGCCAAGTCCCGCTCCATCGCGTCCAGCCGCCGGACGGCGTCCGCGTACGCCTCGTCGACGCGGTCGTCGGAGTCGTCCCAGTTGACCGCGTTCGCGATCAGCCAGATCTCGCCGGTCTCGTGATCCAGGGCGGCCAGGTCGGTCGCGAACAGGAACGTCAGCTCGGGCAGCCCGAGGTCGTCGGTCGTTGTGTCCGGCAACCGCTCCAGCCGGCGGACCGCGTCGTACCCGAGGAAGCCGACCATGCCGCCGGTCAGCGGCGGCAGGCCCGGCAGCCGCGGGGTGTGCAGGATCTCCAGCGTCTCGCGGAGCGCCTGCAGCGGGTCGCCGGTCTGCGGCAGGCCGACCGGCGGGTTGCCGGTCCAGACGGCCTCGCCGTTGCGCTCGGTCAGCGTCGCCGCCGAGCGGACCCCGATGAACGAGTACCGCGACCAGACGCCGCCGTTCTCCGCCGACTCCAGCAGGAACGTGCCCTCGCGCTCGGCGGCCAGCTTGCCGTACACCCCGATCGGCGTCTCGGCGTCGGCCAGCAGCCGGCGGGTGACCGGGATGACCCGGCGGTCCTTCGCGTACTCGCGGAACGTCTCGACGTCCGGGCTGTTCATTGGGCCTTGATCTCCCCGTGCTCGAAGCAGCTCCTGGTGCCGGTGTGGCAGGCCGGGCCTTCCTGGTCGACGAGCAGCAGCAGCGTGTCCGCGTCGCAGTCGACGAGGATCTGCTTCACGAACTGCCGGTGGCCACTGGTCTCGCCCTTCACCCAGTACTGCTGCCGGCTGCGCGACCAGAACGTGCTGCGCCCGGTCTCCGCGGTACGGCGCACCGCCTCGGCGTTCATCCAGCCGACCATCAGGACCTCGCGCGTGTCGTACTGCTGCACCACCGCCGGGATCAGCCCGGCCGCGTCGAAGGTCAACTCGTCGATGTTCACCCGTCCATTGTCGCTGATCACAAGTCACGGCCCGACAACGGTGTGCGCCGACGAACTCCGGCGCCGCCGTAGCTGACAAGATGACCTCATGACGACGAGTGAGGCACGGGTTCAGGCGGTGCTGGCGGACCATCCGGTGATCGACGGGCACAACGACCTGCCGATCGCGTTCTACGAGTTGTGCGGGTACGACCTGGACGCGCACGACCTCGCCGGGTCCGTCCCGCAGCTGAACACGGACCTGCCGCGGCTGCGGACCGGGCACGTGGGCGGCCAGTTCTGGTCGCTGTGGGTGCCGCAGGACGAGCACGCCGTACGGCGGACCTTCGAGCAGCTGGACTTCGTCCGGCGGCTGGTGCAGCGGTTCCCGGACGACCTGCAGCTCGCGGACACCGCCGACGACGTGGAGGCCGCGATCAAAGCCGGCCGGGTCGCGTCGCTGACGGGGATGGAAGGCGGCCACTCGATCGGTGAGTCGCTCGGCGTGCTCCGGGTGATGCGGGCGCTCGGCGTCCGGTACATGACGCTGACGCACAACGACAACGTGTCCTGGGCGGACTCCGCGACCGACGAGCCGGTCCTCGGCGGGCTGAACGAGTTCGGCGAGCAGGTGGTCCGGGAGATGAACCGGATCGGCATGCTGGTCGACCTCTCGCACGTCTCCGCGGACACCATGCGGCACGCGCTCCGGGTGACGAGCGCGCCGGTGATCTTCAGCCATTCCTCGGCGCGCGCGGTCTGCGATGTACCGCGGAACGCGCCCGACGACGTGCTGGAGACGCTGGCCGGCAACGACGGCGTCTGCATGGTCACCTTCGTGCCGATGTTCGTGTCCCAGGCGTACGCCGACTGGGTCGCCGACGCGCAGGCCAAGGCGAAGGAGGCCGGCCTGAACGTGTACGGCGCCGAGCACCGCGCACAGGTCGAGGAGCTGGTCGGCCGGGAGCGGCCCCGGGCAACGCTGGCGGACGTGGTCGCTCATGTCGAGCACGTCCGGGAGGTGGCCGGGATCGACCACATCGGGGTCGGCGGCGACTACGACGGCTGCCCGGACTTCCCGGTGGAGCTGCCGGACGTGGCGTCGTACCCGGTGCTGTTCACGGCGCTGGCCGACCGCGGCTGGAGCGACGAGGACCTCGGCAAGCTTGCCGGGGGCAACATCCTCCGCGTGCTCCGGGCCGCGGACGACGTGGCTGTCTAGGACTCCCTAGGCCTCCCTAGGACTCCCTAGGCCTCCCGGTACTGGGCGCGGATCTCGGCGAGGGGCTCGAGACCCGCGGCCTGGTACGTCGCGATCGCGCCGACGTTGGTGGCCGGCGTGACCGTGTAGATGCTGGACGAGCCCAGCTCCTGCAGGGCCCGCGCGCAGGCGAGCACCATCGCGGTGCCGTACCCGCGGCCGCGGTGCAGGTTGTGGACGCCCATCGGCTCGATGTAGCCCGGGCGTCCCGCGCCGGCCGACCACACGGTCGCCGCCGCCACCGACTCACCGATGCCGTTGCGCAGCACCAGGCAGCGGGCGTCGGCGTACGGCAGGCCGTCGGACATCGCGAACCAGCGCTCGTTCGTGAACGTCGACCCGGTGAACGACGCCCGCTGTACGGCGGTCCGCTCGTGCGCCTCCTCCGCGCCGATCACGTCCACCCGGGCGCCCGGGTCCGGCACCGGGCCGGTCAGGTCGCGGCGGACCGGGACCCACGGGGCGTCCGCGTTCCAGCCGTCCTTGAACAGCAGGTCCTGGACCAGCGCGCCCATCGGCGTCTCGACGTACACCTTGCCCTCGATCAGTACGCCGGTGGCGGGTCCGTGACGTCCGCCACGATCCGCTGCGCGAGCTCCTCGTCGCGCTGCGCGTCCGGCGCGATCGCCGTCCGGACCCAGTCCGGCTCGTCGAGCATCCCGATCGCGACGATCTCCCCGTCCCGCCGCCAGATCCGGGTCGCCGCCGCGGTCCGCTCGATCCCGAACCGCCAGAACCACCCGAGATCCCCCGGGTGCAGTTGCAGCGGCACGTTCTCGCGCGCCCAGTCCCGCAGCACCGCCACCACGGTGTCCAGCTCGTCGGTCCCTGCCGTACTCAACTCGATCGCCATGCCCCCGATCACACACCATTCGACCGACAGTCCGCACACACGTTTGTGATTCTGGCGGGCGGGCACGGGGCGGGAGCTATGACAACCGACGGATGGAGTGGGCTGTGCTGACCCTGACTGAGAACGCGACGCTGGTGATCAAGAGCATCACCGGGGTCGAGGGCGCGCCGGACGGAGCCGGGGTGCGGATCTCGCAGGAGAACCCGGCGGATCCGGCGCTCGCGGTGACAACGACCGAGGCTCCGCAGCCGGGAGACCAGGTCGTCGAGGAGGCGGGTGCGCGGGTCTTCCTCGAGCACAACGCCGCGAACGCCCTCGACGACAAGATCCTGGACGCTGCGGTGGACGACAAGGGCGGGGTGGAGTTCCTGCTGGTGCCGCAACCGGGCCCGAGCAACGGAGCTGCACCGACCCAGTGAGTGCCGTACCGAAGAACGGGTAGTACTGACCGTCCTCGCCCGCCGGGAGCTCACGCCGAGCGTGGCCACGGCTCCCGGCGGGGAGGGACTACCCGTTCTTCGGTACGTCGCGCTGCGCGATCCAACTGTCGTGCAGGCGCGAGTAGACGCCGCCCGCCGCCACTAGCTGCGCGTGCGGGCCCCTTTCCACGACAACGCCCTCGTCGAAGACCAGCACTTCGTCGGCGGCCTCGGCCGTCGACAGCCGGTGCGCGATCGTCACCGACGTCCGGCCGGCCATCAGCCGCTCGAGCGCCGCGTTCACCCGCACCTCGGTCCCAGGGTCGACCGCCGACGTGGCCTCGTCGAGCACCAGCAGATCCGGGTCGGCGATGTTCGCCCGGACCAGTGCGACCAGCTGCCGCTCTCCCGCGGACAGTGATTCGCCGCGCTGACCGACCGGTGAGTCCAGCCCGTCCGGCAGCGATTCCAGCCAGTCCGTGAGCCCGAGCGACTCGAACGCGGTCAGCAGCTCCGCGTCCGTCACCTCCGGCCTTCCGAACCGCACGTTGTCGGCCAGTGACGCGTCGAACAGGTACCCGTCCTGCGGCACCATCACGACCCGCTCCCGCAGCGAGTCGAACGAGATCTCCCGCGCGTCCACGCCGTCCAGCCGGACCGCCCCGGAGGTCGGGTCCATCAGCCGGGTGAGCAGCTTCGCGAACGTCGTCTTGCCGGAGCCGGTCTCCCCCACGACCGCGACCCGGCGCCGCGGCTCGATCCGGACGCCGACGTCCCGCAGCACCAGCTCGCCCTCCGGGTACGCGAAGTTCACGTCGTCGAACTCCACCGTGATCGGCCCGCGCGCCTGCCGTACGCCGTCCTCGCCCGGGTCCGCGACGTCGGCCGGCGTGGCGATCACGCCGAGCACCCGCCGCCAGCCGGCGAACGCGCTCTGGGCGTCGGTCAGCACCTGCGTCGCGATCTGCACCGGATCCGAGAACAGCGCGACCAGGAACATGAACGCGAGCAGCTCACCCAGCGTCGCCTGCTTGTCCACACCGAGCAGCACGCCGACCGTCAGTACGCCGGCGTTCGCCAGCCCGGCCGCGAGACCGCCGATCGAGAACGTCACACCGGTGATCGCCTGCGCCTTGGTCGCGGTCTTGCGGTAGTCCTCGATCGAGGCGTCGATCCGCTCCTGGGTGCGCCGTTCGATCGCGTACGAGCGGACCACCTGGGCGCCGACCACCGGCTCCGCGATCGCGGACAGCATCTCGCCGACCTTCGCCCGGACCACGCCGTACGCCGCCGACATCGCGCGCTGCAGGTACTTCAGGCTGCCGAACAGCGGGACGAAGCAGACCAGCACCACCAGCGCGAGCTGCCAGGAGTAGAAGAACATCACGATCGTCGCGAGGAACATCTGCCCGAGGCTGACCAGGAAGATGAACCCGCCGAACTGCAGGAACTGCGACACCGTGTCGACGTCCGACGTGACCCGGCTGACCAACGCGCCGCGGCGCTCGGTGCTCTGGGTCAGCACCGGCAGGTCGTGCACATGCCGGAACGCCTTGATCCGCATCGTCGCGAGCCCGTGCTCGGAGTTGACGGCGAGCCGCACGGTCGTCAGGTACGACGCGCCCGCGGTGAGGATCACGCCGACCGCACAGACCAGGCACATCCACGCGACGTACGACATGTTCGGGCCGTTCGGGCCGGACAGGCCCTTGTCGATGGTCTGCTGGACGGCGATCGGTACGACGATCCGCCCGGCCGTCATGGTCAGCGCGAGAATCCCGGTCAGCCACCACCCGCGCGCCAGCTCGGGCGAGACCTTCAGCCCCTCCTTCAGGGTCTGCAGCCCGCCCGCGTTGTCGCCGTGATCGAGCCGACTGGCTTCCGCCGCACTCACGCTGAGACCTCTTCTTCTTCTTCCTCGCGACGCTCGGCGTCCTTCTCGTACGCGTCCACCAGGTCCCGGTACGCGGGGGTGGAGGCCTGCAGTTCGGTATGCGAGCCGTGCGCCTGGATCCGGCCCGCGTCCAGGAACAGCACCTCGTCGGCGAGCGAGATCGTCGCCTTCCGGTACGCGATCACCAGCACGGTGGTGGCCGACCCGGCGTCAGCCTGTACGGCGGTGCGCAGCCCGGCCAGGATCCGCGCCTCCACCTGCGGGTCGACCGCGCTCGTCGCGTCGTCGAGGATCAGCAGCCGCGGCCGCCGGACCAGCGCGCGGGCCAGCGCGATCCGCTGCCGCTGCCCGCCGGACAACGACGTACCGCGCTCGCCGACCTTGGTGTCCAGGCCGTCCGCCAGTGCCTTCACGAAGCTGTCGCCCTGGGCGATCCGCAGCGCGTCCCACACGTCCTCGTCGGTGTAGTCGCCGCCGAGCGTGATGTTGCCGCGGATCGTGCCGTCGAACAGGAACGCGGTCTGCGCGACCAGCGCGACCGATCCGGCCAGCTCGTCGCGGGCCAGCTCGCGCAGGTCGATGCCGTCGATCTTCACCGCGCCCTGCTCCGGGTCGACCAGCCGGGTCAGCAGCGTGGTCATCGTCGACTTCCCGGACCCGGTCGGTCCGACGACCGCGACGGTCCGGCCGGGCTCGACGGTGAAGTCCACGCCGGCGAGTACGTCGCGCTCCGGGAGGTACCCGAACCGCACGCCGGCCACCTGCAGCCGGGCCGCCTTCGCCGAGGTCAGCCGCGCCTCGCCGTACTCCATGCCGCCCTCGGCGGTCAGCACCCGCTGCACCCGGTCCCAGCCGACGACCGACCGCGGGAGCTCGCCGAGCACCCAGCCGAGCGCCCGGATCGGGAACCCGATCAGCGTGAACAGGAACGCCACCTGGACCACGTCACCCGCGTCCGCGCCGCCGGACCGCACCCGCCCGACGCCGACCAGCAGCACCGCGAGCACGCCGAGCCGCGGCAGGCCGTCGATCACCGGGTCGAACAGGCCGCGGGCCTTGTTCACCGCGATGTTCGCGTCCCGGAGCGCGTACGTCGGCGCCCGGAAGCGCTCGGTCTCGGCCGCCTCCCGGCCCAGCGTCTTCACCACCAGCGCGCCGTCGAAGGACTCGTGCGCCACCTCGGAGACGTCCGCGCGGAGCTGCTGCGCCCGGGTCGCGAGCGGCTGCAGGTACCGCTGGAAGAACACGTTCGCGACGAACACCAATGGGAACACCAGGCAGCCGACCAGCGCCAGCCACACGTCGGCGGCGAACATCGCGACGGTCGCGAACACCAGCATCGCGATCACGCCGATCGCCATCGGCAGCGGCGCGATCACGAACCAGGTCGACTCCACGTCGGCGTTCGCGTTCGACAGCAGCATGCCGGTGGAGTGCTGGTGGTGCCACTCGAGCGGGAGCTTCAGGTACTGCCGGGTGACCCGGCGGCGGTACGTCGCCTGCAGCCGGAACTGCATCACCCCGGCCCCGAGCCGGCGCCCGACGACGCCGATCGCGTTCAGGATCGCGATCCCGATGAACAGCGAGATCAGCGCCGCGATCGTGCCGCCGCTGACGTCACCGCGCTCGAACGCCGGGCGGATCAGGTGGTCGGTGGACCAGCCGAGCGCCCAGCCGCCGGCCACGGTCATCGCGCCGTACAGCATGCTGGCGAGCACGGACAGCGCGAAGATGCCCGGCTCCTCCCAGATTGCGACCCGCAGCACCCCGAAACCTCTGCGGGTGACACTGCCCTTGTCTGGGACTTTCGGGACACGCAAAACAGACTCCAGGGCAGTCAGGTGCATAAGCGGGACACAGGCATGACAACGAATGACATTCTGCCACCCGCATCCGGCAACTACGATCGGATATGTGACCGACTACAGCCGGGTAGAGCGACTCGCACTGTGTGATCTGTTCGACGAGGTCGGGCCTGCGGCGCCGACGCTCTGTGAGGGCTGGGACGCCTACGACCTCGCGGTCCACCTGTACGTCCGGGAAGCGGACCCGATGGCCGGTCCCGGGCTGATGATCTCGGCGTTCGCGGACACCACCGCGCGCCGGATGCAGCGGGTCAAGGACCGGTACGGCTTCGCCGAGGTGGTCGGCAAGGTCCGCAACGGCCCGCCCCGCGTCTCGCTGTTCGCGGTCCCGAAGCTCGGTGCCCAGATCAACACGTCGGAGTACTTCATCCACCACGAGGACGTCCGCCGCGCCCAGCCGTCGTACGACGTCCGTATCCTGCCGGCCGATCAGCAGGAAGGCCTGTGGAAAGGGCTCCGGCTGGCGGCGAAGTCGATGACCCGGAAGTCGCCGACCGGCCTGGTGCTGGCGCGGCCGGACGGTACGTCGGTCGTCGCGAAGCAGCCCACCGACCTCGGCTCAGTGACCGTCAGCGGCGAGCCCGCGGAGCTGGTGCTGTTCTGCAGCGGGCGGCAGGCAGTGGCCGACGTACAGCTGGACGGCGAGGCGGAGGCTGTGGAGCGGCTCCGCAACGCGTCATTCGGCCTGTGATTTCGAGCGCTGTGACCGCCGGCGGGCGCGCTGGATCAGACTGCTCACGACGGTGGTGAGAATGACCAGCACGATCGCCGCCAGCACGCCCTGCCACGGCTCGGGGAAGAGCGCGTAGCCGAGCAGCCCGATCGCCATGTAGACGGCCGCCCACAGCGACGACGCGGTCAGGTCGACGAGCGCGAACCGCTCCCACCGGTACCCGGCGAGGCCCGCGGCGAGCAGCACCGGGACCCGGCCGCCCGGGATCAGCCGGGATGTGAGCAGTACGCCGATCTCGTGCTCGGCGAGCCGGTCCTTGAGCGCCTCGAGCGAGGCGTTGTCCCGCAACCAGCCGATCCGCTTCGCCAGCCGCTCCCCGCCGAACCGGCACCCGGCGTACACGATCAGGTCGCCGACGTACGCCCCGGCCGCGCCCGCGATCAGCACACCGACCAGCCCGATCGGGTGACCGTGCGACGCCAGTACGGCGCCCGCCGACACCGCGGCACCCGTCGGCAGCACGGGCAGCACCGCCCCGATCAGAACGGCCCCGGCCAACGCGAACAAATACCAAAGATCGAAGGTTGCGTCTCCGCTCATGCGGGCACCACGAGCGAGCCGCCCGGGGTCAGGACCTCGACCTTCACCGCGGGGTCGACGTCGGTCATCGCGGTCTTGAACCTCTCCCCCGGCGGCAGGAACAGCTCCGGCTTGATCCAGTCACACCCGATCGGCCAGAACGTCCCGAAATGTACCGGCACCGCGGTCGTCGCACCGACCCGCCGCACCGCCTCCGCGGCGCGCACCGGATCCAGGTGACCGGGACCGAGCGACGGACCCCAGCCGCCGACCGGCACCAGCGCGAGATCCACCGGCCCGGCCTCGGCCGCGAGACCGTCGTACAGATCGGTGTCCCCGGCGAACCAGGCGCTCGGCGAGCTGTCGATCCGGTACCCGACCGCGGGCGCGGAGTACGCCGACCAGGGCAGCCGGCGGCCGTCGTGATGGGCCGTGACGACGCTGATCTCCAGCGAGCCGATCTTGAGCTGGTTGCCGGGGGCAACCTCGATGCAGCGGTCCGAGTACAGCGGACCACCGTCGGCGTGGATCAGCTTCGCGGCACCGCGCGGCACCACCAGCGCAGCCTCCGGCGAGATAAACGGCAGCGACGTCAGATGCAGGTGGTCGGCGTGCAGGTGCGACACCAGGACCGCGTCGCAGTCCCCCGCCTCCGGCAACGGCGCCGGGCCGCGGCGGCGGCGCAGGTGCGCGATCCGCTGGGTCAGTACCGGGTCGGTGAGGAGCCGCGTGCCGTTCGCCTCGATCGTGGTGGTGGCATGCCCCCACCACGTCACTCGCATCTGACTCGCACGCTTCAGGCCTCCACCTTCGACTCGACCGGTTCCCGCTGGTCCTTGCGCTGCCCCAGCTTCTCCAGCCAGCCGATCAGCACCTCGTGTACCGCGTCCGAGCCTACGGGAGGCTCGTCGAGCACCCAGCGGCTCGGGTGCACCAGCACCGCCTCGGTCTGCCAGCCGCCGATCCCGCCGTGGCATCCGACCAGTTCCTCGAACGCCGCCACCTCGTGGGTGTAGTCGTCCAGCCGGCTGACCACGACGAGGTCCCCGTTGTGCGGCATCCCCGCCTGCCGGAGCATCGACGCGGCCGCGAGTTCGCCGTACGGCGTCAACGGGTCCTCGCCCTCGACCCGCCCGGTGCGCAGCACCCGGACGCCCGCCCGGCCGATCGCGACCGGTCCCTCGGCCAGCGAGTCGACCACCACGAACCCGATCCCGGGGTGGGTCGCGAGGCCCGGGATCAGCTTCGGGTGCAGCAGCTCGATCTCCTCCAGCGGCACCCGGCCAGGCGTCGTCGCCAGGTAGATCAGCGCGAGGTTGCCGGACGCGGTGACCACCATCTGCTCGTCGGGGGCGACCTGCGGCTCGCAATCCTTCGGGCCGAGCTCGACCTCGCCGGTCTTCACGTGCAGCGCCTTCCGGGTCACGGACGCGGCGACGCTGCGGCGCATCGTGAGCTCGGTGAGGAAGGCGTTCACCGGGCCCCAGCCCTCGGACTTGCCGACCGCCTGGACCGGCTCCTTGGTGGTGTCGACCAGGTCGTCGACCACCTCCGCGAGGGTCCGCCCGTACCGCTGCAGGAAGGTCGAGCCCTGGCTCTGGCCGTGGTCGGACAGTACGACGATCTCGTACGAGTGCGGCAGGATGTCGATGATCCGCTGCAGCGCGCCGAGCACCCGGTCCAGGCCCTCCAGGGTCTGCAGCGACTCGGCGCGGGTCGGGCCGGCGTGGTGCGCGACCTCGTCGTAGTCGACGAAGTCGCAGTAGATCACCGGCGTGCCCCTGACCAGCTCGTCGGTGATCAGCGAGACGTTCAGGTCGCGGAGCAGGACGTTGGTGATCGCGCGCAGGAAGATGTACCCGCCGCCGCGCTTCACCCGCGGGACCAGATGCCGGACCCGTTGCCGGCGGGCCTGGTGCAGCTCCTTGATCATCTCCGCGATGCACAGGACCAGGCCGCGGGCGGCACCCTGCGGGCTGGAGAAGAACCGGACGTACCCGCGGCTGCGGCTGTTCGGCAGGGCGGCCCGGCTGAACACCAGCTCGCACTTGTCGGCGTCGCCGGACCAGTTGTTGCTGATGCTGACGCCGCCGTCGGCGAGCAGCCCGCGCCCGGTCGACATCCGGGCCTCGATCTCCGCCGCGTCCCGGGCCCGGTTCGTGACCATCACCCGGCCGGTCTCCTTCTCGTACCACCGGAACGCCGGGATGTGCTTCGAGCCGCCGTGCAGGATGCCGGCCTGGCTCGCGGGCGTGGTCGCCGGGACGCCGGTGTGCCAGGTCTGCAGCGAGTGGTTGCCGTCCCGGATCCAGCCGCCGAGGTTCGGCAGGTTGCCGGCCAGGACCATCCAGTTCAGCAGCGGGGCGGACAGGCCGTCGATCTGGA
>NZ_DASRVN010000781.1:0-3081 GCF_035655035.1 Kribbella sp. | reverse complement strand
TCGCGGCGGTTCACGGATGCCGCTCCGCCCGCCAGTTCTTGATCATCTGGTCCATGTCGGCGTGGATGAACGCGAAGAAGTCGGCGGCCTCGGTCAGTCGCCGGGCGACGGGGGAGTCGTCGGCGAACAGCGCGGCGCCGGAGCGGCTGGTGGATTCCCACTCGCTGAGGGCGAGGTTGCGGCGTTCGAGGATCGCGGCGAACACGTCCTCGCGGATCCGGTAGTGGTCCTTGCGGGACCCGGGCAGCCGCTCGCGGGAGATGAACGACACCTGCAGCAACTGCCGGACCGCACCGGACACGGCCGGCTGGCTGATCTTGAGGGACTCGGCGAGCTCGGCGGCGGTCATCGACCCGTCCGGGCTGACCAGCATCGCGCCCATCACCCGAGCCGACATCGTCGGTACGCCGCTGTTCGCCAGCACGCCGGCGAATCGCTCGACGAACTGGCTGACCGCCTCCCGGCTCGGTTCCTCCGCCATGGTTGAAGCTTACAGTAATCGGATTTATCGCAACTATCACAAACTTCTGATAATTTGAATTCATGACCCCAGACGCCACACCGGCGCTGACCGGTGCCCGCCGCTTCGGTGTACTCATCGCGTTGTGTCTCGCCGTCCTCGTGCTCGGCCTGGACACCACCGTGCTCAACGTCGCGCTGCCGACCCTCGCCAAGGACCTCGACGCGTCCACCGGCCAGCTGCAGTGGATGGCGAACAGCTACAACCTCGTGCTCGCCGCGCTACTCCTGCCAGCAGGTCTGCTCGGCGACCGGTACGGCCGGCGCAGGATCATCGCGATCGCGCTCACCCTGTTCGGGCTCGCGTCGCTGGCCTGCGCGCTCGCGAACTCGGCCGGTCAGCTGATCGCCGCCCGGGCGTTCCTCGGGATCGGCGCCGCGATGATCGTCCCGGTCGCACTCTCGCTGATCACCGTGCTGTTCCGCACCGAGGAGGAGCGGAAGAAGGCGATCGGGTTCTTCGTCGTTGCCAACAGCATCGGAATGCCGCTCGGCCCGATCGTCGGCGGCCTGCTGCTCGACCACGCCGGCTGGCAGTGGATCTTCGGGATGAACGTCCCGATCGCGTTCCTCGCCGCGCTCGCCGTCACACTGCTGGTGCCGGAGACCCGGAGTTCGCGGCGCCCGGCGATCGACTGGCTCGGCATCGTGCTGTCCAGCGCCGGACTCGCGACGTTGGTGTACGGCGTGACGAAGGCCGGCGAGACGTCCTGGGCCGACGCGGTCACGATCGTGTTCCTCGGGCTGGCCGTCGTACTGATCGCCGCCTTCCTGGTCTGGCAGCGGCGGAACCGGGAGCCGCTGATCGAGCTCCGCCTGTTCCACGAGCGGGTGTTCACCGGCGGCGCCGTACTGCTGACGGTGTCGGTGTTCTCGATCTTCGGGCTGTTGTTCACGATGCCGCAGTACTTCCAGGGCATCAACGGGTCGGACGCGTTGCACACCGGGCTGAAGCTGCTGCCGTTCATCGGCGGGATGACGGTCGGCGCGAAGCTGGCCGAGCCGGTCGAGTCGCGGATCGGTACCCGGCTGGTGGTCATGACCGGGTTCGTCGTGATGGCCGTCGGGTTCGTACTCGGCGCGTTCACCGACCTCGGCACCGGGTACGGGTATACCGCGACCTGGTTCGTGGTGGTCGGCTTCGGTCTCGGCTGTTCGATGCCGCAGGCAATGAACGCGGCGCTCGGGGTGCTCGACCCGGAGCGGGCCGGTACCGGATCCGGGCTGCTGCAGGCCTTCCGGCAGGTCGGCGGTACGGTCGGCGTCGCCGTACTCGGGACCGTGCTGAACTCGGTCTACCGGCACAACGTGGACACCACCGGCCTGCCGGCGGAGATCGCGGATGCGGCCGAGAGGAGTCTCGCGGGTGGTCTCGCGGTCGCGGCCAAGACCGGGTCGGCCGGGCTGGCGAGCAGCGTCCGGGATGCGTTCCTGACCAGCCTCAACACCACGATGTGGGTCTCCGGCGGGATCGCCGTGGCCGGCGCGATCCTGGCCGCGACGTTGATGCCGACGCGAAAGGCTGCCCGCCCGAAGAAGGACGGGCAGCCAGTGGTCAGTTAGGGGTCAGCTGAGCTCGAGGCCCGGGTACAGCGGGTGCTTGTCGAGGATCTCGGCCGAGGCGGCGCGCGTCTTGTCCGCGACACCGTCGGCGAGCACGTACTTCGCCTTCGACGGGGCGCCCGCGGACGTGGTCGTCGGGGTGGTCGCGGACAGTACGTCCACGATCAGCTCGGCCACCCGGTCGAACTCGTCGGCGCCGAACCCGCGCGTGGTGAGCGCCGGCGTACCGATCCGGACGCCGGAGGTGTACCAGGCGCCGTTCGGGTCGCGCGGTACGGCGTTCCGGTTGGTGACGATGCCCGCGTCGAGCAGCGCCGACTCGGCCTGCCGGCCGGTGATGCCGTACGACGACACGTCGAGCAGGACGAGGTGGTTCTCGGTACCGTCCGTGACGAGCTTGACGCCGCGCTTCATCAGGCCCTCCGCGAGCGTGACCGCGTTGTCCGCGACCGCCTGCGCGTACGTCCGGAACGACGGCTGCCGTGCCTCGGCCAGCGCGACCGCCTTCGCGGCCATCGTCTGGCTGAGCGGGCCGCCGAGCACCATCGGGCAGCCGCGGTCGACGGACTCGGCGTACTCCGGCTGGCAGAGCACCATGCCGCCGCGCGGGCCGCGCAGCGACTTGTGCGTGGTCGTGGTGGTGACGTGCGCGTGCGGGACCGGGTCGAAGTCGCCGGTGAACACTTTGCCCGCGACCAGGCCGGCGAAGTGCGCCATGTCGACCATCAGCGTCGCGCCGACCTCGTCGGCGATCTCGCGCATCTTGGCGAAGTCGATCCGGCGGGGGTAGGCCGAGTAGCCGGCCACGATCACCAGCGGCTGGAACTCGCGGGCCTTGGCGGCCAGGGCGTCGTAGTCGAGCAGCCCGGTCTCGGGGTCGGTGCCGTACTGCTGCTGGTGGAACATCTTGCCGCTGATGTTGGGACGGAACCCGTGGGTCAGGTGACCACCCGCGTCGAGCGCCATGCCGAGGAGGCGCTGGTTGCCGAACTCGTGGCG
>NZ_DASRVN010000780.1:0-4807 GCF_035655035.1 Kribbella sp. | reverse complement strand
CTCTTGATCAGTGCGTTGAGCGCCCCGCCGAGCGGGCCGACCAGGCCGTTGTTCTTCTTGGTCATCGCGGCGATGTCGGCGGTGACGTCCCCGCCGCCGCTGATCTGGCCGACGATCTTGGTGTCGCCCTTCACCGCGACGTGGTACGCCGAGCCGGGGTTGGGGCCGAGGTAGAGGTCGGTGCGGCCGGACTGCAGCGCCAGGTAGTAGTCGCCCGACGACTGGTAGTACTGGATCTTCACCGGAGGTAGCCCGGCCGCCCGGTTCTTCGCGTCCCAGCGCACCAGGATCTGCTCCTGGTTGGTGCCGGCGGACACCGCGACGGTCTTGCCGGCCACGTCGGCGGGCTTGTCGACGTGCTGGATCGGGTTGTTCTTCGCCGCCTCGAAGGCCACCGTGTCGACCCGGTACGTGGCGAAGTCGTACTTGTCCTTGCGCTCCTCGGTGACCGTGATGTTCGAGAACCCAGCGTCGTACTGGCCGGAGTCGACCGAGAGGAACAGGTTCTCCCAGGACGTCGGCCGCAGCTCCAGCCGCAGACCGAGGGTGTCCGCGACCAACTGCGCGACGTCGACCTCCACGCCGATCATCGTCTGGTCGTCATCGGCGCGGAACGTCAGCGGCGGACTGCCCTTGCCGTCCAGCCCGACCACCAGGGTGCCCTTGTCGCGGATCGCGGCGGGTACCTGGGCGGCGATCGAGTCGATCTTCTGGGCGCGGATCCGCTGCTGGTCGGGGCTGGTGTTGACGGTGCCGTGCCCGGGCGGGGGCGCCGTGGTGGGGCCGGTCGCCTGGTCGGGGTCGGGCCCCGCACAGCCGGCCAGCGCCAGCACAATCGCCAGCAGGGCGGGTAGCACAGCGAGCCGGACGGTCATGGTGGTGTTCCTTCGGCGTGCGGGGTTCACGGCAGGACCTTGCTCAGGAAGGCGCGGGTGCGTGCCTCGCGCGGCCGGTCGAGCACCTGGGCCGGGGTGCCCCGCTCGACGATCCGGCCCTCGTCCAGGAAGACCACGGTGTCCGCGACCTCCCTGGCGAAGCCGATCTCGTGGGTGACCACGACCATCGTGGTTCCGCCCAGGGCGAGGTCACGCATCACGTCGAGCACCTCGCCGACCAGCTCCGGGTCCAGCGCCGACGTCGGCTCGTCGAACAGCATCAGCGCCGGGTCCATCGACAGCGCCCGGGCGATCGCCACCCGTTGCTGCTGACCACCGGACAGCTGGGCCGGGTACGCGTCGATCTTGTCGTGCAGCCCGACCCGCTCGAGGTTGCCGCGGGCAACCTTGTCGGCGTCGTCGGCGGAGCGGTTCAGAACGGTGCGCTGGGCAACGGTGCAGTTCGCCAGCACCGACAGGTGCGGGAACAGGTTGAACTGCTGGAACACCATCCCGATCTGCTGCCGCGCGGCGTCCAGGTGGCAGTCCGGGTCGGTGATGTCCTCACCGCGCACGAACACCTGGCCCTCCTGCGGCACCTCCAGCAGGTTGACGCAGCGCAGCAGCGTGGACTTGCCGGACCCGGACGGGCCGATCACGCACACCACCTCGCCCTGCTCGACGGTGAAGTCGATACCGCGCAGGACGTGGTTGCTGCCGAACGACTTGTGCAGGTTCTTGATCTCTACCAGTGCCATCAGCGCGTCCTCGCCGTCCGGGCCTCGAGCCGGCGGGCCAGGATGCCCAGCGGCAGGGTGATCACCAGGTAGCAGAAGCCGCAGACCACGATCGGGGTCAGGTTCGAGTCGGTGTTCGCCAGGTCCCGGCCGAACCCGGTGAGCTCGTACCCGTCCGCGGCGACGCCGATCATGAACACCAGCGACGAGTCCTTGACCAGCAGGATCAGGTCGTTGGTCAACGGCGGCAGCACGATCCGGAACGCCTGCGGCAGCACGATCTTCCGCATCGCCAGCCCGGGCGGCATGCCGAGCGAACGGGCCGCCTCGACCTGCCCCTTCGGTACCGCCTGGATGCCGGCCCGGATCACCTCGGCCATGTACGCCGACGCGACGATCCCGAGCGCGAGCCAGACCACGCCGTACGGGTCCCAGGGAATCGTCAGCCCCGGGAACGCCAGCGGCAGCAGGCTGAACGCGATGAACACCACGATCGCCGGCAGCCCGCGGAAGAACTCGATGTACGCCGTCGCGATCCAGCGGTACGGCGCGACCTGGCTGAGCTTCATCAACGCCAGCAGGGTGCCGCCGGTGAGGCCGATCACGAACGCGCCGGCGGTGTACTCGAGCGTCTTCACCAGCGCGAGCAGGACGCCGTTCTCGAACGTCGACTTGATGAAGGACGGCCGGAAGAACACGCTCGCGATCTGGTGCCAGTTCGCGGAGAACACGGCGGCCAGAACCAGCACGACGAGGATCGCGTACTGGATCCAGCGGGAGCGCTGGGCCCGCTGCCGCGGGCTCAGCCCCTTGCGCTCAACGGTTTGTGCTTCGGTCGATGTACTCACTTCTTCGGCTCAACCCCGAACCACTTCTTGTAGATCTCGTTGTACTTGCCGTCCGACTTCGCCTTCTTCAGCAGCTCGTTGAACTTGGCCACCAGTTTCGGGCCGCTGCCGTCCTTCAGCGCGCCGAACCCGTACTGCTCGCCGGTGTTGAACTCGGCCACCACGCCCATGTCCGGGTTGTCCTTGACGTAGTCGTACAGCACGCCGTTGTCGTTGATCGCGGCATCGACCCGGCCGGACTTCACGTTGTTCTCCTGCAGCGCGAGGTCGTTGAACGGGATGACGGTGTAGCCGTTCGCTTGGGCGTTCTTGTCGGCGTACGTCTTGCCGGTGGTGTCGGCCTGCGCACCGAGCTTCTTGCCGCGCAGGTCGGCCAGCGACTTGATGCCCGAGTCCTTCTTCGCCAGCAGCACCTGGGTGGCGTCCATGTACGGGTCGGTGATGCTGATCGCGGCCTGGCGGGCCGGCGTGATCGTCATCGCGCCCATGCCCATGTCGCACTTCTTGGCCTGGAACGCGGCGCCCGAGGTGACCTGCGACCACTCGATGTTCACCACGTCGTACTGCACGCCGAGGTCCTGGGCGACCAGGTCGAGCAGGTCGACGTCGAAGCCGACGACCTTGGTGCCCTCCTTGTACTGGAACGGCTTGTACGGCAGGTGGGTGCAGATGGTCAGCTTCCCCGGCTTGACCAGCGTGATGCCGGCCGCTTTGGCCTTGGCGTCGGACCCGCTGCTGCCGGAGCCGCCGCAGGCGGTGAGCGCGAGCGCGAGGACGGCGACCGAGGCAACTGCCTGCGCCCGGCGCTTGCGGAGAGTGGGGACGATGTTCATCGCGGATTCTCCTCGACAGGGGTTGTGAATCCCCGCATCCTGGCACACGTCGGGATGATGTGGGGCCCCTCACAGCAGACCAGTTGGTGCTGTGGTTTACTCGTGAGCGACGGGTGACCCCCTGGCAACGGCGCCGTTCGACGCACCCTCATCGAACGCCCACCACGACACGTTCCGCTCGCTATTCTCCGAAGGGTCCCCGCATGGTCGCCCAAGCTGTTGAGCCCGTTGTTCCCTCCGATGCCTACGCCGGTGACGCCGTCTTCGAGCTGCACCGCGGCGGCAAGATCGAGGTCACGTCGTCGATCCACGTGCGCGACGCCGACGATCTCTCCAAGGCGTACACGCCGGGCGTCGCCCGGGTCTGTACCGCGATCGCCGAGAACCCCTCGCTGGTACGGCGGTACACCTGGAAGTCCAACGTGGTCGCGGTCGTCACCGACGGCACCGCCGTCCTCGGGCTCGGCGACATCGGGCCGGCCGCCTCGCTGCCGGTGATGGAGGGCAAGGCGCTGCTGTTCAAGGAGTTCGGCGGCGTCGACTCGGTGCCGATCGCGCTGGACTGCACCGACGTGGACGAGTTCGTCGAGACGGTCGCGCGGATGGCGCCGACGTTCGGCGGGATCAATCTTGAGGACATCTCCGCGCCGCGCTGCTTCGAGATCGAGCGCCGGCTCAAGGAGCGGCTCGACATCCCGGTCTTCCACGACGACCAGCACGGTACGGCGGTCGTCGTACTCGCCGCTCTCCGGAACGCGCTCCGCGTGACGGGCAAGGAGATCTCCGACATCCGGGTCGTGATCTCGGGTGCCGGGGCGGCCGGAGTGGCGTGTGCGCGGATCCTGCTGCAGGCGGGGGTCGGCGACCTCGCGGTGGTCGACAGCAAGGGCGTGCTGCACGAGGACCGCTCCGACCTGAATCCGGTCAAGCTGTCTCTGGCCCGCGACACCAACACCGGCGGTCTCTCCGGCCGCCTGGTCGACGCGCTGGCCGGCGCGGACCTCTTCCTCGGCGTCTCCGGCGGCACCGTCCCCGAGGAAGCCGTCGCCCGGATGGCCCCCGACGCGATGATCTTCGCGCTCGCCAACCCGAACCCGGAGGTCCACCCCGACATCGCCCACCGCCACGCCGCGGTGGTCGCCACCGGTCGCTCGGACTTCCCCAACCAGATCAACAACGTCCTGGCCTTCCCCGGCATCTTCCGCGGCGCCTTCGACGCGAACGCTTCCCGCATCACCGAGGGCATGAAACTGGCCGCCGCCAACGCCCTGGCGGACCTCATCACCCCGGCTGACCTCCGCCCCGACTACATCATCCCGTCCCCCTTCGACCCCCGAGTCGCCCCAGCCGTAGCAACCGCCGTAGCAACCGCCGCCACAGCCGACGGCGTAGCCCGCCCCTGACCTCGCCGCGCGTGCCCCCGCGCACAGCCCCCGCCTAGGCCCCGTGTCGCCCGAGGTGGGGTGGATCGGGGAGGGGTGAGGTCGGTAACTGACTTGGGGTGGACCAGCGCC
>NZ_DASRVN010000779.1:0-24020 GCF_035655035.1 Kribbella sp. | reverse complement strand
CGGGTCCGCAACCCGTTGTGGATGCGGCTCGGGCTGGACTTCATCTGCCTGATCGTCTCGCTGTTGGTATTCCGTGCGTCGAGCAGCAACAACTACTCGCTGGTGCTCGCGCCTGAGGGCGTGCCGCAGATCTCGGTGTCGTACTGGGCGTTCTTCGGGCCGGCCCTGTTGTGGATCGGCGGCGCACTGTTGCTCTGGCGCCTTGCGTGGCTGGCGCTTCAGCACGGTCGCGGCGCGTTGACCTCACTGGTACGGCCGTTGACCGGACGGCTCGCGCGGACGACCGCCGCGAGCATGTCCCGGCAGCGCACGCCGCTGGTGCGTTCCGTCGTACTGCTGGCGCTGGCGATCTCGTTCGCGGTGTCGACGGCGACGTTCAACGCCACCTACCGCCAGCAGGCCGAGGCGGACGCCGTACTGACGAACGGCGCGGACGTCACCGTCACCGAATCACCTGGTGTCATCGTCGGTCCGAACGCGGGTGCAGCGCTGACCGGGATCCCTGGAGTGCGCGGGGTGGAGCCGTTGCAGCACCGGCTCGCGTACGTCGGGTCCGACCTGCAGGACTTCTACGGCGTACGGCCGGAGACGATCACCGGGTCGGCAGGTTCGTCAGGGTTGCAGGACGCGTACTTCGCCGGCGGTACGGCGCGGGCGTTGCTGCAGAAGCTGGCGCAGCAGCCGGACTCGATCCTGGTCAGCGACGAGACCGTGAAGGACTTCCAGCTCTCGCCCGGGGACCTGATCCGGCTCCGGCTGCAGGACAGCCGGACGAAGGGGTTCCGGACCGTCGCGTTCCACTACGCCGGGATCGTGAAGGAGTTCCCGACCGCGCCGCGGGACAGCTTCTTCGTCGCGAACGCGGCGTACGTCGCCAAGGCCACCGGCAGCGACGCGATCGGGTCGTTCCTGGTAGACACCGGCGGCAAGAACCAGGCGGCGGTCGCGGCGGCCGTACGGAACAAGCTCGGCGACTCGGCGAAGGTCACCGACCTGACCCAGGTCCGGGCGCAGGTCGGGTCCAGCCTGACGTCGGTCGATCTGGCCGGGCTGACCCGGTTCGAGCTGGCGTTCGCCGTACTGATCGCTGCCGGCGCGGGCGGTCTGGTGCTGGCGCTCGGGCTGGCCGAACGGCGTCGTACGTTCGCGATCGCGACCGTGCTCGGCGCTCGACGGGGGCAGTTGCGCGGGCTGGTGCTGAGCGAGGCACTGGCCGTGACGATCGGCGGGCTGATCGGCGGTGCGCTGGTCGCGTGGGGGCTGTCGGGGATGCTGATCAAGGTGCTGACCGGTGTGTTCGATCCGCCGCCGTCCGCGGCCGCGGTGCCGTGGCCGTACCTGTCGGTGACGCTGGTGGTCGCGGTGGCGGCGATCGCGGTCGGCGCGTTGGCGAGCGCGCAGGGGTCGACCAGGCCCGCGGTCGAGGAGCTGCGGGAGCTGTGACTCAGCTTGTTCTCAGTTGGGCGGTTTTACCTTCGAAGGTGTGAACTCCACAGCCGAACGTACTCCGGTGGTCATCGTCGAGGACGATGACCGGATCGGGCGGTTGCTCGAGCGGGCGTTGACCGGGAACGGGTACGAGACGTTCTGGGCGCGCACCGGGCGGGCCGGTCTGGCCGTCGCGCGCCGGGAGCAGGCCGAGGTCGTCCTCCTGGACCTCGGCCTCCCCGACGCCGACGGGGTGGATCTCGCCCGGCGGCTGCGGGCGGAGCTGCCCGGGATGCTGCTGGTGATGCTGACCGCGCGCGGCGAGGAGATCGACATCGTGTCCGGGCTGGACGCCGGGGCGGACGACTACCTGGTCAAGCCGTTCAGCCTGACGGTGCTGCTGGCCCGGCTGCGGGCGCACTTGCGACGGCGTCCGGCGCCGCGCGTCGAGGGCCCGGTCGCGATCGCGGACCTGACCGTGGACACCGCGGCACGCCGCTGTACGGTCGCCGCCGCCGAGCTGCCTCTGCGCCCGAAGGAGTACGAACTCCTGGAAACCCTGGTCCTGAACGCCGGCGCCGCCCTCTCCCGTGAGGACCTGATGGCCACGGTCTGGGACGAGAACTGGTTCGGCTCCACGAAGACCCTCGATGTGACGATCGCCGCCCTTCGCCGCCGCCTCGAGAGCGCACGCGCCGCCGTACCGTCCCTGCGTCTGCCTACGGTGTCGACCCTTCGCGGCCACGGCTACCGGCTCGATCCACCCGCGACGAACTGAGCAGATGCACCACGGTGGCAAACAGGCACAACCAGGTCAGCGCCACCGTCCACCCGGCCAGTACGTCGGTCGCCCAGTGGTAGCCGAGGTACACCCGGCTGAGCCCCATCGCCACACTCAACACCACAGCCACCGCCGTACCGGCGATCTTCAGCGCTAGGGACACGCTCGTGTACCAGAGCAGCCCAGCGAGCAGCAGGAAGAAGACGGTACCGCTCAACGAGTGCCCTGACGGGAACGAGAAGCCGTTGTTGACCGTGCCGAGCACCATGCTCGCGTCCGGGCGTTGGCGTCCGATCAGTACCTTGAGCACGTAGGTGAGGATCGCCGCGCCGGCCATCCCGGCGGCGAGCACGACGGCCGGCCGCCAGCGGTGGGTGCGGAGCCGGATGACCGCGGCGACCACGACCGTGAGCAGGCTGAGGACAGGCACCTCGCCGACAAAGGTGATCGCGCGGGCGAGGACGCTCAGCAGGTTGGTGCGGTGGGCAACGAAATCCGCGGTCAGCCGAGGGTCGAAGGCGGCCAGGCCGTCGCCTTCGCGGGCCGCGTCCGCCTGGACGGCGAACGCGATGCTGCCGAGGACGGTGAAGAGCAGTCCGACGGCGGTGCGGCGTACCAACGGCACGAAGTCAGCCGCCGTCGGGATCCAGGCGGTAGCCCATGCCGCGGAGGGTCTGGATCGCGTTGCGTTCGAAGGGGGCGTCGAGTTTCAGGCGCAGGTAGCGGATGTAGACCTCGACCACGTTCGGGTCGCCTTCGAAGGCCGGGTCCCAGACGCTGTCCAGGATCTCGGCCTTGCTGACGGTCTCGCCGCGGTGCCGCATCAGGAACTCGAGCAGCCCGTACTCGCGGCGGGTCAGCACGATCTCCTGGCCGGCCCGCTCGACCCGTCGCCGGACCGGGTCCAGGACCAGGTCGCCGGCGGTCATCACGACCGGGCGTTCGGGGGCGCCGCGGCGGATCAGCGCGCGCAGCCGGGCGACCAGCACGATGAAGCTGAACGGCTTGGTCAGGTAGTCGTCGGCGCCCAGGTCGAAGGCGTCGGTCTGGTCGTAGTCGCCGTCCTTCGCGGTCAGCATCAGGACCGGGGACCAGACACCGCGGTCGCGGATCTGCTCGAGCACCTTGTAGCCGTTCAGCTTCGGCAACATGATGTCGAGCACGATGACGTCGTACGCGTTCTCGGTCGCCGCCCACACGGCGTCCACGCCGTTGTGCACGACCTCGACCACGAAACCGTCCTCGGTCAGCCCATGCCGAACCGTCTCGGCCAGGGGGACCTCGTCCTCGACAATCAGCACCCGCATGCTTCCAGTGTCGTGCCAGGTTGCTGAGAGCAACCTGAGTCAGCGTGTCGGCAGCGGCAATTTGACCGTGGCGACGGTCCCCTGGGACGCGGCCGCGGCCAATGTGACGGTTCCGTGATGTGCCTTGGCGATCTCCTGGACGATCGACAGCCCGAGTCCGGACCCGCCGCTGGCCCGGGCGCGGCTGCTGTCGAGCCGGACGAAACGCTCGAACACCCGTTCGCGATCGTCCTCCGGGATCCCGTCGCCGTCGTCCTCGACCGTGACCACCGCTTGCCCGTCCTGCTCGGTCGCGCTCAGCCGCACGGTGCTGTGCGCGGCGGTCGCGGCGTTCTCGACCAGGTTCCGGATCAGCTGACTGAGCCGCAGCGGATCGCCGACCACCCGGACCGGCCGTACGTCGGCCTGCACCTCGAGGCGGTGCCCGGCCCGCAGCCGCCGGACCTCGGCGTCGACGAGATCGTCCAGGTCGACGTCCGCGCGGTGCAGCGGCAGCGCGGCGTCGTCCGCCTTCGCGAGCAGCAGGAGGTTCTCCACCAGCCGCTGCATCCGGACGGCCTCGCCCTTCATCAGCTCGTGCAGCCCCTGCCACGCCTGGCCGCGGGAAGACGGCTCGATCACGTCCAGCCCGGCCGTCATCGTCGCGAGCGGCGACCGGAGCTCGTGACTCGCGTCGGCGACGAACCGCCGCTGGTTGGCCTGCCCGGCCTGCAGCCGGTCGAGCATCTCGTTCATGGTCGCGGCCAGCCGGGCGATCTCGTCGTCGGTCTCCGGCACCGGCACCCGCTCGGTCAGATCGCTGGACTCGATGCCCTGCACCCGGGACCGGATCCGTTCCACCGGCCGGAGCGCCTGCCCGGTGAGCATCCAGCTCGCCGTACCGACCACGATCAGCAGTACCGGGAATCCGAGCAGCAGGTACTGCGTGACGGTGGCGACGGTCGCCCGCTGCGTCTCCACCGACGACGCGACCACCGCGGTGTACGTCGTACCCTCGTACTTGACGCCCCGGGCAACGATCAGGTAGTCGTGATCGTCGTCCAGCAAGGGCATCTCGCCGACCTCGGCCCGCAGCACCGTGCCGGCGGCCGGCCGCAAACCGGTCAGTGGAACGGTCTCCGCGCGCGCCGACGAGGCCGCGACGACCCGCCCGGAAGTGTCCAGCACCTGCACGATCTGGCTCGCCCGGGTGGTCTTCGCGAGATCCGCGCCGAGGTTCTCGACCCCTTCCGCGCTGACCTGGGCGGCGACGTCGGCCACGCGTCCGTCGGCGGCGTCGGACGCCGCGCTGATCAGCGCCCGCTGCAGGAGCAGCAGCAGTACGCCGGCGCCGAGCGCCATCGCCGCCGCGACGACGACGACCGCGGCCGCGGTCGATCTGCTCCGCACACTGGCCCGGCGGAGCCCGGAGATCGACGGCAAACCGGTTGCTCCTTCCCGAGAGAACCCCCGCTCAAGTGTTGCCGCCGGCGCCTGAGCAACGCCTGAGTGCGCCGACTCAGCACGCTCTCAGTGCGCCGTGCCTAGCTTCGAAAGCGTGACACCCGAAGATCACGGCACCGAGGCGCTGTCCGGCTGGGGCCGGACGATGCGCCGCGTGTGTGAGGTGCGGCGACCGGACTTCGACGGCTCGCTGCTCGACGCGGTTCTCGGCGCGCCGCGGCTCACCGTGCGCGGTGCCGGCAAGAGCTACGGCGACGCGGCACTTCCGGTCAACGGGGTTGGTGCCGTGCTCGATCTGACCGCGTTCGACCGGATCGTCTCGTTCGACGAGGGCAACGGGGTCGTGGTCGTCGAGGGTGGCGCGGTACTCAAGGACGTGATCGACCAGACGCTCCCGATCGGCTGGAAGCTCCCGGTGGTACCCGGTACCGAGCGGATCACGATCGGCGGCGCGATCGCCTCGGACGTGCACGGGAAGAACCATCCGGGTGCCGGGTCCTTCGGGCACCACGTGCTGTGGATCGCCTTGCTGCGTTCGGACGGCGCGATCGTCCAATTGTCTGCAATCCAGGACGCGGACGGGTTCTGGGCCACGATCGGCGGCATGGGGCTGACTGGCGTGATCCTGCGGGCCGCGATCCAGCTGCAGCGGGTGGACACCGGCTGGATGATCCGGAATCGGCGGCGGACCCGTTCGCTGGACGAGACCATCGCCGCGATGCGGGCCGGCGGTACCCGGCAGGAGCTCGATCCCGAGCGACACGTGGTCGCCTGGCTGGACGCGCACACCCACGGGGCGAGCCTCGGCCGTGGGATTGTCGACGAGTACTACGCAGCCTCGACGCTCGACCTTCCCGGTGCGGTGGCGCCGTTCCCGGAGACCAGGTCGCCCGGTAGCCGGCGCCGCCGGTCGCTGCCCGGACCGGGCGTCGTGACCGGCGCGACGATCGCCGCCGCGTCGGCCGCGCGCTGGCACCTGAGCAGGTCCGCGAACTCGCAGCTCGTCACGATGCGCTCGGCGTTGTGCCCGCTGGACCGCGCCGACGGCTGGCCTGCCGCGTTCGGGCGGAGCGGGCTGGTGCAGTACCAGTTCGCCGTACCGCCGAACGAGGTCGGCACGATCCACGAGGTCCTCGCGTACCTCGGGACGCACGGGCTGACGCCTGCGCTCGCGACGTTGAAGAACCTCGGGCTCGGTACCGCGGGCCCGCTGTCGTTCCCGATCCCCGGCTGGACGCTCGCCGTCGACCTCCCGGCGCGTCTGCTGCGGCCCGGCATCATGCACCCGATCGACAAGCTGGTCGCGGGCGCCGGCGGGCGGGTGTACCTGGCCAAGGACGCGGTCACCGACCCGGAGCTGTTTCCCTTGATGTACCCACGGTGGCCGGCCTGGCGGCGTACGCGGCACCGGCTGGATCCTGCCGGACGCTGGACGTCCGGGCTGGCCGAGCGTCTCGGGCTGCTGTCATGACGACGGGATCGGTCCTTCTCGTCGGTGGCTCCTCCGAGATCGGGATGGCCGTACTCATGCAGCTGCTCGGCCCGGCGCCGCGACACGTGATCCTCGCCGGCCGCCCGAGCGGCGAGCTCTGGCGGAACGCCGAGAAGCTCCGCGAGGCCGGGTACCCGGTGTCCACGACGGAGTACGACGCCGCCCTCGACACCGGTGAGCTCGAGGGGTTGCTCGACCACTCGACGGCGGAACACCCGCTGGAGCTGGCGATCGTCGCGGTCGGGACGATGTCGGCCAAGTCGTTCGCGGAGGGCCTGCAGGTGAACGGTACGGCGATCGCGCTGCTGCTGCAGGCCCTGGTACGGCGCAAGCCCGAGCAGATCGTGCTGCTGTCGTCGGCCGCCGCGGTCCGGCCGCGGGCATCGATCGCGGCGTACTCGCTCGGCAAACAACTGGCGGACTCGACCGCGCTGCTGCTGGGGCGTCAGTCGGACGTCCGGGTGCTCGTCGTACGGCCCGGGTTCGTGACCACGCGGATGACGGCCGGGTTGCCGAAGGCGCCGTTGTCGACGACACCCGAGCGCGTCGCCCGACGGGTCGCGGCGGCGGTCGAGCTGCGCAAGACGGTCGTGTGGGTGCCGGGCGCGATGGGTCTCGCCGTCCGGGTGCTGAATCTGCTGCCCCGCAAGCTACTTCCGGCGGAGTGGCGATGAAGGTCACCCGGAAGCGTCGTCGCCGGATCCGGAAACGGTGGATCGCGCTGGCGATCTGCCTGTTGATGGTCGTCCCCACGGTCTCGTACGTCCGTGCGTTGCTGTACCCGGGCAGCGCGAGCTTCAGCGTCCGGACCGTCGAATGGTTCCGCGACCACGGCGGTGGCGGAATCGTCGACGCCATCGAGACCTGGAAGTACACCCACCAGCAGCCGCCGGCGACCGGCGCGCCGATCGATGTCACCACCCCCACCAGCACGGCGCCGACGATCGGCCGGCCGGGAGCGCGGGCGGCGTCCACCGGGCTGCCCGTCGTGCAGCTGCTTCCGGGTGTCAAACGGCTGGAAGGAGAGGGCACCTGGTCGGTCGCGCGGCAGTCCAGGACCGGCGTACCGCTGATCTGGACGAGCTGGGTCCGCGCCGACCCCGGCCACCTGCCGGTGACGGCCGCGGCGGCGCTGATGCCGCGCAACACCTATCACCTGCACCTGATGCCCGGCACGCGCGAACCGCTCGTGGGTATGCGCTCCAAGAACGGGTACTCCGTTCCGCAGGCCGACCGGTCGGCCCTGGTGGCGACGTTCAACGCCGGGTTCAAGATGAACGACTCGCACGGTGGCTGGTGGACCACCGAGTCCGCGGCCATACCGCTGGTCGACGGCCGCGCGTCCGTGGTGATCTCCCGGGACGGCTCGGCGCGGATCGGTACCTGGAACCGGACGGTCCGGATGACCAAGGACGTGGTCGCGGTCCGGCAGAACCTCGACCCGCTGATTGTCGACGGCCGGATTGCCGACAATCTGACGGTCAACGCGAACGGCCGTTGGGGGACGCTGCGCAGCCAGTTGCAGTACACCTGGCGGTCCGGGCTCGGAACCGATGCCCACGGCAACCTGATCTACGTGGCCGGCAACAAGCTCACGCTCGCCACGCTGGCCTCGGCGATGCACCAGGCCGGCATCGTGCAGGGCCTGGAGCTCGACATCCACCCGGCGATCGTCAGCTTCAACATCGACCGCCCGGGCGCGAACGGCGCGGTCACCGGCCAGCGCCTGCTGCAGTCGATGGTTCCCCCGGCCAACCGCTACCTGGTCGACGACCAGCGTGACTTCTTCTATGTGACGGCGAAATGACCAGCGTTCAGACACCAGTTCCGGTCGTCCAGCAGGACGGTACTGCGCGGTCGCTGCTGCGGCTGAGCCGGCCGCAGCAGTGGCACAAGGCCGTGATGCTCTTCGCCGCCCCGGCCGCCGCCGGCGCTTTGGAGTCGCCGGGCGTCGTACTGCGGGCCGCGATCGCCGGCGTCGGGTTCATCCTGCTGGCGGTCGCGATCTATGCGTTCAACGACATCCGCGACGCGCCTGACGATCGTCGGCATCCGCGTAAGTGCCTGCGGCCGATCGCCTCCGGTGCGCTGAGCCCGCTGGTGGCAGCGGTGTTCGGGGTCACGGCCGCTCTGCTGGGCCTCGCGGTGGTGAGCGGGCTCGGCTGGCAGACGTTCGCGCTGGCGGCGGCATACCTGGTCGCGCAGGTGCTGTACGTCGCCGGGCTGAAGCACGTCGCGGTGATCGATCTGATCATCGTCGCGCTCGGTTTCGTACTGCGCGCCGCGGCGGGTGGTACGGCGACGGGCTTGCCGGTGTCGCACTGGTTCCTGCTGGTCTCGTTGTTCGGCGCGATGTTCCTCGTCACGGGGAAGCGGAAGGCGGAGTACCACGCGGCCGGGAACGCGGTCAGCCGCCCGGTGCTGGCGGCGTACTCGAGTTCCTGGCTGGACCAGGTGATGACGGTCGCGCTGCTCGGGACCGCGCTCTCGTACGGGATGTGGGCGTTCCAGTACCTCGGCCACGACGTGTACCGCGAGCTGCTGGCGGTCTCGTTCCTGCCGTTCTTCACCGGGCTGCTGCGCTACGCGCTGCTGGTGTCCACCGGGCGCGGCGAAGAACCCGAACACGAGATCTTCCGCGACCGCGTCCTGCTGCTCGCGGGCCTGAGCTGGGCGGCGCTGCTCGGAGTCGGGCTGTACTGCGCCTGATACGCGTCGCGTAGTACCGTGAGGGGATGCAGGCGAACGATTCCCAGACGCTGGTGCTCTCCGTGCTGGCGGACGGCCCGAAGCACGGCTACGCGATCAACAACGCCATCGAAGAGCTCACCGGCCAACGGCTCGGCGCCGGCAGCCTGTACGGCGCCCTGACCCGCCTGGAGGCCAAAGGCCTGATCGAGACCCTCGAGGAACAGGGCCGCCAACGCCCGGTCCAACTCACCCCCGAAGGCCGCGAGGTCCTCGAGAAGGAGCTGCGAGCGATGGCGCGAGTGGCGACCGCCGGCCTCCGCAGCCTCGGGGTGCCTCTCACATGAGCGACGGGCGGCGCGGGTGGTGGGCTCCGGGGCGGGTGGTGGTTCGGTTGTACCCGCGGGCGTTTCGGGAGCGGTGGGGAGCGGAGTTGGTGGGGGAGGTCGATCGGGCGGGGTGGCGAGGGGTGCCGCAGCTCGTTTGGGCGATCGTGGGGATGTGGTTGCATCCGGCGATCTGGCCGGCGGACACGATGGTCGAGCGCCGGCGGCGGGTGGCCGCACTCGCGGTGGTCGTCACCGCGGCCGGCTGGCTGACGGCGCATGCGGTGCTGGAGTTGACCGGTGCGGTTTCGCGGACGCTGGCGCATTCGTGGATCCTCACGATCTTCGACAGCCTGACGTTCCTCGGGTTCCTGCTGGCGCTGCCGATTCCGCGGCTGGGCTCACTGTGGCGGTTGGCGCTGCTGGCGGTCCGGCGGATCGCCGTACCGGTCGCGATCGGAGCGGGTGTGGTGGTGGCGGTGCACCGGGAGCTCGCCGTACCGGCGGTGGTCAAGCTCGCGGTGATCGCCGCCTGGTGGTTGGCGCTGGTGCTGATCGCCGGCCAGGTGGTGCGGACCGTCGCGGACGTCGATCTGACCGCCGTCGCGGTGCCGAGTACGGTCCGGCTCCGCTGCGGCCTGTGGATGACGGCCGCCGGGCTGGGCGGGAGCGGCTTGACGATCCTGACCCCCGCCGTGGTCGGCACCGGCGACCTGTCCGGCGCACTCAGCGGCCTCACGATCCTCGCCCTCGCGGCCGCCCTGAACGGCACCGTCCGCGACCTCACGGATCTCCGCACCACCTGACCCGCCGGTTCAGCGTGGTGGGGTGAGGGTGGTATTCGGGTACTTCGTGCGCAGGGTGTCGATGGTGGTCGGCGGTGTGTTTCGGACGGCGTGGTCGAGGAACGTCGTGACGTAGTCGTTCTCGATCGTCAACGCATGACGGCCGTTGATGGACCCCAGGCCGATCAGGCCGCGGAGCGGCGGGCCGAGGAAGTACAGGCCGTAGTCGGTGAAGTTCAGGTGGTGGGTGCCGGCCACGACAACCTGCCAGTGCGGGCCTGTGCTTGCCTTCAGCAACTTCGTGGCGGTGTCGCGTTCGCCGCCCTGGTCGGTGGCCTTGGGTCCGCAGGTGCCGGTGGTGCAGGAGTCCTCGGCGCCGACGATCATGAACGGCTTCGCGAGTCCGGCGTCGACGACCTTGCCGAACTGAGTGCCGTCGATGTCCACCGCGCCCGCGCAGTGCGTGTCCACCCGGCAGGCCTCGAGCGACGACGCCCCGCCGAACGAGTGCCCGAGGTACGCGACCTTCGGCTCGATCTTCCCGGCGAACTGCCCGGTCTGCCCGAGCGCGAGCACCTGCCCGGCGACGAAGCGCGCGTCGGTCGCCCACTCGGTCGCCAGCCGGTCACCGGTCACCTGGCTCTCGCCGGTGTGCCCGCCCGCGTCCGGCGGGTTGCCCTGTGTGTTGCTCGTCACGGTCTGCCCGCCGAGGACGGTCAGGTTCGCGCTGTACGTCGGCGTCAGGCCCGCGACGACGTACCCGTGACTCGCGATGCTCTCGGCCAGCGCGCTGTACTGCGGTGCCGCGAAGCCCATGCCCGGCTCCAGCACGACCACCGGGAACGGCCCGCCGGCCACCGCGGCGCCGTCGATGGACCGGACCCGGATCTTCCCGAGGTCGGTCTCGAACCAGCCCACCGGTGCCCCGAACGCGAGCTTCGACCAGAGCCCCGGCGCGTACGCCGGATGCGGACCCTGCGCGTCTCGCGGCGCCGGGTACCACAGCCAGACCGACAGCCGGCGCGGTCCGTGGTGCGGGTCGAGCGGATCGGTACGCCCGGAATCGACCCACTCGAAGCTGGTCCGGCCGACCTGGTACGTCCCGGTCAGCTCCGGCAGCGCCACCTGGCGCGAGCCGAACGCCGCCATTGCCATCACGTACCAGGCCAGCAGTACCAGCACGCTGCCGATCCCGATCAGTACCCGTCGCAACCATCGATGTCTCCGCATAGCCGCCATAGTACACACTGCGTACTACGCGGGGCGTACTAACGGCCTCAGTTTCCGCTCAGCCGGTCCTCTTGTATCG
Organism: Kribbella sp.; assembly: GCF_035655035.1. Taxonomy (GTDB): domain Bacteria; phylum Actinomycetota; class Actinomycetes; order Propionibacteriales; family Kribbellaceae; genus Kribbella. Next base: position 12,461 of record NZ_DASRVN010000779.1, on the reverse strand, counting down.
TCCCGGTATGACGCGGCTTGTGCGTGGCGTGGGTGCCATGCTGCTCGGACTCCTTGCCCTGAGCACGACGGTTCCCGCAACAGCCGGAGCCGATCCCGCGCAGGTCGCCGCTGAGCCGGCGCAGGTCGCGGCTGCGTCGGCGCCCGTCGTGCTGCTCGGCGTCGACGGGCTGAGCTGGCCGGATGTGTCGCCGAGTGCGACCCCGAACCTGTGGGGTCTGCTCGATCAGTCCGCGGTGGCGGCGGTCTCGGTGCGGACCGTGGCGGTGGTGGGATGTCCGGCGGATGCATGGCTGACGCTGAACACCGGCGTACGGACAGGGGCGCCGCGGGACGGCAGTGGTGGCTGTGTGGCGCCGAGTAGCTTGTTGTCGGGAAAGCAGGTCTCCCGGTGGTCCGACATCGCGTCGCTCGGCGCCAAGTCGTCGTACAACCCCGACTTCGGCCTGCTGGCGACGGGAGCCGCTCGCCGGGGCTGCGTGAGCGCGGTCGGGCCCGGAGCCGGTCTGGCGCTCGCGGATGCCCGTGGTCAGGTGGCGCGCTACACCCCACAACTGCAGGACGCCGACCTGAGCGCTTGCCCGCTGACCGTGGTCGACGTCGCACCGGGTGGACTGGACGCGGCGATCGCGAAGGTCCGCGCCGCGGCACCGTCGGCCGAGCTGGTGGTCGTTGGCCTCCCCAACGGCTCGACGCCGCACCTGCAGGCGTTGCTGGTCCATGGCGGTGCGACGGGCTGGCTCGATGCGAACTCGACCCGGCACCCGGGCCTGGTGCAGCTCACGGACCTGACTCCGACGGTGCTCTCGGCGTTGGGTGTCGCCGCCCCGGACCGCGCTGTCGGTTCGGTACTGCGGACCGTCGCCGGAGCGCCACGCGATCCGCAGAAGCTCGTGCAACAGGCTGGGCAGTTCGACCGGGCGGCGCAGACGATCGACCGCAACGTCACCGCGTTCTACTGGCTGGTCGGCGCCGGAGCGCTGGTCGCCGGCGGGCTGCTGATCGCCTTCCGGCGACCACGGTGGCTGATCCTGGTCACCGCCTCGTTGCCGGTGGCATCGTTCCTGGCGAATCTCCTGCAGTGGTGGCGGTTCTCCCAGGCCTCGCTCGTGCTGTGGATCGGTGTCATCGGCTGGGCAGTGGTCGTCGGTACGGCGGCTCGGTTCGGACCGTGGCGCCGGCAGCAGCTGGGGTCGGCAGGGTTCGTGGCCGCGGTGACGGCGGCGGTTCTGGCTGCCGACGTGGTGACCGGGTCCCGCTTGCAGCTGTCGAGTCTGTGGGGCCTGTCGCCGCTCGACGCGGGACGGTTCTACGGGGTCGGAAACGTCGCCTTCGGGGCCTTGGCGATGGGCGCGCTGATCGGTGCTGCCTGGATCGCGAGCGTACTGATCGAGCGTGGACAACGGCGCTGGGCCGTGCTGAGCGTCGCCGCTGTCGGCGCGGTGGCCGTGGCGGTGGACGGGTGGCCGGCGTTCGGCGCCGACTTCGGGGGAGTGCTCGCACTGGTGCCGGGCTTCGCGGTGCTGGTGATAGCGGTCGCCGGGATCCGGCTGCGAGCCCGGTGGGTACTGGCCGTCATAGTGGGCGCGATCGTCGCCGTCGTGGGCATCGCGCTGCTCGACTGGTCCCGGCCGCCGGGCAGCCGGTCACATCTGGGCAACTTCGTGCAGCAGGTCATCGACGGCGGAGCCGGCAGCACCTTACGCCGCAAGCTCGACGCCAACGTGCAGTCGTTCACCGATCGGCCGCTGCTGGCCGTACTGGTCGTGGTCATCGTACTGCTCACGGCGGTGCTGGTGATCCGGCCGGAACGGCTGCGGGCGGCCGAGGTGTTCGCCGCGGAGCCGCGCCTACGCGCCTGTATCGCGGCCTGCCTGGTGACCGCGGTGGTCGGGGTGGCGGCCAACGACTCCGGCGTGATCGTGATCGGGATCTGTTGCGCGGTGGCGGTCCCGCTGCTCGTCCACGGCTGGCGGTCGGTTACGCCGGATTCGGTGACGCCAGACCCACGTCGTACGCAAAGATGACCGCCTGGACCCGGTCGCGGGCGCCGATCTTGGCGAGCACCCGGCCGACGTGGGTCTTCACCGTCGACTCGGACAGGTGCAGGCGGGCGGCGATCTCCGGGTTGGTCCAGCCGCGGCCGATCGCGATCAGGATCTCGCGTTCGCGGTCGGTCAGGGCCTGGAGCTTCGCGCCGTCCGGGGCGGCAGTGGGCAGCTGGTACGCGTAGGTGTCGAGCAGCCGCCGGGTCAGCGCCGGCGCGATGATCGCGTCCCCGGCGGCGACCGCGCGGATCCCGCCGAGCAGTTCGTCCGGGCGGGCGTCCTTCAGCAGGAACCCGCTCGCCCCGGCCCGGAGCGCGGCGTGCGCGTACTCGTCCAGGTCGAACGTGGTGAGCACCAGGATCCGCGAGCGATTGCCGCTGGCAACGATCCGGCGGGTGGCCTCGATGCCGTCCATGCCGGGCATCCGGATGTCCATCAGCACCACGTCGGGATGCAGCTCGGCGGTCCGCCGGACCGCCTCCGAGCCGCTCTCGGCCTCGCCGGCGACCTGCGTCTCCGGGACGGACTCGAGCAGGATCCGGAGCCCGAGGCGTTGCAGCGGCTGGTCGTCGACGATCAGGACCGTGGTCATGGTGTCCTTTGCGGGGAGAGGTCGAGTTCGGTCTGTACGCGCCAGCCGCCGGCCGGAGTTCGGCCGGTCCGTACGACGCCGCCGTACAGCGCCGCCCGCTCCCGCATCCCGATCAGCCCGTGCCCGGGAACGGATTCGGCGGGCAGCGGTGCGTCGACGGGTCCGGTGTCCTCGACGCGGATCCTGAGTTGCTGCTGGACGACTTCGAGCGAGACCTGCGCCTCGGTGTCCGGGCCGGCGTGCTTGAGTGTGTTGGTGAGCGCCTCCTGGACGATCCGGTACGCCGCCAGCTGGAGACCGCGATCGGCCGGGAACTCGCCCGCGGTCCGGTAGCTGACCCGCGGACCGGCGGCCCGGAACCGTTCGCACAGCGCGTCCACGTCGGCGATCCCCGGCTGCGGGCTGAGCTCCGGTACGCCGGTCTCGTCACGCAGCGCGCCGAGCGTCCGCCGGAGGTCGTTGAGCGCCTCGCGACCGGTCTCGCCGATCAGCGTCAGCGCCTCGGCGGTGCGCTCCGGATGCACCCGGACCGCGTACGCACCGCCGTCCGCGAGCCGGATGATCACCGACAGGTTGTGGCCGAGGATGTCGTGCATCTCGCGGGCCACCCGGGCGCGCTCACCGGCCACCGCGAGCAGCATGCGCTGATCGCGCTCGATCTCCAGCCGGGCGGCGCGGTCCCGCAGGCCGGCCAGCTGGGATCGCCGGATCCGGACCACCAGGCCGAGCGCGATCGCCGCGGTCATCGCGCTGACCAGGAAGAACGCGATCTCGGCCACCGACGCGAGCGGCGCGATCCGGACCACCGCGAACGTGAAGGCCGCGATCGTGATCGCGCACGCCCAGAGCAGCCGGCGCAGTGAGCTGTGCAACGTGAGGCTGTACAGGGCGATCAGTACGGCGACGTCCGCCCGGAGGAACACCAGCAGCGACCACTGCACGATGAACGCGGCAGCGGTCAGGACGAACGCGGTCATCGGCGCGCGCCGCCGTACGAACAACGGCAGCACCAGGCCCGCCTGGAGCGCGATCATGCCCCAGCGGGGGAGCTGCGTGAACGGGCCGGCCAGCTCGTGCGGATCGACGCCACGGAGCAGGTCCGGGACGCAGAACAGGAGTACGGCGCCGACCACCACGAGCGTGTCGAGGACCCACGGCCGGGCCCGATCCGCACGGCGGAGCCGCCGGGCGACCTGGCTGAGGCTGACCACCCAAGGGTGCCGCCACAGCGGATCAGGGTCGACCGGCGGTCCGTGTCCACCGACCACCGTCACCACTCCATTGTGACCGTCCATCTCCAGCGCGACAGTGGTTCTCAGCTGCCGCTCAGGCGTCGCTGCGGGACAACCGCCACGCCGCGCCGGCCAGCGCCAGGACGGTCCAGGCGGCGAACACCAGGAAGCCCGGACCTGCCGACAGCGTGTGCGGCCCATGGTGCAACTCGTACATCGACTGCCCGGCGATGCTCGGCAGGTAGGGCTGGATCGCGTTGTGCCAGGACGTCGGCAGCAGCGAGACCAGGCCGGGCACCAGCATCAGCGCCGCGACCAGTACCGAGATGGCGCCCGCGACGGACCGCAGCAGCGCGCCGAGCGCGACTCCGATGATCCCGATCAGTGCGAGGTAGACGGTCGCCCCGATCAGACTCCGCAGTACCCCGCTGCTGGAGATCGTCATTGCCGCGGGTGTGTTGTGCAGGATCCCGCTGTCCACGAAGAAGGTCACGAAGGACCCCACCAGCGCGAGGACCAGCGCCACCACGCCGTACACCGCGGCCTTCGACCACAGCACCGGCAACCTGCGCGGGACCGCGGCGAGCGTGGAACGGATCGCCCCGGTCGAGTACTCACCGGCGGTCACCAGCACCCCGAGCACACCGAGCGCCAGCTGCGACAGCGGTACGCCGAACAACGACAGGCTCACCGTCGTCGCGTCCGCGAAGTCCGGGTCCATCTGCCGGCCGGAGGTGATGCCGGAGTGGTAGCGCAGCGCCGCAATGGTGCCGAAGGCAATCAAGAACAGCAACGCGAGGCCGAGCGTGATCCAGGTGGAGCGCAAGGACCACAACTTGGTCGACTCCGACTGCAGAACGTGCGCACCGGTGACGCGGTACGTCGGTTTCGTGGCGGTTGCGACGGGCTGCTTCTCCGCGACGGCGGTCATGCGGCCTGCTCCTTCAGCTCGGTGGTGCCGTGGTACACGACGTCGTCGCGGGTGAGGTCCATGAAGGCCTGCTCGAGCGACACCTGAACGGTGGTCAGCTCGTACAGCGCGATCCCGTGCTCGGCGGCCGTCGTACCGACGGATCGTGCCGGCAGGCCGATGATCTCGAGCTCCTCGGAGCCGGCCTGGCCGACGATCTGGACGCCCGGCCCGGCCAGCGCGTCCCGCAGCCTCGCCGGGTCCGCGGTGGCCACCCGTACGGCGTCACCGCCGGCCTGGCGGACCAGTTCGTCGACGGTGGTGTCGGCGAGCAGCCGGCCGCGGCCGACGATGATCAGCCGGTCCGCGACCAGCGCCATCTCGCTCATCAGGTGCGAGGAGACGAACACCGTCCGGCCCTCCGCCGCGAGCCGGGTGAGCAGGTTGCGGATCCACAGCACGCCCTCCGGGTCCAGTCCGTTCACCGGCTCGTCCAGCATCACGGTCGCCGGGTCCCCGAGCAGCGCGCTGGCGATGCCGAGCCGCTGGCCCATGCCGAGCGAGAACTGGCCCGCGCGCTTCTTCGCGACCGACTGCAGGCCGGTGAGCTCGATCACCTCGTCCACCCGGCGGCGCGGGATGCCGTGCGTCTGGGCCTGGGTGAGCAGGTGGTTGAAGGCGGACCGGCCGGGATGCACCGACCTCGCCTCGAGCAGGGCGCCGACCTCCTGCAGCGGCGAGGTGTGATCCCGGTAGTGCTTGCCGTTCACCGTCACCGATCCGCTGGTCGGTGCGTCCAGGCCGAGGATCAGCCGCATCGTCGTCGACTTCCCGGCGCCGTTCGGGCCCAGGAACCCGGTGACGGAGCCCGGCCGGACCGTGAACTCCAGCCCGTCGACCGCCGTCGTCTCGCCGTACCGCTTCGTCAGTTGTCTCGCTTCGATCATGGAGCCAAAGGTAGGAAGACCAGGCCACCGGAACCGTAGTACCGGGGCCTGATCTTCCGTCCTTCGGTGGTACCGCGGTACTACCTCAGCCGAACGTCTTCAGCAGCGCCGCGATCGCGGCCTTCTCGGCGGTCGGGTCCTTCTTCTCACGGACCGACGTGAACAGTCCGTCGTTCTGCGCGTCGATGAAGGTCCAGGCCTTGCCGTCGAGCGGCTGGAGCTTGGCCTGGTCGTCGTCCCAGGCCTTCTCGTAGGCGTCGACGTGCGCGTTCAGCGAGGCCTGGTCACCCTTCCCGAGCGCGGTGTCCATGCCCTTGACCAGCGTCCGGAAGTGCCGGACGTCGGCGCCCGGGAAGTGCGCGAGCGCCTGCTTCGAGCTCAGGTGCAGGTTCGCCGCCGCCGGGTTCGGGCCTTCGCCCTCGGCGGCCGCGTTCGCGTGCGGCTGCGCGGACGCCCAGTTCAGCAGGACGCCGGCCGCGATCGCGGCGCCGGCCATCACGCCGACCATCGGCCATTCGCGGCCGCGGCGGTGGTACTTCGGCGTCCGGGCCTGCTGGTGGCCCTCGATCACGTCGGACTTGGTCAGCGTCAGGTACACCACGGTCGCGAGGATCGCGGCCAGGAAGATCAGGCTGGTGACGAGCGTGCCGAGGCCGAGGCCCTGGTCCGGGACCTTCGGGGAGGCCAGCCAGTCGCCGAGGTTCGCGCCCAGCGGGCGGGTCAGGATGTATGCCAGCCAGAACGCCAGCACCGGGTTCGCACCCATCCGCCAGCAGGCCACGATGATCGCGATCAGGGCCAGCGGGAGCAGGACGGACACGCCCGGGCTCCAGCCGGTCAGCTCCAGCGTCCAGTCGCCGGACGCCGTACCGAGCGCGAACGTGACCAGGACCGCGAGCCAGTAGAAGGCTTCCCGGGGCTTGCTGACGATGCTGTGGATCGACAGCGTCCGCTCGCGGGAGTACCAGATCCCGAACACCGCCGCGAGCGCGACCGCGAACACCGAGGTGCTGATCCACAGCGGTACGCCGAGCTGGTCGGTGAGGATGTCGGTGTACAGCGTGCCGGTCACGCTGACCACCACGACGGTCGACCAGTACGCTGCCGGCCGGTACTGCGACGTACGGAACTGCCAGATCAGAACGGCCGCGAACACCACGGTGAAGATGACCGCGGTCGCCATCAGACCGACGCCGAGCTGCATATTGATCCAGTCGGCGAAACTTTCGCCGACCGTCGTACAGAGAATCTTGATCAGCCAGAACCAGATGGTGACTTCAGGCACCTTGTTCAGCAGCACCCGGGGTGCCGCTGTGCGGGTTGCGGTGTTGGTAGTCATACCAGCCACCCTTTCCTGACCAACCTGCACATGACCTGACTAATGCCTGGGGAACCGCACCTCGACGTGCCCGCGGCCGTCGGCGATCGCGCGGACCGTGAGCCCGGTCGCGGTGGCGATCCGGCGGACCACGGCGAGCCCGAGCCCGTGCCCGTTCGTGCGGCTGTGACCGGGCGTGAAGACCCGCTCCAGCTCGTCCTCGCGGAACCCCGGGCCGTCGTCGAGGACGTGGACGAGGACGTGGTCGTCGTGCGATTCCGCTTGCAGCGAAACGGTGTTCCGCGCGTGCCGGGTGGCGTTGTCGAGCAGCGGCGCGAGGACGGCGACCGCGACGTCGGCGGGTACGGCGACCTCGAGGCCGGGCGGCAGGTCGGCGTACCCGATCTGTTCGAGGACCGGCGCCAGCAGGCAACTCGCCTCGCGGGGCATCCGGGAGCGGGCCGCGTCCAGGATCGCGGTGACCGCCGTACTCAGCCGGTCCGTCTCGGTGAGGACCAGTTCCGGGTCGACCTGCGACCCGGACAGCTCCGCGAGTTGCGCCTCGCCGCGCAGTACGGCCATCGGGGTCCGCAGTTCGTGGGCGATCTCGTCAGTCAGCCGGCGCTCGTCGGCGATCGTGTCCGAGACCCGGTCGAGCAGCCGGTCGAACGTCTGCGCGAGCTCGCCGAACTCGTCCCGCGGCGGCCCCATCCGGAACCGCCGGTCCGGGTCGTGGTCGCCCCACTCGTCGGCCAGCGCGGACATCCGGCGGACGACGTGCAGCGAGCGGCTGACCCCGACGTACGCGATCACGCCGGCGAGCACGATCGCGAACGCGCCGAGGATCAGCGACATCACCAGGCTGCGCTGCTCGGAACGCTCGTACGGCGCGAGGTCGACCATCACGACCACGGTCACGTGCTGTCCCTGGATGGGCAGCGGCACGCCGTACAGCAGGTAGCCGGGCGTGGTCACGAACTCGTTCCGCGCGGATCGTCCCAGGCGCTGGACGTCGTCCTCGGTCGCCGGCTGCAGGACGCCGTCGATCAGCCGTCCACCGGCGTATACCCAGGTGACCGTGTCGAACGCGTCGCCGGTGCCCTCGACCAGGTGGATCTTCCCGTCGACGACCTCGACCGTCGCCGCGACCGCCTCGGCCCGGGTCCGCGCGAGCGTCATCGTGTCGGCCTCGGTCGCCCGGCTCAGCAGGACGTGACTCAGTACGACGAGAACCGCGACGACCAGCGTGGCGGTCAGCACCGCGAGCGAGACGATCCGCCCGCGGAAACCGGTCAGTCCCATCGGTACCCGACTCCGCGGACGGTGGCCACCCGTTCCGCGATCCCGAGCCGGTCGAGCTTCACCCGCAGGCGGCGCAGATACGAGTCGAGCGTGTTCTCGCTGACGTACGCCCCGTGCGGCCAGCCCGCCGCGATCAGCGCGTGCCGCCGTACGACCTCACCGGGTACCGAGATCAGCCGCCCGAGCAGCCGGAACTCGGTCGGCGTCAACGACTCGCCGTCGGTGCCCCGCCGTACCTCGTGACTCGCCGGGTCCAGCGCCACCCCGTCGGCCGTGACACTCACCGTCGTCCGCCGCAGCAGCGCCCGGACCCGGACCAGCAGCTCCGGAACGTCGAACGGCTTGGTCAGGTAGTCGTCGGCGCCCGCCTCGAACCCGCTCACCTTGTGATGCAACCCACTCAAGGCGGTCAGCATCAGCACCGGCGCATCGACCCCGTGCGCGCGCAAGGCCAGGCACACGTCCCGCCCGTCCGCATCCGGCAGCCCCAGATCGAGTACGACGGCGTGCGGCGCCGGCTCCAGCTGCGCGAGCAGCTCCCGGCCGTTGGCGGCGGCAACAACCGAGTATCCGTCACCTTCCAGCGCCCGCCGCAGCACGCCACGCAACGCACGATCGTCTTCACACACCGCAACTCTCGCCACCCCGCGCAACCTATCGAGCCGTACCTGTGCGCCAGCTGAGAGTCCTACTGGCAGATCGCGGCGCCGAGGGCCTTCGCCACTCGCCGAGGCCGTACCTGCCGCCGGGAGTGACGTCCAGGCCGGGCGCGGGGACGGTGGTGAGCATCTGCTTCAGCTGTGCGGGGCGGAGCGCCCGGTGCGGGGTAGAGCGTGCTCTACCTCGTGGTCTGGATCCGGGCCAGCTCGGAGCGGGCGTGGTCGACGCCGGGGGAGTCGCCGCCGTTCGCGCGGGCGATCTCCTGGGCCAGGTCGTTCGCGGCCTCGAGACGGTGCCGGGCCCTCGACCGGCTGTGCAGCTGTTGGCGGTACTTCTTCCGGTCCTTGCGCAGTCCGCTGACCGCGTCGAGCAGCGCCGGATCCAGTACGCCGGACTCCACCTCGGGCGCGAGCAGCTCCCGCATCCAGGTACGTTCCTGCGCGGCGGCGTGCCGCAGTACGTAGAAGAGCGCCGTCAGCTCGACGGCCGCGAGCACGAACGGCAGCACCTCGACGAAGCTCGAGCCGCCGCTGAGCCCGCCCATGTCGTCCCACGTGAAGTGGAAGACCATCGCCATCAGCATGGTCAGTACGCCGCGCAGCACCCGGCGGTCACCGCTGCGGCCGAGCACCCACAGCAGCCCCGCGCCGAAGATCGCGCTGAACATCGCGTGCGAGACGATCCCGGCCGCCCCGCGGAGCACGAACACCCGCAGCGAGGACGCGAACTGGTCGACGCCGTACACCTGGGTGGCGCCGTTGTACACGTACAGCAGGTCCTCGAAGACCTGGAACCCGAGCCCGATGAACGCGCCGATGATGAAACCGTCGTACGCGCTGCGCACCAGCCGCGGCGCCAGTCCGATCAGCAGCACCAGGCCGAGCGCCTTCGCGAACTCCTCGTTGACCGGCGCGGTCAGGCCGGCCGCCCAGTTGGTCGCGAACGACGTACCGCCGAGCTTGGTCCAGATCTCCAGCAGCGCGCTGTTGGCCGGCAACGCGATCCAGAACGTCGCCGCCACCCCGCCCCAGACGAACCCGGTGGCGAGCAGCGACGCGGGCTGCGCGGTGTACCGGTTGTGCCGCTGCAGCAGGATCAGCCACGGCACGAGGTAGAGCCCGAACAGGATCACGCCACCGGTCAGGGCCGCCTGGTAGAACTCGGCACCGGTGGAGAAGTACCGCCACATCGTCAACGCGCCGCTGCCGACGCCGAGCAGATAGACCCAGAACGCGACGTTGTGCGGCTGCAGGAACCGGAACGGCTGCCCCCACCCGGACTCCTCGATCGCCTGCTGCTGCGGGGTCATTGCGCCGGCCCTGGCTTGATGCTGCGGAGCAAGGCGTCCACCTGATCCCGGTACCGCTCGAACTGACCCGCAGCGGTCCGTACCTGCACCAGCAGCGCGGGCGCCGCGGCGACCTGTTGCGGCGTACCGACGGCCATCTTGAACGCGGCGTCGACCGTGTCACCGCCCGGTCCGGTGCTGCTCTGCACGACGCCGAGCAGGCCGGTCGTAGTCGTCAGCGATCCACGGGCGCCGCGGACGCTGGCCGAGACGCCCTCGGACCGCCGTACCTGACTGAGAAACGCCTCGGCATCCCCGTCGTACGTCGTCCCGTCGAGCTCGATCGTGGCGCCGCCGGACGCCAGCACTATCTGGAGATTCGTGGCAGCGGCTCCGGCACCGCCGACCAGCGTCCCGTGCTCGAGCTGCCACCCGACCGGCGGCACCGCGGTGGCGCCGTCGCCCAGGTCGAGCACCTGCCCGGCCTTGATCTCGTTGTGCCACGGGATCGCCGAGTTCAGCGCCTGGAACCCGTAGATCAACACCAACGCCACCGCGAGCGCGGTGAACCCGGCCACGAACGTCCGCCGATCCAGCCCCAGCAACCGGTGCTCGACCGGCACCCACCCGTGCGGCGCAGCCATCCCAACCTCCCGAAGCAACAGCTGGGCGTGTCGCCGAGTCTAACCGGGAGTAACCAGCGAGGCCGAGCTTTCATCCAGGAACAGCCGGGCGTGAGCGTGCCGCTGCAGGATCGACGCGGGACACGTGTTGTCGACAGGTCCGTTGAGCGCGCGGGCGACGGCCGCGGCCTTGCGGAGCTCGGGGACGACGACCTGTACGACGCTTGCCGACAACAGCCCGGGGATGGTGACCGAGATGGCCGTCGGCGGTACGGCGTCGACGTCGGGGAAGTGGCCTTCGTTCACCTGCTGCCTGCGGGACTCCGGCGTGAGCTCGATGACCCGCGTCCAGCGTTCGTCGGCGAAGTCCGCGACACCGGGCTCGTTGAACGCCAGGTGGCCGTTCTCGCCGATCCCCATACAGGTCAGGTCCAGCGGCGCGGACCGCAACAACTCTTCGTACCGGCGGCACTCGCGCTCCGGGTCGCCCTGGTCCGGCTGGATGTACTCGACGCGGGCGGGCTGGAATCGCGTCTCGATCTGTTCGCGGATCCAGCGCCGGAAGGAGGCCGGGTGCCGGTCGTCGAGACCGATGTACTCGTCCATGTGGAAGACCGTGACGCGGTCCCACGGGATGTCCACGTCGGCCAGTGCGCGGACGAAGGCCAGCTGCGAGTTGCCGGTCGCCATCACCACCCGGGCCGCGCCGCGGGCCCGGACGGCCGCGTTCACGGTCGCGGCGGTGAAGCCGGCCGCGGCGCGACCGGCGGCGGCCTCGCTCGGGTGCACTTCGACGCTGAGCTCGTCGACGTCGAAGGCCGAATCGGAAATGTTCAAGGGTCCCTCCGGGGAGTGCAAGAATTATGCGAGCGCTTGCAGAGATGCTGCGGTGGCGTTCCGGTGCGCTGAGTGGCGTTCTGAATGGTGTGCTGAGTGGTGTGCCGTGTGGTGTGCGGTGCGGATCGCGCGGGCGAGGTCGGCGGGGTCGGGACCCCAGTGCAGCAGCACCAGCGTGCGGGCTGCCCGGTCCTCGGCGACTGGGCACTGGCCCGGCCCGTACTGCACCGGGACTCGCGGCCGGCGGAAGCAGTTGCCGGTACCAGGAACGCGGTACAGGGGCTGTGTGCCGACGCTTGCGGGTGCTCCCGCCGCGGTCAGTGCGGCGGCGTACTCGCCGTTGCCGGCGCCGACGGTTCGGGGGTCGATCAGCAGCGGGAGTACGGGGAGCGCATGCCGGGCGAGGTCGGTCGGGAAGGTGAGTCCGGGCAGGTCGGACAGCTCGGCGCGCAGGCGTTCGGCGACCAGTCGCCGGAGCGCGACCTGTTCCTCCGCGGCCTCGATCCGGCACCGCAGTACGTCGGCCTCGTCGTCCGTCAGCGTCCGCCGCTGCCCGCCGAGCGTTGGCTGCGGGTATCCGCTGTCACGCAGGCGGCGAACCCGGTCCGCGATCCCGCGATCGTTGGTCACCACGACGCCGAATCCGATGCCCGGGAACGCGAAGAACCCAAGATCCCCGCCGCTCCCGACCGGACGTCCGTCGGG
>NZ_DASRVN010000778.1:0-3750 GCF_035655035.1 Kribbella sp. | reverse complement strand
CGGATCAGCGCGTCCGCCGCCTTGAACCCGAGCCCCTCGATGTCGAACGCGGACCGCCCGGCCAGATAGAACAGCCGCTCCCGCAGCTGGCCCTGGCAGTACTGCGAGTTCGGGCAGCGGATGTCGACGTCGGACTCCTTGGCCGGCGCCAGCAAGGTGTCGCACCACGGGCAGTGCGTCGGCATCTCCCACGCCGGCAGGCCCTTCGGGCGCAGGTCCACCACCGGCCCGAGCACCTCGGGGATGACGTCGCCGGCTTTCCGCAGTACGACGGTGTCGCCCGGGCGGACGTCCTTGCGGGCGACCTCCTTCGCGTTGTGCAGGGTCGCGTACTCCACCGTGGACCCGGCCACCCGGACCGGCTCCATGTGCGCGAACGGGGTGACCCGCCCGGTGCGGCCGACGTTCACCTCGATCTCGATGAGCTTGGTGTTCACCTCTTCCGGCGGGTACTTGTACGCGATCGCCCAGCGCGGGGCGCTCGACGTGGACCCGAGCGCGCGCTGCAGGTCGAGCTCGTCGACCTTCACCACGACGCCGTCGATCTCGTGGTCCACCGAGTGCCGGTTCTCGCCGTAGTACGCGATGAACTCGTTGACCTCGTCGAGCGTGCCGACCCGGCGGGCGCGGTCGCTGACGGGCAGACCCCACGCCTTCAGCTGCTCGTACGCCGCCGACAGCCGGCCGAAGGTGTGCCCTTCGACCTTGCCGAGGCCGTGCACGACGAACCGCAGCGGGCGGGCCGCCGACACCTTCGGGTCCTTCTGGCGCAGCGATCCGGCGGCGCTGTTGCGCGGGTTGGAGAAGACGTCCTTGCCGGCCTCGACCAGCTGGGCGTTCAGCTCCTCGAAGTCCTCGACCCGGAAGTACACCTCGCCGCGGACCTCCAGGAACGCCGGGAGGTCGTCGCCGTGCAGGTGCTCCGGGATGCTCTTGATGGTGCGGACGTTCGGCGTCACGTCCTCGCCGGTGCGGCCGTCACCGCGGGTGGCACCGGTGACGAGCCTGCCGTTCTCGTACACCAGGTCCAGCGCGAGCCCGTCCACCTTGAGCTCGCAGAGGAACCCGCTGTCGACGATCTGCTGGGCCGTGACCTCGCGCTCCAGGCGCTTGGCCCACGCCTCCATCTGCTCGGCGGAGAACGCGTTGCCGAGGCTCTCCATCCGCATCGGGTGCTGGACCGGGGCGAACAGGGTGGAGACCGGGGCGCCGACCTTCTGCGTGGGCGAGTCCGGCGTACGGAGCTCGGGGTACTGCTCCTCGAGGCCCTGCAGCTCGTGCATCAGCGCGTCGAAGTCCGCGTCCGAGATGATCGGGCTGGCCAGGTAGTAGCGCGCCCGGTGGTCCTCGATCTCCTGACTCAGCGCCGCATGCCGCGTCCGGACATCCGCGGGCGGCCCAGCGTTCTCGGCTCTACCCTTTGTTCGCTCGCTGCGCTCGCTCATAAGCAGAACTTACCTGGCGGTCCGGACAGTTCTCGGTTACTCGTCGGCCGCTTCGCCGACCACGTCGGCGATGTCGCGGAGCAGCTTCAGGCGGGCTCTGGCGTCGGCCGGGGACGGCGCGGCCGCGAGTCCACAGGCCGGTGTGATCACCACCTGCTTCAGCAGTTCCGGGTCCAGACCGAGCTCTCGCCACCGTTTGATGAGGGGCTGAGCCGCCTGCTCCGCCTTGGGCACTGCACCGGTCGTCGCGACCAGACCGGCGTACAGAGTGGTGCCTGCTTCAGCAGCTATCGCTACCTGGTCCCAGGCCGCGTTGTTGAGCAGCGATACGTCAACAGCTACCCCACTGGCGCCTGACTTGGTAAAGACCTCGATGGGCGGCCGCTCCGCGCAGCAGTGCACGACAGTGGGAGCAGCACCGGTGAAGAGGCTCAAAAGCTCCACAGCACCCGGACCGTCCACAGAGCGGTGCTTACTCCAGCCGGACGCCGTCGGGACAGCACCAGCCAGTACGGCGGGCAGCCCGGGCTCGTCCACCTGCAACAACACCTCAGCGCCGGGCACACGCTTGCGTACTTCGGCCACGTGCTGCTCCACGCCGTACGCCAGCGCCTGTGCGAGGTCCCGCCGCGCGCCATGGTCCGCCAGCACCTTGTCACCGCGAGGGCGCTCCACGGCGGCCGCCAGCGTCCACGGACCGGTCACTTGTACCTTCAGCCGGCCTTGGTACCCGTCGGCGTACTCCTCCAGCACATCCAGGTCCTCGTGGAGCAACGCCCGCGCCCGTCGCTGGTCCAGGCTCGCCCTGGCGTCGCCACCGCCGGTCAGCCGCCAGCCGACCGGCTGCAGGTCAGCGGCCAACTCAGTCAGGACTGCGATGGTCCGGCTGATCATGTCGCCGTACGGGCGCGCCGGAAGCTCCGGGAGGAACGGGACGTCGACCAGCTCGAGTACTGCGCGCATCCACTCGCGGATGTCGTCGCCGGGGACCGAACCCAGACCAGTGGTGGTCATACGGCGGCGCTGACGCGCTGGACGCTGTCGATCGTTGCCGAGCCGATGACGCGTGTTCCGTCGTACAGCACGACTGCCTGCCCCGGAGCGACGGCGGATGTCGGCTCCTCGAAGGAGACCTGTACGTGATCGCCCTGGACTGCTGCGAGAACAGGAACCTCTTCGCCGTGGGCTCGGAGCTGGGCCTTGACATGCAGTTCCGAGGCAGGCGCCGGGCCGCACCAACGGGGCCTGGAGGCCGTCAGCTCGGACACGGCCAGCTCGGCGCGGGAGCCGACGGTGACGGTCCGGTCGACCGGGCTGATGTCCAGGACGAAGCGGGGCTTGCCGTCGGCGGCCGGGGTGCCGATCTTCAGGCCCTTGCGCTGGCCGATCGTGAACCCGTGCGTCCCGGAGTGCTCGCCGAGCTTGTTGCCCTGGGCATCGATAATGTCGCCGGGCGCCTCGCCGAGCTGCGCGCCGAGGAAGCCCGCGGTGTTGCCGTCGGCAATGAAGCAGATGTCGTGGCTGTCCGGCTTGGCGGCCACCGACAGCCCGCGCCGCTCGGCCTCCTCGCGGACCTCGGTCTTGACCGTGTCGCCGAGCGGGAAGAACGCGTGCGCGAGCTGCTCCTGGGTCAGGACGCCGAGCACGTACGACTGGTCCTTGGCCGGATCCACCGCCCGGTGCAGCTCCCGCGCACCGTCCGGCAGGTCCACGATCCGCGCGTAGTGCCCGGTCGCGACCGCGTCGAAGCCGAGCGCCAGGGCCCGCTCCAGGACGGCGCTGAACTTGACCTTCTCGTTGCAGCGCAGGCACGGGTTCGGCGTGCGGCCGGCGGCGTACTCGTTGACGAAGTCCTCGACCACGTCGGCGTGGAAGCGCTCGGCCAGGTCCCAGACGTAGAACGGGATGCCGATCACGTCCGCGGCCCGGCGGGCGTCGCGGGAGTCCTCGATCGTGCAGCAACCGCGCGCGCCGCTGCGGTAGGACTGCGGGTTGCGGCTGAGGGCCAGGTGTACGCCGGTCACGTCGTGCCCGGCCTCGGCCATCCGCGCCGCCGCGACCGCGGAGTCCACTCCGCCGGACATGGCTGCGAGTACCCGCATCAGGTGTTCCTTCCCACGTTCTGCAGCCCGGCGGACTTCGCCCGCTCCACGACCGGCCCGATGTTGTCCAGTACGGCGTCGACGTCGGCGCGCGTACTCGTGTGCCCGAGGGTGAACCGGAGCGAGCCGCGGGCCCGCTGGTCGTCGTACCCCATCGCGAGCAGCACGTGGCTGGGCTCGGCGACGCCGGCGTTGCACGCGGA
>NZ_DASRVN010000777.1:0-15072 GCF_035655035.1 Kribbella sp. | reverse complement strand
GGAGCCCTGGATCCCCGAGCATCCGTTCCTGGAACCGGACGAGATCATCGCCCAGACTCCCGACTACCTCGCGCAGCTCAACATCTTCGTCCCGGCCCGCGACCTGGTGACCGCATGAGCGACCCCCGCAACGAATTCACCTGCTGGCCACGAAGCTGGTCGCCCAACGACGCAAGGACGCCACGGACATCGTCCTTCTCGCCAAGCGTCTACAGCTGGAGAACGCGTCGGCGGCTGAACTCGGGCAGCTGATCCGTCGCCACTACACAGACCCGGACGCCCTCGAAATCATCCTCGACGGGAGCGACCCCGACCGCGAGCTGCACCTGTTGACAGTCCGAGCCGAACGTCTGCTGGCGAATCACCGGTCCACTGCGCGTCCCGAAGTACCGATCGATCAAGCTCCAGCCGTACGGCGGGATCGGCCGACGCCCCGCGAACGTAGCTGATCCGAACTCGCGCGCAATAGGGTCGCGGGATGTTGCGGGGTGTGCCGGGGGCGCGGCCGTTGGGGCCGGATGCTGGTGGGCAGTGGGTACGGCGTTGGCGGTCGGTGGGGTGGGAGCGGGAGGTGGACGCGTGGGTCGGGCGCCGGCTGGCTGAGGGCGGGCGGCGGGTTGTGGGTGAGGCGGTGACCTATCGGGCGCGGTTCTGGTCGGTTGTGCGGTGTTATCCGACGGGCGAGGGGCTCGTGTGGTTCAAGGAGAACAATCCGGGGCATCGGTTCGAGGCCGGGCTGGTGGCGGCGATGGCGGAGGTCGCGCCGGAGTACGTCGCCGTACCGATCGCCGTGGACCGTGAACGGGGCTGGCTGCTCACCGATGACCAGGGCACGACGCTCACGCACGAGGACGTCGCGGATCAGGCGACCCGACGTACCGTGGTCCGCGCTCTCGCCCGGTTGCAGTGCGCGCTCCTCGGGCGCCTCCACGCGCATCCCGGGGTGGTCGAACTCGCGCCCACCACCGCCGGCGACCGGGTACGCGCGGTCGCCCGGGAATGGGCGGCGCTACCGGCGGCACATCCCCTGCGGATCGAGCGGGACCTATTCGAGCGGGTCGAGGATGCGGCCGATGCGTTGGATCGGAGTACCGCATCGATCAGCGACCTCGTACCAATGGACGTGGAGCTGAACGACGTCTACCCCGCGAACATCTTCGCCGACCGCTCGACCGGCGTACTCCGTCCGCGCTTCTTCGACTTCGGCAACACCCTCTGGGCCCACCCGTTCGTCACCCTGCACGGCTTCCTCGACTCGGTCACCGAATGGACCCGCGCCCCGCTCTCCCCCGAACACCACACCGAACTGGTCACCACCTACCTGACCATCTGGCGCAATCACCTCGCCGCGGACCCCGCTGTACTCCGCCAAGACCTCAAAGCAACGAAGCCCCTCCTCAACCCCCACCGCCTCATCTCCTGGCTACGCCTAATCCCCCACGCCGACCCCACCGAACTCCAAACCCGATCCAAAATCCCCCTCAGCTACCTGACTGCAATCGCCGAGATCTCAGACCCCCATCGGGGGCGCCGTACCACTCGATGACCCGGGTCAGGTCCAGAGGCAGAAAGGATGGCCCGCGGGGTCCAGCATTACCCTTAATTTGTGCGGGTCTCGGTCTGATGGCTGTTGAGGGGCCTCGCGGGCGCCGAATGACGCTGCACGGGTGACCGCGGCTTGGACATCGTTCACGCGGATCTCGAAGTGCATCATCTTCGTCTGCGCGGGGACCTCCTCCGGCCATACGGGACGCACGTACCAGTCGTTGGCCTGGATGTTGAGCCACATTCCGCTTCGGGGGTCTTGCAGGGCGGCCCACCGTGGCTCGTGCTCGGCGACCTCCGCCCCGAGCAGGTCGCGATAGAAGGCGACCTCAGCGTCGTACTCGGCGGGCGCACAATCGATGCACACCGCGTTCCATCGGAACCCCACCGCTTCGCCGGAATCTTGCATCGTTCGTCGACTCCTTCTTTGGCCTGCCTGGCAGGGGATCGGTTCGAGGGCCGGGGCTAGCTGTGCGCAGCTGGGTCGGTCTCTGAGGGCGTCCAGCCGCGGAGGGTTGCCGGGATGGCTGATCGGAACGTGGCGTCGGTGGTCGCGGTGTCGAGGGCTCCTGCCAGCTCGAGGGTCACGAGTCCGTGCAGGGTTACCCAGAGCGAGAGCGCGATGGCTGTCGCGTCGCCGGTGAGCATGGAAGCCGTCAGGGCACGGTCGATGGCGTGGAGCAGGGGGCGAACGGGGTCGTTGGTCCCGATCGTCCCTGACGGGTCGAATGTCTGTACTCCGCCGAACAACGCCATGTAGAGGTTCGCGTGTTCGCGCCCCCAACGCCGGTACGCGACAGCGAGGGCATAGAGATCGGCGACCGGGTCCTCGGAGGTCGGCACCGCCGCCAGCTCGCGGAACAGGCCCGCGACCGCTCTGTTGCGCACCTCGGCGATCAGCGCTTCCTTGCTGCCGAACAGCGAGTAGACGGCCGCGGTAGCGGAGCCGGCGCCACCGGCCAGGGCGCGGACGGTGATCGACTCGAGTGGACGGGTCGCGAACAACTCGGTGGCCGACTCGAGCAGCCGCTCGCGCACGGTCTCGTCGTTCGTCCTCGGTCGACCCATGCCGAGCAGTCTAGCCGCGTGCTAACGTTGTTTCAAAACTTAGTTTGGAAACTCGAGCAGGGGGTTCGCCGTGCTGAAATCCGTCATTCGCTCCACTGGCCGTCTCGGACTGGCCATCGCCGTCGTCGTGGGACTGGTCGTCCTGTTCCTGGCGCTCGTCGTGCTGACCGACGGCGCCGGCTCCGGGCTCGCGGCGTGGCTCACGACCCTCGGCGCGGGGGCTGCGTGGGCGTTATGGCGAGCTCGCCGCCGTACCGGACCACGCAAACTCGTGCCGTTCGTGCCCGTGGTCGCCGCGGCGGCGCTGACCGTGTCGGTCTGCATCCCGAGTGTTCCGACCGACCGGCGCTACCCGGTGGCGCTGCCGTTCGTGGCGACACAGAACTGGAGCCTCGCCACGGGGAGCCGAGTCGCCGTCTATCACTACCCGCCCTCCCCGGGCAGCGCGCGCCGCGCAACGCCTCTCGTGTACCTCCACGGTGGACCAGTCCGAGGTATCTCGGTGCTCGAGCATCGTTTTCTGCAACTGCTCTCACGGCACGGGTACGACGTGTACGCCTACGAGCAACCTGGCGGCGGCCGGAGCGGCCTGCTACCGATGGACCAGTACAGCATCACCAGGTCGGTCCGCGACCTCGCGGCGTTCGTCGACCATCTGGACAAGGGCCGCGTCGACATCCTCGGGTTCTCCGCGGGGGCGGTGATTCTCACCAGAGCTTTGGCCGAACCGGGCATCGCCGCCCGCGTACACAAAGCAATCATCGCCGAGCCCGGCCCGATCGACGGCCCAACAGCCGCGATCGCCGGACAGAAAGGACGGCCGAACGCGGGCCGGCTCGCACCGGCCATGACCGGACCACACGCCACCCATGTCCCCAGGTACGGCGTCGCGTTCGGCCTCATGCAACTCGGACTGCTCTCACCCGACACCGGCTTGGTCGGGCAGGCCGAGGGCGCCAACGCCTTCACCGCCGCCGACCTGGGCACCGACACCGCCTCGGCCTACTGCGCGAAGGACGCCTCGCGTATTCCCGTCGAGGACACGGCCGGGAACTTCTCCTTCAGCCCCGGCCCCAGCCTGCGAATCCAGCAAACGATCAAGGATTCACCGTCGATCGCCGCACAACTGAGGCAATCCACCGTCCCTGCGATGCTGATGATCGCCGAATGCTCATCGCAGACTCGCCAATGGGCCACCACGATCCTGGCCGACGACCCCGCGATCGAACGAACCCAATACATGCCCGGCGTCGGTCACCACATGTGGAACGGCCTCGACGACAACAACGAACGCGCCTACGCCACCGTCAACGCCTTCCTCCAGGGCCAACCGGCACCCCAACCCAACTACCCGACCCCAACCGACATCCCCACATTCCTCAACGACCAACGATGATCGGCAACGGCCTGCTCACACACCGGAAGCCCGAGAGACCAAGCACTGCGGCAGGCACCCACTCCCCACCGACTCAAGACACAAGAAAGCCCAGGTCAGCGGGCTGATCCTGGGCTTTCGGTTTGCGCGCTCGGAGGGATTCGAACCCCCAACCTTCTGATCCGTAGTCAGATGCTCTATCCGTTGAGCTACGAGCGCTGGACAACGTCGAGTAACGATACATGGAGGGGGTGGATGTTTGCCAATCGGGCTCGGAGGCCGGCCGGCGGAGGGGGAACGGGAGTTGGGTGACGTTCGTCTAACGCGGGGTGTTCGACGGGTTAGGGAGGACCTCGGCGTGGCTAAGGTCGCGGGCATGGCTAGTCGGCTGGTGCGGGGTACGGCGATCGGGTGTGGTGTGGCCGCGCTCGTCGGGGGTGGGGTCGGGTTCGCGGTCGGGGAGCCGGTGACGCAGGCGGACATCGCGCCGCCGCGGACGCTCGGGAAGGACCTCTGCGCGAAGATCGGCGACGTACGGAGCCTGTTGCCCAAGGCATCGGCCGGGGCGGTGACGATGACCCAGGGCGGTACGTCGGTGATCACCTGTCAGGCGGGTACGTCGCGGGCGAAGGTGCGGGCGTACACGTCGGCGAGCGTGAGGGTGACGATCACGCCGTACGGCGGCCAGGATGCCGGCGCGGGGAATCAGCCGTTCACGCCGGAGCAGGTGGCGAAGCGGACGTTCACCCGTTCGCCGTTGAAGTCGTACGACAAGGACCGCCCGTACTCGACGAAGGTCGGCCGGACCGAGAGCGGTCTGGCGGGCGAGTCGTGGAACGTGCACGCGCTCGTCCAGCACGCGGACATCGTCGTACTGGTGGAGTACACGGCCAACCCGATCGACGGGGACACCGCGCAGCAGGCGGCGCTGGCGCTCGCGGATCGCGCCATCTGGGAGAGCAAGTGAACAACAGCACGCCGGAGATCCCCGGCTACCAGTTCGACCAGCGGATCCTGCAGCACCCGTTGGCGGAGCTGTGGCACGGGCGGACGTTCACCGGGATGGAGATCGTCGCGCTCGTGCTGAGCGAGGCCGGCGCCCGGAACCAGACCGTCGTCGACCGGCTGGCGAGCGCGAGCCGGGACGCCGCGCTGGTACCCGGGCAGCAGGAGGCTCCGCTCTGGGCGGCGAGCTTCAACGCCGACCGTCCGTACGCGATCACCCAGCTGATCCCCGGCCAGACCGGCGCCGAGCGGCTGATCGACCCGCTGGACGGGATCGCCGGGAACGACGAGGAGTCGCTGCGCGCGGTCCGCGAACAGCTCAGCCGGTACGGCGGGACCGCGCCGGTCCTCCCACAGCAAGCACAACCACAACAGAGCATCCCGTCGTACGTCGACCGCCCGGCGCCGGAGCAGCCACCGACGGAGCAGCCACCGGCGGAGCCGTCCCGGATCGAGATCGCCCGCCAGTACCGGCGCAAGATCGGGCCCTGGGCGTACGCCGTGGTCGCCGTCGTGGTGCTGATCGTGTTCACGATCGCGTACTCGGTCGGTACGGCGATCGGCAGCGCCGTGAAGGACAAGCCGGCCGCCGCGCCCGAGGCGGCCGCGGTCAGCCCGGAGCCGTATCCGTCGCGGGTGCTGATCCCGCCGATCAACCGGCCGACGACCGCGGCGTACAAGCGCCCGGACGGCTCGGCCGGCGTGTTCGGCGCGACGTACCCGGCCGGTGCCGACGTACAGGTGGTGGCGAACGCCGAGCTGCCGTTCGCGTTCGGCTGGCCGCGGCCGCCGCAGGTGGACTTCCTGGGCGAGTCGTCGCAGCTGGTCCTGCGGCGGGTGGTGACCGCGTCGGCGTACGACCCGGCCGGCATGCGGAACTCGATGCGCGTGCAGTTCGCGCTGCACCCGTGCGCGACGCTTGCGAAGTGCCTGACCGATCGGCCGGCGTTCGACGAGCAGTGGACGAAGATCTACCGGACGACCGCGCCGGCGACCGCGAAGGACGCGCGGACCTGGCTGACCGTGTCGACCGCGACGCCGTACACGATCACGATGACGCGTGCGTTCCAGAGCGCCGGTCAGTGGTGGCTGGTCGGGGTGATGGCGTACGGCCAGACCGTCGAGGCACCCGACGTACAGCGGCTGGTCAACGACATCTGGCGACAGACCAGCTGACGTACCACAAAATCTCCTGGAACGGCCCGCGCGAAGAGCGCGGGCCGTTCTCATTTTCACAAGCGGCACCGGAAAGCGATTGTCGCGAAAACCTTGTGACCGGGTTCACGTTCTAGGGGTTCTCAGACCCGCACCGCGTCGCGTACCGTTAGTACCACTTGCACACTGGTATGTATCCACTGGATCGACTGGTATGCGACAGATCACACCGCCAGCCAGCTGCACCGAACCGCCGGAGACCCCGGCGGCCGACGCCGTACCCGCCTTTCAGCGTCGAGAGGCCGGAACGACGCCGGACCCGGCAGCCGAGAGGGAATGAGCCGCGAATGACGACGATCGCCAATCCGACCCGTACCAAAGCCGACCACCGCCCCGACGCCACCGCCACCCTCCCGGCGACCGACCGGCAGAACGACCGGCAGTACGACCTGACCGCCGCCCCGACGCGGCACGCCGGCCTGCTGGCCTGGGTGGCCGAGGTCGCCGCCCTCACCCAGCCGGACCGGATCCACTGGGTCGACGGGTCGGACGCGGAGTACGCGAAGCTCACCGACGAACTGATCGCGGCCGGCACCATGGTCCGGCTGAACGACGAGAAGAAGCCGAACTCGTTCTGGGTCCGCACCGATCCGAGCGACGTCGCGCGGGTCGAGCAGCGCACGTTCATCTGCTCGGTCGACGAGAAGGACGCGGGTCCGACCAACAACTGGGTCGACCCGGCCGAGATGAAGGCGACGCTGACCGGGCTGTACCGCGGCGCGATGCGCGGCCGGACGATGTACGTCGTCCCGTTCTGCATGGGCCCGCTGACCGCGGAGAAGCCGATGTTCGGCGTCGAGATCACCGACTCGGCGTACGTCGTCGCGTCGATGCGGATCATGTGCCGCACCGGTGCCGAGGTGCTGCAGAAGATGGGCGACGACGCGAAGTACGTCCCGTGTCTGCACTCCGTCGGCGCGCCGCTCACGCCGGGGCAGCAGGACGTGCCGTGGCCGTGCAACGACGAGAAGTACATCGTGCAGTTCCCGGAGGAGCGGGCGATCTGGTCGTACGGCTCCGGGTACGGCGGCAACTCGCTGCTCGGCAAGAAGTGCTACTCGCTGCGGATCGCGAGCGCGATGGCCCGCGACGAGGGCTGGCTCGCCGAGCACATGCTGATCCTGAAGCTGATCTCGCCGGAGAAGAAGGTGCACTACGTCGCGGCCGCGTTCCCGAGCGCCTGCGGCAAGACCAACCTGGCGATGCTCGACCCGACGCTGGAAGGCTGGGAGGTCGAGACGCTCGGCGACGACATCGCCTGGATGCGGTTCGGCAAGGACGGCCGGCTGTACGCCGTGAACCCGGAGTTCGGGCTCTTCGGCGTCGCCCCCGGCACCGGCTGGAAGACCAACCCGAACGCGATGCGCACGATCGAGAAGGGCAACTCGGTCTTCACGAACGTGGCGCTCACCGACGACGGCGACGTCTGGTGGGAGGGCTACTCGCCGACCCCGCCGGACCACCTGACCGACTGGAAGGGCCGCGAGTGGACGCCGGACAGCGGCGAGCTGTCCAGCCACCCGAACAGCCGGTTCTGTACGCCGATCACGCAGTGCCCGATCCTCGCCGACGAGTACGACGACCCGAACGGCGTGCCGATCTCCGCGATCATCTTCGGCGGCCGCCGGGCGACGACCGTCCCGCTGGTGACCGAGTCGCGGGACTGGGCGCACGGGGTGTTCATGGGCGCGACGCTGTCCTCGGAGACGACCGCGGCGGCGGTCGGCCAGGTGGGCGTCGTACGGCGGGACCCGATGGCGATGCTGCCGTTCCTCGGGTACGACGCGGGGCAGTACTTCGACCACTGGCTGACCGTCGGCAAGCAGCACGACGCGGCGCAGCTGCCGAAGATCTTCTACGTGAACTGGTTCCGCAAGGACGAGGCGGGCAAGTTCGTCTGGCCGGGCTTCGGGGAGAACAGCCGGGTGCTGAAGTGGGTCATCGAGCGGATCGAGGGCCAGGCGGACGCGGTCGAGACGCCGATCGGCCGGGTGCCGACGGCGGACGGACTGGACGTCACCGGGCTCGACCTGACCCCGCAGGACCTGGAGATCGCGCTGACCGTCGACGCCGACGAGTGGAAGGCCGAGCTCCCGTTGATCGAGGAGTGGTTCGCGAAGCTCGGTGACACCGTCCCGGCCTCGCTGAAGGTCGAGCTGGACAATCTCAAGGCCCGTCTGGGCTGACCAGCACCGGCCGTCGAGTCGGAAGCCGACGGCCGGACGACGCAGTGCGGCGCCCCGAATTACCTCTCAGGGCGTCGTGCTGTGCTTTCTGCGAGCACCTGCCGTACCTCGTCGTCGGTGACTTCGGAGAAGTCGTGGTACGCCTGTCCGACCGCGCTGAAGTAGTGCGGGAACCATGCGCACACCACCTGGTCCGCTGACAGGTTCCGGCAACTGGCCGGACTTCCTACCGGTACGGCGACGATCACCCGCGCCGGGCGTTGCCGTCGTACCGCCTGCACCGCTGCGCGCATCGTCGTACCGGTCGCGAGGCCGTCGTCGACCAGGACTACCACGCGACCTCGTACGTCGATCGGCGGGCGATCTCCGCGGTACTCCCGCTCGCGGCGGCGCAGTTCGCGCTCCTCGGACCGGCGTACCGCTTCCATCGCCTCCGGATCGACGCTCGAGGCGATCGGCTCGTTGCGGACCACGTGCAGGTCCTCGCCGACACCGGCGATCGCGCCCATCGCCAACTCCGGCTGGGCCGGCAGGCCGAGCTTGCGCACGATCAGTACGTCGAGTTCCGCGTCCAGGGCGTCCGCGACCGGGGCCGCGACGGGTACACCGCCGCGCGCCAGCCCGAGTACCAGGACGGATCCGGCAACCGCTCCGAGCTCGTCGGCGAGCACACGCCCGGCGGCCGCCCGATCCGGGTACGGCCTCCTCATGGCCCCCATGATCCACGTACGTTGACCGCATGCGAATCCCTGACAGCGCGCGAGCCGTGCTCGAATCGAACGCCCTCGGCCACCTGGTGACGATCAACCCGGACGGCAGTCCGCAGGTGTCGGTGATCTGGGTCGGGGTGGACGGCGACGAGATCATCGCCGCGCACATCCCGAACAACCGCAAGGTGAAGAACATCCGCCGCGACGGCCGGGTCGCGCTGACCCTGGAGACCGACGTCGTCAACGAGATGGGCCTGGCGGAGTACCTCGTGATCACGGGCACCGCGCGGATCACCGAGGGGGGAGCTGTCGAGGTACTGCGGGAGCTCGCCAAAACCTACATCGGGCCGGACGCGGAGTTCTTCCCCGGCGCCGAGCCGCCGCCCGGGTACATCACGCACATCACCGTCGAGAAGATCGGTGGTGTGGGGCCGTGGGCCTGAAGGTCGGAGTGATGCTTCCGCTCGGTGCCGGCGACGGGCCGGACGGCGGGATGGCGCGGTGGCGGGACGTCCGCGCGGTCGCCGAGGCAGCCGAACAGGGCGGGCTGGACTCGGTCTGGATCGCGGACCATTTCCTGTACCGCGACGGCGCCGGACAGGTGTTCGGGATGCACGACAGTTGGACGCTGCTGAGCGCGGTCGCGGCCGTCACCGAACGGGTCGAGCTCGGCAACATGGTGCTCTGCGCGTCGTTCCGCGATCCCGGGCTGACGGCGAAGATGGCCGCCACCCTCGACGAGGTGTCCGGCGGCCGGCTCACCCTCGGCGTCGGCGCCGGCTGGCACGACCCGGAGTACGAGGCCTTCGGGCTGCCCACCGACCACCGGGTCGGGCGGTTCGCCGAATGGCTGGAGATCGTCGCCCGCCTGCTCCGCGGCGAGACGGTCACGTACGACGGCACGTACTACGTGGTCCGCGACGCCAACCTCGACCCGGCACCCCCGCACCGCATCCCGCTCCTGGTAGCCGGCCACCGCCCCCGCATGCTGAAGCTGACCACTCAATGGGCCGACGCGTGGAACACCGCCTGGTACGGCGCCCCGTCCGACCAGCTGAAGGACCGCCTGCAAACCCTGCACAAGGCCCTCACCGACGCCAACCGCGAAACCATCACCCGCACCGCCGGCGTCGTCGTCCGCGACCCGTCCCAACCCGCCGCCGACCCCAACCCCAACGCGATCCCGGTACAAGACCTCCCCGAAGCACTCACGGCATACCAGAACCTGGGCATCGACCACGCGATCATCTCCCCCGAACCGATGACCGCACGCACCGTGGAACGAATCGCCGAAGCCGCCCGATCCCGCGATGCCTAGCCGCAGGTTCTGGCGCCGGAACCACCCAAGGGGGTCCGGGGGGCGAAGCCCCTCCGGGCGGGGTCTGGGGGTCGCACCCCCAGAAAGCACCCCGACGCGACCCGGCCCGCGCGTTCCGCGGGCACAGGTCACGAGAGCGGAGGCGGCGAGATTTGAACTCGCGAGAGGGGATTACCCTCAACCCGCTTAGCAGGCGGGCGCCATCGACCGGACTAGGCGACGCCTCCTCCGACGGTCCCACGGCGGGGACGCGACGACGACCAAGACTATCGGCTCCACCCGCCAGTTGCCAAAATGGGGTCCGGGCGGCTCTCGGCCGCGCGGCGGCGAGGACGGCAGGGTCCGCCACGCTGAGTGGCAACTCAGGGAGCTTGGGTGTGTCGGCCGGTGCATGTGTACGCTGGCGGGCATCGACGGGGGTCGACAGCATCACGCGAACCAAACCGGTGCCGTGGGCGTCTGAAGTACCGTGGGTCGCTCCGGCGGCCGACGGATGGATCGTGCCGTCGTCGATCAGGGAACGGAGCTATGTCGCGGAGTACTCGCGCAGCCGGCCGGAGGGCGGCACCTCGTGCCGGCCGATCCCGGGCTCGCTCTCATCGTGCCCGGACGGCATCCAAGGCGATCGGGCTGACGCTCGTCAGTGCCCTGGTCCCGGGGTCCGGCCTGCTGATGGGCGGCCGGAAGAAGCTCGGCGCGTTCGTGCTCACGATCAGCATCGGCCTGCTGCTGGTCGGTGCGTACGTCGGTCTCACGCACCGCGACTCGGTGCTGGCGCTCGCGGTGTCGCCGCGGCAGCTGCTGATCGCGACCGGCGCCGTCGTCATACTCGGGGTCTGCTGGATCTGGGTCGTGGTGGCGTCGCACAAGCTGATCCGCCCGGTGACCATGACGTACACCGGCCGGCTCGCGGGCTCGATGTTCGTCGGCCTGCTGTGTTTCGCGATCGCCGTACCGACGACCGTGGCGGCGCAGACCGTGATGGCGCAGCGCGACCTGATCGGCAGCGTGTTCCAGTCCGAGGGCAACTCCAAGAGCGCGACCCGGCCCAACGTGACCAACACGAAGGACCCGTGGGAGAAGGTCCCCCGGTTGAACCTGCTGCTCCTCGGCGCCGACGACGGCGCCGGCCGGACCGGCGTCCGGACCGACACGGTGATCGTGGCCAGCATCGACACCAAGACCGGTAACACCTCGCTGATCTCGCTCAGCCGGAACTGGATGCGGATGCCGTTCCCGGCGAACTCGCCGCTGCACAAGGTGTACCCGGACGGTTACTGGGACCCGAGCAAGGGCAACGTCGAACAGCCGGAGTACTACCTCGACTCGATGTACGACAACGTCCCGAAGGCACACCCGGGGATCCTCGGCCAGACCGACAACGAGGGCGCGGATGTCGTGAAGCTGGCCGCGAGCGCCGCGCTCGGCCTGGACATCAGCTACTACATGCAGGTCAACCTGGCCGGCTTCCGGCAGATCATCGACGCGCTCGGCGGGATCAACGTCAACGTCAACTACCGGGTCCCGATCGGCGGCGACTACGGCACCGGCCCGGGCACGAACGGACATCACCTGCCGTCCGGCTACATCGAGCCCGGCCCGAACAAGCATCTCGACGGCTACCACGCGCTGTGGTTCGCCCGCGGCCGGTACGGGCTGAGCGACCCGTCGCGCCAGGAGCGGCAGCGCTGCACGATCCACGCCCTGGTGAACAGCGCGAGCCCGCAGGCGCTGGTCACCAGCTACCAGGAGATCGCGAAGGCCGGTAAGCAGCTGCTGCGCACCGACATCCCGCAGGAGATCCTGCCGGCATTCATCTCGCTGGCGCTGAAGGTGAAGAGCGCCAAGGTCACCAACATCGACCTGAACAAGGACAAGAACTTCCCGACCGGCAAGAACCCGGACTACGCGGCGATGCAGCAGATCATCCAGAAGTCACTGAACCCGGTCGCGGGCACGCCGACCGCGAAGCCGACCCGGAAGCCGACCACCGGCACCACGAAGAAGCCGACGCCGCCCAAGACCACGGCCACCCCGGGTACGGCGCAGAATCTCAGCGACGCCTGCGCGTACAACCCGAACGAGACCGGTACCGGCAACTGAGACGAACCGCCGCCGTGAACCCCTCCAGGGGAAGTATTAGACCAGAATAAAAAAGTGGTCACACCTGGGGGTGACAGTGAGGCGTTCGTTGGTTGTCGTGCTCGGGATCGCGGTCCTCGCGAGTGCGGGTTGCAGCGGTAAGCCGGACAGCGGAGCCGCGTCTTCACCCGGGTCCACCACGACCAGCAGCAGCGCGCCGCCGCCCACCTCGGCCGCCCCCTCGCCGAAGCCGGCGCCGACCGCGGTCGCGCTCTCGGTGCCGATGTACCAGCGCGCGCTGACGAACGTCGAGCGGGTCCTGAAGCCTTCCGTCGCGCGGGTGATGAACGCGCAGTCGGTGGCCGCGTTCGACGCGAGCCGCAAGCAGCTCGCGGCCGCGGTCGTGATCGAGCGCAACGAGCTCGCGAAGATCACGCCGCCGAGCGGCCTGGTGACCGCGCATCCCGCCGTACTCGATGCCTTCGACGCGTACGCCGGGGACGTGGCCACGCAGCTGAGCAAGGCCGGGGACACGAGGACGAGCTGCGGGCTGCCGAAGGCGGCCGACGTACGGCTGTACGAGGCCAAGACCGGGATCCGGACCGCGTTCGCGGGGCTGGCGCAGAGTGTGCAGCTGTCGATCGGCAAGGGCGTGAAGTTCGGCGCGCTGTCGGTACCGGCGAAGCCCGCCGCTCCGGCCGTGATCGGCGGTCGCGGCGAGAACGGCGACGTGTTCCAGCGGTCGGGTTCACGTGGCCCCGGAAGGCTCACGATCACGAACTCGGGCAGCGACGTGGTGGTCGTCGTCACCACCGGCAGCCCACGGAGCCCGGAGGCCTCGATCTACGTCCGGGCCAACAAGAGCGCGACCCTGAACGGGCTCCGGAAGCAGGACTACTGGGTCTACTTCAAATCCGGGACGAACTGGGACGCGAAGAACCACCGGTTCACCGAGAGCTGTGTGTACCAGAAGTTCGACGACATCTTCAGCGGCTCGTTCGGGTGGACGGTCACGCTGACCAAGTCCCCGCTCGGCAACGCGCCGTCGTCCGAGACCGACGCGTTCTGATCCGGCTGCCGGTAGCAGCCTCTGAGGACGGATGAGATCCTGTGGCGATGCGGACGACGTACCGGATGCGGGCGGGACGATTCCTCGGGATCCCGGCCGCCGGGTTGATCATTCTCGGGGTGGCCGCCGTGCTCTGGGCGTTCGGCCTGCCGTCCGTCGCGGTGTCGGTGTTCGTCACGCTCGGCGGGCTGATCGCGCTCGCCGGGCTGTGGATCCTGGCCCGGCCGCCGAAGGTCGCCCAGCTGCGCGACCGCGAGATCGACGTCCGCGGTGTCAAGACGGCCTGGACCGACGTGACCGAGGTCGGCCGGGTCGAGACCACGCACGGTGAGGCGATCGTGCTGCGCACCAAGCACGCCGATCAGCCGATCCTGCTGCCGGTGTCCTGGCTGCCGCCGAAGCAGGTCGGCACGCTGGAGACGGTGCTGCGCGACAAGCTGAACGCCGCGCACGGGTACACCATCTGGGACGGCACTGCCCCGGAGGACGCCGGCAGCGCAGAATGATCCGGTGCTTTCCTTCGACCTGTCGTACGACGAACTGCTGACCTACCAGGGCACGAACCCGCGGCCCGCGGACTTCGACGCGTTCTGGGACAAGGCGCTGCTGTCCCTGGACGAGGTGCCGGCGGAGGCCGAGTTCGTCGACGCCGACGACTTCCCGCTGACGACCGCGGTGGCGCAGCACCTGTACTTCAACGGCACCGGCGGGTACCGGGTGCACGCGAAGGTGGTGCGCCCGGCCGAGCCGACCGGTCCCGCCGTACTGCTGTTCCACGGGTACGGCGGTGAGCAGCCGAAGTGGGTCGACCTGCTGCCGTACGCCGCCCGCGGGTTCACGGTCGCGGCGCTCGACGTCCGCGAACAGGTCGGGTTCCGTACGCCGTCCCAGTCGCCGAACAGCTTCTCGTTGCACAACCACCTGGTGCACGGCCTGGACGACGGGCCGGACGGGCTGCTGTACAAGCACGTCTTCCTGGACACGCGGCGGCTGGCCGACCTGATCGGCGGGCTGCCGGACGTCGACGCGGCCCGGATCGCGACGACCGGCTGGAGCCAGGGCGGCGGGCTGTCGCTGGTCGCGGCCGCGCTGACGCCGACGATCAAGTACACCGCGAGCGTGTACCCGTTCCTGTGCGACTACCAGCGGACGTGGGACCTCAACCTCGACAAGCCGCCGTACGACGAGATCGTCACCTGGTTCCGCAAGCGCGACCCGCGGCATCTCCGGCAGGAGGAGGTGTTCACGACCCTCGGCTACATCGACCTGCAGAACCTGGCGCCGCGGATCCGGGCGGAGGTGACGTTGTTCGTCGGGCTCGAGGACCAGACCTGCCCGCCGTCGACGCAGTTCGCCGCGTACAACAAGATCCGGTCCGCGAAGGAGGTCCGGACGTACCCGGACTTCGGTCACGACGACCTGCCGGGCGCGCACGACGACATCTACCAGCTCATCGGCGCGAAGCTCTAGAGCAGGAACCAGTAGTTCTCGGTCGCTCC
>NZ_DASRVN010000776.1:0-5225 GCF_035655035.1 Kribbella sp. | reverse complement strand
GATGGGGTGCGGACAGTTCCTGCGGGTGGGGTCGGGCATTGGGTGCGGGTGGCCGGAGCGGGGAACGGCGGGGTGCCGCTGGTGCTGCTGCACGGCGGGCCGGGTGAGAGTTCGTACGGCGTGGAGCGGTCGGTCGGGGATGCGCTCGCCCAGTTCGTACCAGTGGTGTTCTACGACCAGCGCGGGTGTGGCCGGACGGAGCGCCCGGCCGACACGTCGACGTACACGATGGCACAGCTGGTCGCGGACCTCGACGAGTTGCGTACGGCGTTGGGGGTCGAGCGAATCGTGCCGTGGGGCGTCTCGTTCGGGTGCCTGCTGGCCGCCGAGTACGCCGTTGCCCACAGCAACCATGTGGACCGGCTGGTACTGCACGCGCCCCCGATCGCCGATCCGCTGCATCCCGGGCTGTGGACGATGCGGCCGGGCGCGGTCGACCCGCTCCTGACACCGGCCGAGCGGACCGCGTTACGCGCTCAGCTCGACGGTGTCACCGAGCCGTTGGAACGTACGGTCGCGGCGCTCGGCGCGATCGCCCAGAGCGAGAACGCGGCCGCGTTCTTCTACCACGACCCGTCGAACATCCCCGCCGACGACGAGAACGCGCCGCCGCCGAACATGGAGGTCGCGATGGCCCTGGTCGGCAACGAGCGCCCCGACCTCGTCGACGACCTGGCCGCCCTGGACGTCCCCACACTGATCCTCGCCGGCATCTGGGACCGCCACGTCGGCTTCGACCTCCCGCGCGACCTCGCAACCCGCCTCCCCCAGGCCACGCTGGAGATCTTCCACCACTCGGCCCACTCCATGGACGAGGAAGAACCAGCAAAATACCTCGAGTCGATCCGCAAGTTCCTCAGCCGCTGAACGCCTGGAAGTCGCCCGAGTGACTGCTACTCGTACATCTTGTCGAGGATGTCGGCGTATTCGGTTTCGACGTGTTTGCGTTTGAGTTTGAGGCTGGGGGTCATCTCGCCGGATTCGACGGTGAGGTCGCGGTCGAGGATGGTGAACTTCTTGACGGTCTCCCAGCGGTTCAGGCCGGCGTTGAGTTCGTCGACGTAGCCCTGGACCATGGCGCGGGCGGCGTCGGAGGTGACGATCTCGGCGTACGGCTTGCCGGCGAGGCCGTTGGACTCGGCCCAGCCGGTGATCGCGTCCGGGTCCAGCGTGACCAGGGCGGAGACGAAGTTGCGCAGGTTGCCGTGCACGATGAACTGGCTCGCGTACGGGCAGATGGTCTTGAAGCGGCCCTCGATCACCTGCGGTGCGACGTACTTCCCGCCGGACGTCTTGAACAGGTCCTTCTTGCGGTCGGTGATGTACAGGAACTCGTCCTCGAAGTGCCCGATGTCACCGGTGTGGAACCAGCCGTCGGCGTCCAGTACTTCGGCGGTCTGCTCGGGCTGGTTGTGGTACCCGCTCATCACGCCGTCGCCCCTGATCAGGATCTCCCCGTCCTCGGCGATCTTGAACGACGTACCGGGGAAGGCCGGCCCGACGCTGCCGAGCCGGTACTGCGAGGGCCGGTTCAGCGTCGACCCCGCCGACGTCTCGGACAGCCCGTACCCCTCGAGGATCAGCAGGCCGGCGGCATGGAACCACTCCGCCAGCGACTTGTCCAACGCCGCCGACCCGGACACGAAGAACCGGATCCGACCGCCGAACCGGGCGCGGATCTTCGACAGCACCAGCCGGTCGGCCGCGGCGAACTGCGCGCCCAGCAGACCTGACGGCTCCTTCCCGTCCTGCCGGAGCGCGGAGACCTTCGCGCCGACCCCGAACGCCCAGTCGAACAACCTGGCCCTGGCGCCGCCCTCGGACTGGATCATCGTCACGATCCGGGCGTGCGCCTTCTCGAAGATCCGCGGCGCCGCCGCCATGAACGTCGGCTGGACGACAGCCGCATTGTCGACGATCTTGTCGATCCGCCCGTCCACCGCGGTCGCGAAGCCGATCTGGCACTGGACCGCCAGCAGTACCTGGCCGAACACGTGCGACAACGGCAGCCAGAGGAACTGCAGGTCGTCCGGCGACAGCACCTGCATGCCTTCGACCGCGGCGCCCTCGTACGTCCACACCGAGTGCGGCAGCCGCACACCCTTCGGGCGTCCGGTGGTCCCCGAGGTGTAGATCAGCGTGCACAACGTGTCCGCGGTGATGTCGGCAATCCGATTGTCGACAATCGACGGATGCTCGGCGAGGTACTCGTCGCCGAGCATGTCGAGCCGGCCGAGGCCGATCACCCAGTCGCCGTCGCTCTCCAGCGGCGTACCGTCCAGCAGCACGACCTTGCGCAGCGACGGCGTCTCGGACCGGTGCTCGCGGAGCTTGTCGACCTGCCCGGCGTCCTCGGCGAACACCACCTGGACGTCGGCGTCGGCCACGATGAAGGCCACGTCCGCGGAGATTGTCGACGGGTAGATCGTCGTCGTCGCGGCGGCGGCCAGTACGGCGGCCAGGTAGCACTCGATCCACTCGATCCGGGTGTTCGCGGCGATCCCGACCCGCTGCTCCGGCTCGACCCCGAGCGCGATCAGGCCGGCGGCCCGGCGCCGGGTCAGCGCCTCGGTCTCCCGCCAGGTCACCGACTTCCACTGCGAGTCACGCGGGAACCGGAACGCCTCCCGCTCAGGCGTCGCGGCCACCCGCTCCAGGAACATCTGGGCCACGGTGTCCTTGCGATTGCTGAGCAGTGCGAGCTGGCCGGGATCGGCGACAGGCGTCATGACTGGCCTCCAATGGGGGTCAAGTGGGGCGTGTCGGCCCGGGAGGCGCGCCCTCTACCGGACAGTAATAGCAATCACCGCGGCTGACCATGCCACTCGCTTGCCCACCCGAACCTTCTCCATTACGTTTCCGCAACATGCGCATACGGTCGGTGGTAACCGCCTCACTATCCGTCCTGCTGCTCGCGATCGGGGTCCCGGCGCGCGCGGCCGCCCCGCCGGCCGAGTTCGGCTCGGACTACGACGATCCGCGGACGCCCGGCCCGGCGGTCGCGGTCCCGCAGACCCGGCACTGCGAAGTGCAGATTGTCAACAATCAGTTCCGGAACTTCGATCCGTACCGGTCGACGTACACGCCGCCCACCGACTGCCAAGGCCCGTGGTCGAAGGTTGTCCTGCGAATGCACGGCGCGGTCAAGGGCGTGCAGTACGACCGCCTTGGTCACCTCACGATCGGCGGCGTCGGCGTGTTCCGGACCTCGACGCCGGAGCCGAGCACCGACGGCATCGAGTGGAACGTCGAGAAGGACGTCACGTCGTACAGCCCGCTGCTGCGCACGACGCAGCCCGTCGTCATGGAGCTCGGCAACGTCGTCAACGACACCTACACCGGCGTCCTCGACATCACGGTCACGCTCGACTTCTCCACGACCGACCGCCACACCCCGGCCGCCAGGACCGCGGACGAAGTACTTCCGCTGCAGGACCAGACCCGCGACGGCGCCGACCTGCGCGGTACGGCGACCCTCCCGCGGAACACGACCCGCGTCCTCGGCGAGGTCTACGTCACCGGATCGGGCGGCGGTTGCGAGGAGTTCTGGGACACGTCCGCCCCGGCGTCGACCGGATACTCCTGCCCGGACGGTTCGCCGTACCGTGAGGTCGACGTGAGCATCGACGGCAAGCTCGCGGGCATCGCCCTGCCGTACCCGTACATCTACACCGGCGGCTGGTCGAACCCGTACGAGTGGCGCCCCTCCCCCGCGCCGCGTGCGTTCGACATCAAGCCGGTGACGTACGACCTGACGCCGTTCGCCGGACTGCTCACCGACGGCAAGCCGCACGAGTTCCGCATCCACGTCGACGGCGTACCGGCCGGCCAGTCCGGCTGGTTCACGGTCCCGAACCTGCACGTGTGGACCGACGCGCACCGCGCACAGACGACCGGCGGGCTCACGTCGTACGCGGTCGGCCCGCTCGCGAAGACCGACGACGTGACCGGCGCCCCGAACGCGGCCGGCTCCGTCAACACGACGGCGTCCCGCAACCTCACGATCAGCGGGTACGTCGACACCTCGGCCGGCCGGATCCGTACCACCGTCAACCGCTCGCTGACCAACGTCTCCAAGCACACCTGGCACGCCGGCGAGTCCCGCGACGCCCTGGACGCCGACTGGCGCGACACCGCGACCACGATCAGCAACGGACGCGTCGACCGCACCGACCTCCGCTACGGCAAGCACGGCGTCCTGACGTTCTTGCCCAACGCAACGATCCCCGGTGGGTACGACGTGGTCACGGACCTGAAGATCTACGACACGATCCGTACGCCGGGCCGCACCACGACCGAGACGTACGACGGCCGCGCGTCCTGGATCTACGGCGTACCGCGAGACCAGCGCCACGCGACCGGCACCCAGACCGTGCGCTACCGGGCAGTCGGTCACGGCTGCTACGACCACACCCTCACCGCGGTGAACGGCGTTTACACAAAGGACTTCTACCGCTGCTGAGCGGGTGTACCGAAGAACGGGTAATGGTCACCGCGGCGCCGAGTGGGCCCGTCGCCGACGGGCGGCGACGGGCGGCGAGGGCCCAGGACTACCCGTTCTTCGGTACGCGAAAGTCAGCGGGCGGCGAGCAGTTCGGCGATCTGGACCGCGTTCAGGGCGGCGCCCTTGCGGAGGTTGTCGTTCGAGACGAACAGGACCAGCCCACGGTTGCCCGGCACCGACTGGTCCTGGCGGATCCGGCCGACGTACGACGGGTCCTGGCCGGCCGCGAGCAGCGGGGTCGGGAGGTCCGCGAGCGCCACGCCCGGAGCCGCGCCGAGGAGCGCGACCGCCCGCGCCGGGGTGATCGGCTCGGCGAACTCGGCGTGGATGCTCAGCGAGTGCCCGGTGAAGACCGGCACCCGGACGCAGGTACCGGCGACCGGCAGGTCCGGGAGGTGCAGGATCTTCCGGCTCTCGTTGCGGAGCTTCTGCTCCTCGTCGGTCTCACCGGTGCCGTCGGCAACGATCGACCCGGCGAGCGGGAGCACGTTGAACGCGATCGGCCCGGCGTACACCTTGGGCTCGGGGAGCGTGATGCCGTCCGTACCGCGAGCCAGCTTGCCGCCGGCCACGGCCAGGTCCCGCGCCTGGTCCTCCAGCTCGCTGACGCCGACGCCGCCGGAGCCGGAGACCGCCTGGTACGTCGAGACCACCAGCCGGGTCAGGCCCGCCGCGCGGTGCAGCGGGGCGAGGACCGGCATCGCGGCCATCGTCGTGCAGT
>NZ_DASRVN010000775.1:0-9094 GCF_035655035.1 Kribbella sp. | reverse complement strand
CCGCGACCCCGTCGTCCGGATGCGGCCGGTACTCCACCCGCACCGTCCCCTCGAAGTCCCCGGGGTACTCCGGCCGCTCAATCACGTGATCCGCCATGGCATGCGAGGGTAGCGCCCTCACATCTCAGTGGCCTCACACCGTTCGATGACCGTGCTCATCACTCGCAACCGGGGCGCGGTCCTCGCCGTGCTGCTCACCGGTCAGTTCATGGCCAACATCGACACCGCGGTGGCGAACATCGCCGGGCCGTCGGTCGGGACCGACCTCGGGGCCTCGGCCGGGGCGGTCGGCCTGGTCGTCTCCGGGTACGTCGTCGCGTTCGCGGTGCTGCTGATCACCGGCGCCCGGCTCGGCACGTCTTTCGGTTACCGGCGGACGTTCCTGCTCGGCCTGACGGTCTTCACCGCGGCGTCGCTCGCCTGCGGGCTGGCGCCGGGGATCGGCGCGCTGGTCGGCGCGCGGTTCGTCCAGGGCGCCGGGGCCGCGCTGATGGTGCCGCAGGTGCTCAGCGGGATCCAGCTGCACTTCCACGGCCGCGACCGGCTCAAGGCGCTCGGGTACTTCTCGATCGCACTGTCCGGCGGCGCGGTGGCCGGGCAACTGCTCGGCGGTGTGCTGATCGCCGCGAACCTGTTCGGCACCAGCTGGCGCCCGATCTTCCTGGTCAACGTACCGATCGGCGTCGCGCTGCTGATCGCCGGACGCCGCCTGCTCCCGCCCGAGCTGCCGGGTCGCCGGGACCGCCTGGACCTCGGCGGCGTACTCGTCCTGTGTACGACGGTTCTGCTCGTCATCGTGCCGCTCCTGCTCGGTGCTGAGCGCGGCTGGCCCACCTGGTCCTGGTTGTGCCTCCTGCTCAGCCTCCCGGCGCTCTTGCTCTTCGAGTACGGCGAACGGCGTACGGCTGCCCGTGGTGGCCGGCCGCTCATCGCACGGGAGGTACTGGGCAGCAGCTCGGTCCGCGCCGGGCTGCTCGCTCACGGGTGCACCAGCGGCTCGTACTTCGCCCTGCTGTTCGTACTCGCCCTTTACCTGCAGGGCGGCCTGCACAAGGGTCCGGCGTACTCCGGGTTCGCCATGGTGGTGTGGGTGGCTGCCTTCGGGCTGGCGGGGCCTGTGCTCCCGAGACTGCGCAGGGGAGTGCAGTGGATGCCGGTTGTGGGCTGTCTGGTGCTAGCGATGGGCTACGTGTGCGTGCTGGTGTATTTGATGCTTGGCGGACGTAGCGGGCCGTTGCTGTTCGTTCTGCTCGGTGTTGGCGGGTTGGGGCTCGGGATCAGCGCCAACACGTTGATCGGCGCGGTGACGTCCAGCCTGCCGCCGGAGTACGCCGCTGACCTGTCCGGGGTGGTGGCTACCAACGCGCAGCTGTCTGGTGCGTTGGGGGTTGCTGTGGCGGGCTCTGCGTACACAGCGCTCGCGGCTGACCCTGGGAGGGCTCTGAGCGTCGTACTGGCGGGCTTTGCGGTGCTGGCGGTCGTTGGGGCCGCGGCGGCTCAGCGCTTGGTGAGATAGCGGTACCGGTACGCCTCTTGGTAGCCCAGGCGGGTGTAGGTGGCCATTGCGGGGGTGTTCTCCAGTACGACTTCCAGATAGGTACGGCGGCCGCCCTCGGGGCCTGCCCAACGCGCCAGGCCTTGCAGGACCGCCGTACCGAGCCCACGTCGCCGGAAGCCGTCAACCACGCGAAGAGCGTCTACACCGAGCCAGTGCCCTGTCATAGCCCCACGCCCGACGGCAACCACGCGCCCCTCGAGGATGACCGATGCGAACATCGCCTTGGCCGCCCCCTCGAGTACTTGGGGTGCAACTGCCGGTACTGGGCCCTCGAAGGCAGCGGCGTACCACGCGTCGTCCGGCCGCTCTGTCAGCTGCACGTCGTACTTCGGGGCAGCGTTCACGTGGTCGAGGGTGGTGTGCATGACGAGTACGTCGGACTGGTCCGGGCGGGCGTCCACCCAGCCGAGGGCGCGAATCTGCTCGTCCTGGGGACTGCCTACGCGTACCTGGACCTGTGGCGGTAGCTGGTGCTTGCGGTAGAAGTCCTCAGCCTGCTGGAGCGCCTCCCGGACGGGGACGCCGGGGTCGCCCGTCGGGAGGAGGGAGTTGGCGCGGCCGGTCCAACCGGCGGATGCTCGGAGCAACCAGTGGCCGATGTACGCCCGCTCCACGGCTGGGCGGCCCAGCGCGGCGGTCAGGAACAGCTGCTCGACGTCGACCGGGCGGAGCGGCATCTCCGGGATCTGCTTGGCGGCGGTGATGTCGGCGACCGGGATGTCGTACAGCGTGCTGTCGGCGTGCCGGACGGTGACGAGTTCCGGCGTACCGGACTGCAGAACACCGATCACGTCGGTCAGCCCGCCGGGAATGCGGTGCCGGACGACGACACGGTGGCCGATATCACGGTCACCAAGGCCTGACACGATCCGGACTCCTGGCACAGTGGGCGACGTACTACCGTGATACTAGAGACACCTTGCATCACCGCATCGCAGCACCCCGAATCCCGCGCTGCGCTTGCCTGCCATAGGAGGAGTAGCAGTGACCTACGTCATCGCGCAGCCGTGTGTTGACCTGAAGGACCTCGCGTGTGTCGAGGAATGCCCCGTGGACTGCATCTACGAGGGCAACCGGATGCTGTACATCCACCCCGACGAGTGCGTCGACTGCGGAGCCTGTGAGCCGGTCTGCCCGGTGGAGGCGATCTACTACGAGGACGACACTCCGGAGCAGTGGAAGGACTACTACACCGCGAACGTCGACTTCTTCAACGACCTGGGCTCGCCCGGCGGCGCGTCCAAGCTCGGCAAGATCGACAAGGACCACCCGTTCATCGCAGCCCTGCCGCCACAAGAGCACGACGAGTAAAGAACAAAAAACAAAAAACAGTTGTGAGGGCAGAGCAGGAACACGACGAGTAAGCCCGAAGCAGTTGTGAAGGTCGGGCAGGAACACGACGAGTAAGCGGTTGTGGTCGTAGCGACGGGTAACTGACTCGTTGCGGACAGTAGGGCGTCCTGTGGGGCGCCCTGCTGTTGTTATTGGGCCAGAACGTCTACGTGGACGTGGTCGAGGTGCCTGAGGATCTTGGGGTCTCCGGAGCGCTCCGGTGGGGTGTACTTGCGCCACCCGGCGTCCGACTGCCCGCCCGCCGTCCAGATCTTGTCGCTGAAGATCACCGTCTGGATGTTCAGCAGCTTCGCCCGGGCCACCAGGTACTGCGCGATCGCCCAGCCCTTGGTGGTGTGCGCCGCCGAGATCGGCCGGACGAACACGTCGATCGCCCGCCCGTCGTAGTGCGCCGACCCGGCCATGTGCCCGGTCCGCACCCCGCCGGCCTCGTACCCGCCGGTCGACAGCCTCCCGAACGTCCGCAGCAGATCCTTCCGGACCGCGTCCGCCCGCGGCGTCAGCCCGTTCCTGCCCATCGTCTCCTGCGGTACGTCGGCGCTGTTCACGGTGCAGCTGAACACGCTCTCCGACTGCCCGGTGAGCGCCGACGCCAGCACCCGCGCATCCGCCTCGTGGTCGGCGTACGCGTTCGGGAACGCGCTGCGCTGGACCTTGTCCGCGGCGACCGTGATCGCGAGCTGCTGGTAGTTCTGGATCTTCACCAGCGCGTCGTAGAACCTGCCGGTCGCGTAGTACGGGTCCTGGACCTGTTTCGCCGTACCCCAGCCCTGCGACGGGCGCTGCTGGAACAGCCCGAGCGAGTCCCGGTCGCCGTGCGCGAGATTCCGCAGGTTTGATTCCTGGTACGCCGTGGCGAGCGCGATCGTCGCCGCCCGCGGCGGCAGCCCGCGCCGGACCGCGATCCCGGCGATGATCGCCGCGGACTCGGCCTGCTCGAAGTCGAGCACGACCTGCTGCCCGTTGACCGTCGCGGTGCACTGCTCAGGCGGCGGCAGGATGTTCGCGATCCGCTTCCCGCCGAGCCAGGCGATCCCGGCGCCGATCGCGAGGCTGAGCACGCCGATGCCGCCCAGGACCACGAGGGCACCACGTTTCATCGGCATATCGCTCCAACGTACAGGCGCGGGTGACAGGTTCCTGCCTCACGACGGGATTGACGCGCACAGCCTCGGGCGGGTTGCCGAATTCATACTTTCGGATGGTCAGGCGTTGGCGTGCAGCGCCTCGTTCAGCGTGATCCCCTCGCCCTTGCGCGGGCGGGCCTCGACCGCACCGGTGACCGAGTTGCGGATGAACAGCAGGCCCGGCTGGCCGGACAGGTCGCGGGCCTTGACGACGGTGCCGTCGGGCAGCGTGACCTTGGTGCCGGCGGTGACGTACAGCCCTGCCTCGACCACGCAGTCGTCGCCGAGCGAGATGCCGGTACCGCCGTTCGCGCCGAGCAGGCAGCGCTTGCCGATCGAGATCACCTGCTTGCCGCCGCCGGACAGCGTGCCCATGATCGAGGCGCCGGCGCCGATGTCGCTGCCGTCGTCGACCACCACACCGGCCACGATCCGGCCCTCGACCATCGACGTACCGAGAGTGCCGGCGTTGAAGTTCACGAAGCCCTCGTGCATGACGGTGGTCCCGGAGGCGAGGTGCGCGCCGAGCCGGACCCGGTCAGCGTCGCCGATCCGGACCCCGGACGGTACGACGTAGTCCGTCATCCGCGGGAACTTGTCGACGCTGGTCACGCTCAGGTGCTGCCCGGCGGCGCGGGTGCGGAGCCGGACGTTCTCGATCTCGTCGACCGGGACCGGGCCGAGCGACGTCCACGCGTTGTTCGGGAGGGCGGCGAAGATGCCGTCAAGGTTGACGCCGTGCGGACGGACCAGGCGGTGGCTGAGCAGGTGCAGCCGCAGGTACGCGTCCGCCGTACCGCTCGGGGCCTCGTCGAGCACGACCTCGGTCACGACCACCTCACGCCGTACCTGCCGGAGGTCGTCGTTCCCCTCGGCGGCGACCAGCTCGGCCGGGGCCTTGGCGTCGTCCGGCCGGGACCCGAGCGCGGGCGCCGGGTACCAGACGTCCAGGACGTCCCCGGCAGTCGTAACGGTGGCAAGGCCGAAGCCCCAGGCGTGGTTCGTCATACGCACACCCTAATTCGCGAGCGTCGGGCGACGGAGCGTGGTCTACTTTTCGGATGCTTCCTGGCTGGGTTCCGCGTGCTGTGGTGCTGGAGGCGCTGGCGGCGCCGGGGGAGGATGCGGTGCATTCGGAGCTGCTCCGGCAGTGGGGGTCGTCGGAGGTCAGGCGGCTGTCGTACGGGTTGCGCAGCGTGATCGTGAAGCGCGGGAGCGACGCGCAGGCCGGCGAGGGAGCGGCGTACGAGCGGTACGTCGTACCGCTCGGGCTGCCTGCGCCGGAGCTGCTGTACGGCGCCGACGAGGTGATCGTGCTGGCCGACGTCGGCCGGGTGACGCTGGAACAGGAGCCGACCGCGGACGGGTTCGTGGCGGCGGCCGAGCTGGCGGCGCGGATCCACGGCGGGACCGTGGATGGCGCGTCAGGGTTTCCGCCGTCCCGGGTGAAGGAGCTCGCGGGGCGGATCGACCTGGACCTGGAGCTCGAGCCGCTGGTGGAGGCGCTGGACCGGCTGCACCGGGAGGCGCCGCTCGGGGTCGTGCACGGCGACTTCGTACCGAAGAACCTGGTCACCGACGGCACCCGCTGGACCGTCGTCGACTGGCCGTTGGCGCATCTGGCCCCGCACCTGAGCGACCTCTACACGCTGATCCGGGACGCCGTTGCCGTCGGCTACGACCGCGGTCCGATCGTGGCGCGGTACGTCGAGGTCTCGGGCGCGGACCCGTTCCTGGTGGATCGGCAGTTGCTGGTCGGCGGGGCGTGCTTCTGCCTGCTCGCGTTGACGTTCGTGATCGAGGAGGGCGTCCGGACGATCCCCGGCTCGGAGGACTGGATCGCCCCGCTGCGCGCGGAACTCGCGGACCTGGTCGGACAGTTGTCGTGAGGCTGCTGGTTCTCGGCGGTACGAAGAACCTCGGCCGGCACGTCGTCGAGGCGGCGCTGCGTGACGACCACGAGGTCACCCTGTTCAACCGCGGCCTGACGAACCCGTCGCTGTTCCCCGACGTACGCCGGATCACCGGCGACCGCGCCGACCCCGGCGCACTGGCCGCCGGCGAGTGGGACGGCGTGATCGACATGTCCGGCTTCCTGGTCCGGGACGTGTCGCTGAGCGCCGCCGTACTGCGGGACCGCTGCGGGCACTACACGTACATGTCGTCGATCGCGGTGTACGCGAGCAAGACGGCCGTCGGCATGACCGAGTCCGCGCCGCTGCTGGACTGGCCCGCGGGCGCGCCGGAGGACCACTTCACGATGGACCTCTACGGCCCGTCCAAGGTCCGCAACGAATCGTTGCTCACCGCCACCTTCGGCCCCCGCACCGCCGCCGTCCGCTCGGGCTTCGTGATCGGCCCGCACAACCCCGACTTCGGCAACTGGGGCTGGGCCCTCGCCCACGGCGAACCTCTGGAATGCGCCGCCCGCCCCGACCAGCCGATCCAGTACATCGACGCCCGCGACCTGGCCAACTTCCTCCTCCACCTGACGGCCGACCGAGTCCCCGGCCCCTTCAACGCCGTAGGCCCCACCCAAACCCTCGCAACCCTCGCCGAAACCTGGCGCTCGCTGGTCCCCAACCCACCCCCGATCAACTGGTCCCCAACAGTCGACCGCTTCCACCTCCCCCACAACGGCTCCAACGACGGCACCTTCCACCTGAACAACACCCACGCCCTCGCCAACCACCTCCACCTCCGCCCCGCCCACGAAACCGCCCACGACTACCTCACCTGGATCCAGGCAGGCAACACCCCGCCCGAACCACCCCACTGAATCGGGGCAACCCGGGGCATCGTGGGGCAGATATCCACAGGCCCGTTTCATGGTCCGCCGTACCCATGGGATGACACCTAAGGTGTCACCCCATGTACTTCGAACGACCACTCGTGCGTGCCTACGTGGACGAGACCGGCGACCGTGGTCTGTCGTCGCGCGCGTCCCGGTACTTCGGCATGGTCGCGGTGGTCGTCGCAGACGAGGACGACCCGCTGCTCCGCCGTGCAGTCGCCGAGTGCCGCCGACGGCTGTCGGTGCCGCCTCGCAAGCCTCTGCACTGGACCGAACACGTCAAGAGGTTTCCACGCCGGCAGTTCGTCGCGGGCCAACTTTCGGTTGTCCCAGGAGTGGTGCTCAATGTGGTGCTGGTCGAGAAAGCAGCCGTGGTTCAGGACATCCCCGATCAGGTCGCGTTCTACAACTTCGTGGCGGGCAACCTGCTGCGGCAGGTCCTGCACACGGCGGACGAGTGGCCAGGCGGCAGACGGGACCTTGTCATCACCTTCGGCCACGTCCGAGGCTTCGACCATGCCGAGACTCTGGCGTGGTTCGAGAAGCTCCGGGCACAGGACACGGCTGAGGTCTCCTGGGAGTTGCTGCGAGGTAAGCCGTCCTTCGTCGGACCAGGGCAGCTCGACGGGCTGCAAGCAGCAGACCAGTACTGCGGCATGCTGCGGGCGGCTCTCGAGGCGGATGAGTACGGAGGTTTCGAGGAGCACCACCTGATGGCGGTTCGGCATCAGATCCGTCGGCCCGACGGGTTCGAGGCGATCGTGCTGCCGGAGACGCCTGCGGGCTACCGATGGTGGTTGCCGGGTGGATTCTGAAATGACGAGGCCTTCGATGGACCGGAGCGCCGCACCTCACCGGCGGGCCTGACAGCAGACCTGGCGTTCTCTCCGCGGCCATCGAAGGCCTCGTAGCACCAAGAATAGCAGCAGCTGCTGGGGTCCACTATGGAAACTCCCCGGCCGCGCCGCCGCCGTGCTTCGTAGGATTGCCGGGTGGATATTCAGACTGGTGGTGGGCCGGGTGGGGCTACGAGTTCGCGGGGTGGGTTCGGGAGTGTGGAGGGGACTCGGTACTCGGGGGTGGCCGGTGGGCGGCAGGAGGTGCGGCTGCCCGGTGGCGGGCACACCGTCGCGGTAGCGGATCGGTTGCGGTACAAGGTGTATCCGGAGCTCGACGCGGGGCTGACGTACTCGGCGACGTACGTGGCGGTCGAGGTGGAGTTCGCGGACGGGACGCGGTACGCCGGGACCGATCAGTACGGGAAGCCCGCCGACGCCGCGGGGCAGGGCGACGCGAAGATCCTGTACGCCGACCAGTGGAACGACGTCCAGGTCGACCTGACTGCGGCGGCGGGGCGGACGATCGCGCAGCTGGTGCTGGTCGTCGATGCGCCGGGCAACGGGCCGTTCGCGGGCTGGATCGACGACGTCGAGGTCGGGCCGGCGCCGGTGGAGCCGGACGGGTCGGACCTGGCGGCGTACGTCGACACCCGCCGCGGGACCAACGCCAGCCGG
Organism: Kribbella sp.; assembly: GCF_035655035.1. Taxonomy (GTDB): domain Bacteria; phylum Actinomycetota; class Actinomycetes; order Propionibacteriales; family Kribbellaceae; genus Kribbella. The sequence continues at coordinate 748 of NZ_DASRVN010000775.1, read as the reverse complement.
GACTTCTCCCGCGGCAACACGCTCCCGATCACCGCCTGGCCGAACGGGTTCAACTTCGTCACCCCGGTCACCGACGCCTCGACGTACCGCTGGCCGTACGAGTACCACCGCGCCAACAACGCGGACAACCGCCCGGAGCTGCAGGGCCTCACGTTCTCGCACCAGCCGAGCCCGTGGATGGGTGACCGCGACCAGCTCACGGTCATGCCGGTCGCCGCCGCCGAGCCCCTCGGCGACCCGGCCGAGCGGGCCGTCGCGTTCAGCCACGACGACGAGATCGCCCGCCCCGACCTGTACTCGGTCGCGCTCGCGAACGGCGTCCGCGCCGAACTCGCGCCGACCGACCACGGCGCGATCTTCCGGTTCACGTTCCCGGCGGACGCGGCCGGACGGCACCTGGTCTTCGACACCATCGACGAGAACGGCGGCTTCTCGTACGACGGCACCGCGATCACCGGCTGGGTCGAGAACGGGTCCGAGTTCGGGCGGACCCGGATGTACTGCTACGGCGAGTTCTCGGCAGCCCCGACCGGCTTCGGCGCGGCCCGTGGTGGACGCGACAACGCGCGCGCCGCGAGCTTCGACGTACCCGAGGTGACGCTGCGAATCGCGACCTCGTTCATCGGTGTGGAGCAGGCGCGGCACAACCTGGCGCTGGAGCTCGGTGGGTCGTTCGAGGAGATCCAGGCCGCGGCGAACGCGATCTGGAACGAGCGTCTGGCGGTCATCCGTCCGGAGGGTGCTACCC
>NZ_DASRVN010000774.1:0-9382 GCF_035655035.1 Kribbella sp. | reverse complement strand
CGAGCGACTGCTTGCGCGGCTGGTCAAGGCCAAGTGGGGCGACGACGAGGCCGAGCAACGGCATGAGACGTCACGACGGCAGTTGGCCAGCGAGTTCTTTCGGCGCAAGGCGGTCTGGGCGAATGCGCTGGGGATTACGGAACGCTGGCCGTTCTCGAACATTGCGTTGGCGTTCGACCCGTCGGTCGAGACTGATCCAGCCTGGGTGGAGCGCCTCGAGGCCGACAGCGGACACGAACTGGACAATCCGTTGGTTCGCAAGGTTGTGACGGACATGTTCCGATGGGTGTCGTTGGGGCATCGGCCGTACGAGCGCTTCCCCGAGTTCGATGATCCGTACGAGCCGATGGTGCAGGTCTTCGAGCGCGGGGGCGAGTTCTGGAACGGTCAGGCCGGGATCGAGCTTCCTATCGCCGGGGTGGTCTACGGCAGCCTCGGCGACCGGTTGGCGCAGGCGCCGATCCCGATCGATGCTGCGACGTTGGCCGAGTTGGACGAGCAGGACCGGATCGAACTCGAGAGGGTACGAGCCCGGGTCGCACAGCAAGCGCAGGAAAGCGGAGAGTCGTCGCTCCGGCATTCCGGGAATCCGGATACCCACAAGGAGTGAGCGTGGCCGGCTGCCTGAGGGTCGCCCACTCCACCGTCGCTAGGGAAGGTTTGGGACTGTGACGGATGCGGTGGCTTCTGAGCGGCTGTTGGCTCGGCTGGTGGCGGGTAGGTGGGACGACGAAGAGGCGGAGGAGCTCAACTACCTGTCGCGCGGGCGGTTGGCGAACGAGTTCTTTCGACGCAATGCGGTTTGGGCGAACGCGTTGGGGGTGACGGAGCGCTGGCCGTTCGCCGACATCGCGCTGGCGTTCGATCCGGCGGTCGGGACCGACCCGGTCTGGCTGGAGCGGCTGGAGGGCGCGATCGGGCATGAGTTGCAGCCGTTGGTCCGCAAGGTCGTGACCGACATGTTTCGCTGGGTGTCGCTGGGCGACCGTCCTCAGGAGCGGTTCCCAGAGTTGGACGATCCGTATGAGCCGATGGTGCAGGTCTTCGAGCGTGGCGGTGAGTTCTGGGAAGGCCAGGGTGGGATCGAGCTTCCCATCGGCCCGCTGCTCTATCTGGACATTGCCGACCGGCTGGCACAGCCTCCCTTCGCGATCGATGCCGCGACTTTGGCTGAATTGGATGAGAAGGACCGGATTCGGCTTGCGGAGGCACGAGCGCGCTTGGCAACACCGCGCGGTGATGGATTCAAAGAGCGCTGAGGCCTTTGGCTGTGGTGAGGAGGCCGCCGGTGGTGGCTAGGAGGAGGACGAGGGTTCGGGCGGTGGGGTTGGGGATTCGGGGGGTGAGGAGGGCGCCGAGGGTGGCGCCTAGGGGGAGGGCGGCCGCGGTGGTCAGCCATTGGAGGCTGGTCAGGGGTGGGATGCCGCGGGTGAGGAGGGAGAAGAGGTTGACGGTGGCGCCGTAGAACAGGGCGTTCGGGACGAACTCGCGGATCGTCCAGCCGGCGTTGACGGCGTACAGGGAGACGGGTGGGCCGCCCAGGCCGGCGGCGGTGTTCATGAAGCCGCCGGTGGCGCCGGCGGTGAGGGCGCCGGGGAGGCCTCTGAGGGAGCGGATGCGGAGGCCGCTGAGCAGGAGTACGGCGGTGAGCGTGACCAGCGTGCCCATCGTGATCAGCAGGATCGGCGCGGGCAGGACCCGGGCGAACCAGGCGCCGAGGGGTGCGGTGCAGGCGGCGGCGAGGACCAGGGGGATCATCGCGCGCAGGCGTACGTACCGCCAGCCGCGGGCCAGGCCGAGGAGGCACACGACGCCGGCCGCGCAGTTCGCGAAGGTGACGCCGTCCGCCGGGCCGAGGATGATCACCAGGGCCGGTACCGACACGAGCGCGAAACCCATGCCGGTCAGCCACTGCACGAACGCCCCGAGCAGCACCACCCCACCAAGCAGCAGCAGTGCCACTAGACCATCACCCCACCGAGCAGCAGATGCTCCACTAGACCATCACCCCGCCGAGCAGCAGGTGCTCCACTAGAGCGTCACCCCGCCGAGCAGCAGGTGCTCCACTAGAGCACCATCCGGCCACGAGCAGGCGGGCCACTACAGGTCGGTGTGGCCGAGCCGGGGGCCGGCGGTGAAGGTGGCGGTCGGGGCGTCGAGGGTTTCCAGTTCGAGTACGACGAGGTCGTTGGGGCCGTCAACGAGTACGGGCGCGGGGACGTAGAGCGTCTGCTGCGGGCCGCGGCGCCAGTACCGGCCCAGGCAGAAGCCGTTGATCCAGGCGAAACCCTTGCCCCAGGCATCGGTCCGGAGGAACAGGTCGGAGCGGCCGTCGGTCGAGAAGGTGGCGCGCCAGGCGGTCGGGCCGGTGCCGATCGTGGTCGGGGTCGAGCCGGCGGACTGCCACAGTCGCGGGAGGTGGTCCAGGTCGATGGCGCATGCGGACCAGCCGTGGAGCTCGGCCCCGGCCAGCTGGACCGGACCGATCAGGCCTTTCGGCTCGCCGATGCGCGGGCCGTAGTTGACCCGTCCCATGTCCTCGACGACCAGTTCGAGCCGGCCGCGGGTGTGCGGGAGCATGATCGTGCGCTCGTGCCGTTCCCGTTCTAGTACGCCGACCGGCGCTCCGTCCAGGAACACCTGGACCCGGTCGCGGACCTCGCCGAACGTCAGCGCCGCCGGGCCGCCGTGCCGCAGTTCGGTCCGGAAGATCGCCAGCCGGGCGTCGAGGTCGTCCAGCGAAGGCAACTGATCATGCGAAGACCACGTCCCGCCCGGACCGGCGAGCAGCCCGACCGGATCCGCCAATGCAACGTTGAACTCGGGCGCGGCAGGCGCCGCGGAGGGCAACGAGGAGGGCACCGGCGCATACCGCGAGATCACGTCCCGGAAGGCGAAGTACTTCTCGGTCGGATGACCCGCCTCGTCGAGCGGCGCGTCGTAGTCGTACGACGTCACGGTCGCGCGGTACACGCCCTTGTCGTTCGCGCCGCTGGTCAGCCCGAAGTTCGTCCCGCCGTGGAACATGTAGATGTTCACCGAGGCTCCGGCGGCGAGCAACGCGTCGAGCTCGGCCGCCGCGTCGGCCGCCGACGTCGTGTGATGCCGCCCGCCCCAGTAGTCGAACCACCCGTCCCAGAACTCCATGCACATCAACGGCCCGGTCGGCTGGTGCTTGCGCAGCGTCTCCAGCCGCGCCGGGACGCGGGACCCGAACGACCCGGTCCGCAGTACCTCGTCCAGCCCGCCCGCGCTGAGCATCTCGTCGGTCGGCTGGTCGACCGTGACGAGCGGGACGCTGGTACCGGTACGGATCACCTCGGCGAGCGCCTTCAGGTACGTCTGGTCGTCACCGAAGGCGCCGTACTCGTTCTCGACCTGTACGAGCAGCACCGGCCCATCAGCGTCGACCTGCAGCGGCCGGACGATCGCCAGTACGTCCTGCAGGTACGACGTCACCGCGGCCATGAACTGCGGCTCGAACCGCCGTACGCCGACGCCGGCGGTGCGTAGCAACCACGGAGGCAGACCGCCGTTGTCCAGCTCGGCGCAGATGTACGGCCCGGGCCGGACGATCGCGTACATCCCCGCCGCGGCCACTTCACGCAGGAAGCGGCCGAGGTCGAGGATCCCGGTGGTGTCGAACTCACCGGGCCGCGGGCTGTGCAGGTTCCACGGGACGTAGGTCTCGATCGTGTTGAGCCCCATCTGCCGCGCCTTCGCGATGCGGTCGGCCCAGCGTTCCGGGTGCACCCGGAAGTAATGCAGCGCACCGGAGATGATCTGGAACGGGCGGCCGTCCAGCAAGAAGTCGGACTCGCCGATCGCGAAGTCGGGCACGGGATCTCGTTTCTCTCGGGGCCTGGTCAGCCGTTCACCTGGAAGCCCTGCTGGTTACCATACGAAACCAGGGCATCCTGCCACGCCTTCAGGCCGGTGTTCAGGTCGGACTTGGACTGGTACGCCTTGCCGACGGTGTCGCCGTAGATGCTGTTCGCGTAGAGCTCGTAGGGCAGGTAGCTCCAGCCCTTCACGACGTTCCCGGCCGCACCGGTCAGCACCTGGTTGATCTTCTGGCCGCCGAAGTATGCGCTCGGCTTGTCGACGAACGCGGGATCCTTCAGGTCGGCCGTGGTGGCGGGGAATCCGCCGCTGGCGAGGAACGGCTTCACGCCCTCGTCGTGGTTCAGCCAGCGGACGAAGGCCGCCGCGAGCGCCGGGTTCTTGCTCTGCTTGAGGACGGATTCGGTGCTCCCGCCGTTCTCCGCGGTCGCGGGCTGACCGTCGTACGTCGGCAGCGGCGCGACCGCCCACTTGCCGGCGCCGGCCTTGACCGAGGACTCCATCACGCCGGGCATCCAGGCGCCGGTCGCGAGGGTGGCGATCGTACCGTCGCCGAGCGCCTTGAACCACTCGTCGGTCCAGCCCGGGATGTTCGAGACCAGGCCGCCGGTGACGAGCTGGTTCCAGGTCGACGTCCACTTCTTCGAGCCGTCGTCGGCCAGGTTGATCGTGACGTTCTTGCCGTCGGTCTTGAACGGCTTGCCGCCGGCCTGCCAGATCATGCTGGTGGTGAACCCGGCGTCGCCGGAGTCGTTGGTGATGTGGGCCTTCGGGTTCGCGGCGTGCAGCTTCTTCGCGGCGGCGACGTACTCGTCCCAGGTCTTCGGTACGGCGATGCCGTACTTCGTGAAGACCTCCTTGTTGTAGAACAGGGCCATCGGGCCGGAGTCCTGCGGCAGCCCGTACAGCCCGCTGCCCGCGTGCACCGAGGACCAGGTGGAGGCCGTGTACGACGACTCGTACTGCGAGAACCCGTACTGGTTCAGGTCGACCAGCGAGCCCGGCAGCGCGAACTGGGGGAGCGCCTGGTACTCGACCTGCGCCACGTCCGGGCCGCCCGAGCCGGCCTTGATCACGTTCTGCAGCTTGGTGTACTGGTCGTTGCCGGTGCCGGCGTTGACCAGGTTCACCTTGACGTTCGGGTACTGCTTCATGAACGCGGCGACCTGCGCCGGTGCCGACGGCGTCCAGCTCCAGTAGGTGAGCTCGCCGCCCGCCTTCAACGCCGCGTCGACCGCGTCCGCCGTACCGGTGGTCGTGCCGCCGCTCGCGCTGTTGCTCGTGCTGCTGTTGGACGACCCGCCGCCGCACGCCGCGACCACGGCCAGCGCCGTCAGTGCGGTTCCGGCGACCACCAGCCGCCGGAGGCCACGAAGGTGTGACTTCATGCTGTTTCCTTTCACTTCACACTGCCGGCGCTCAGGCCTGACTGCCAGAAGCGCTGGAGAAGGAGGAAGGCGATCACCAACGGGACGATCGTGAGCAACGATCCGGTGATCACCAGGTTGTAGATGGGGCGGGCGCCCACTCCGGTCGCCTGGTTGCTCCATTGGGTGAGCCCGACGGTGAGTGGGTAGAGGTTGGGTTTGCTGAGCATGATCAGCGGCAGGAAGTAGTTGTTCCAGGTCGAGACCATCGCGAACAGCAAGGTGGTGACGATGCCGGGGGCAAGCAATCGCAGGGCGACGGTGAAGAACGTGCGGACCTCGCCGGCGCCGTCGATCCGGGCGGCTTCGAGCAGTTCCGGCGGTACCGCGTCGGCGGAGTAGACCCACATCAGGTACAGGCCGAACGGGCTGACCAGCGACGGGATGATGATCGCCCAGACGGTGTTGGTGAGACCGAGGTTGGAGAACATCAGGAACGTCGGTACGGCGAGCGCGGTGCCCGGTACCGCGACGGCTCCGAGGAGTACGGCGAACACCGCGCGGCGGCCGGTGAACTTGTACTTCGCCAGCCCGTACCCGGCCGCGGTCGCGAGCAGGGTCGCCCCGCCGGCGCCGACCACGACGTACAGGACGGTGTTTCCGAGCCACTGCAGGAAGATGCCGCCGTCGTACGTCAGGGTGTCCTTGATGTTGGCGAAGAACGCGAAGCTCCTGCCGAACCACAGGCCGGGGGTGGACAACAGGTCGTCCTGGGTCTTGGTTGCGCTGAGCAACAACCAGACGAGCGGGACGATCGTGTAGAGCAGGTAGAGGACCATCACGCCGGTCAGTACCTTCGAGCGCTTGGTTTTCACAGCGCCTCCCGGGAGCCGCGGAGCTGGACGACGTACGCGATGATCGCGGTGATGATGCCCATCACGATCGCGACGGTGGCGGAGTAGTTGAACTGCTGGCCGGCGAACGAGAGGTTGTAGGCGTACATGTTCGGCGTGTAGTAGGTGTTGATCACGTTCGGCGCCAGCGTGCGCAGGATGTTCGGCTCGTTGAAGAGCTGGAAGCTGCCGATGATCGAGAAGATCGTCGCGATCACGATCGCGCCGCGCAGCGCCGGCAGTTTCACCGCGAGGATGGTCCGGAACGTGTTCGCGCCGTCGATCGCGGCCGCCTCGTACAGCTCGCCGGGGACCGTGCGCAGTGCCGAGAAGAAGATCAGCATGTTGTAGCCGACGAACTCCCAGGTGACGATGTTCGCGATCGAGGGCAGCATCCAGCCGCCGCTCAACGGCTTCAGCGCCGTACCGAGCAGGTCGTTGAGGTTCGCCGCGAGGCCGAAGTTGTCGCCGTAGACGTAGCCCCACATCAGCACCGCGACGACGCCCGGTACGGCGTACGGAAGGAAGATCACGATCCGGAAGAACCCGGCCGCGTGCAGCCGCGCGCTGTCGATCGCGAGCGCCGCGAGCAACGCCAGGACCAGCATCACCGGCACCTGGACGGCCAGGAAGATCGCCACCCGGCCGAACGCCTCCCAGAACTTCGGGTCCTGCAGCGCCTCGCTGTAGTTGCCCAGGCCAACGAACACCTTGCCGCCGAAGAACGCCTGCTCCCGGTAGAGGCTCAGATAGATCGCGTACCCGATCGGCGCCAGGAACGTCAACGCGAACACCGCCAGGAACGGCCCGACGAACAACCACCCCTTGCCGTCCTTCGAGGCCCGCTTCCGCCGGGTCGCAGGTTTGACCACCACCCGCTGGTGGGCCACGGACTCCGCCATGTCCGTCGACCTCCGTTTCTGTTTGATTCTGTTTACGCAAACATCTGACGCGGACGCTAGCTTGTTTACGTGAACATGTCCAGAGGCGTGGGACGGGGAAATCAGCCGGAGGTGCCGCCGGCGGACGGTCAGCGGCGCTTGCGCGGCGCGGCGGTGCTCTCGCGGACGATCAGCGGGGCGGCCACGGTGCCGTGGAAGTCGGTCAGCGGGGCGCGCTGCCGGAGTTGCCGGAGGATCAGCTCGACCAGCTCGTTACCGATCTGCTGGAACTGCTGGCGGACGGTGGTCAGCGGCGGCCAGAAGTGCGCGGCCAGGTCGATGTCGTCGAAGCCGACGACGCTCACGTCCTGCGGTACGGCGCGGCCGGCCTCATGGAGTGCGTGGATCAGTCCGCACGCCATCTCGTCGTTCGCGGCGAACACCGCGGTCACGTCCTTGCGTTTGGCGAGCACCTTGCCTAGCTCGTACCCGGAGTCCGCGGACCAGCCGCCGCGCAGGATCGCCGGCACCCTGCGGCCGGCCTGCTCGAGCGTCTGCCGCCAGGCGGTCGCCCGCAGATCGGCGGGCCCGGAGTCGTCCGGCCCCGCGAGATGGTGCACCGTCCTGTGCCCGAGATCGAGCAGATGCTGTACGGCGGCCCTGCTGCCGCCGGCCTGGTCGGCGCCGATCGCCGGGTGGTGCCCGACGAACCGCGAGTCCGAAACCGCGACCGGAAGCGTCGGCGGGAGTGCGAGCGCGGTCGGCGTGGCGGTCTCGGCGCGGATGATGATCAGGCCGTCGATCGCCTGGTGGTTGAGCTGCTGGACGGCGTCGCTGACGTCGCTCGACGACGGCGTCTCCACGTCGACCAGGCTGACCGAGTACCCCTCCCGGCGGGCCGCCTCGATGACCGCCTCGATGGTCTTCGACTCCCCGGTGCGGATCACCTGGTGCGCGATCAGCCCGATCGACCGGAAGTTCCCGCGGCGGAGCGCCCGGGCGGCGTGGTTCGGAGCGTATCCGAGCTGCCGCATGGCATCCAGCACACGCTCCTTCGTCTCCGGCCGAACCGGCTCCGCACCGGTGGACACCCGCGACACGGTCTGCGCCGAGACCCCGGCCAAGCGCGCCACATCACCGATCGAGGGCCCCGACTTCGGATGCCCCTTGACTCCGCGCCGCGACGGCCTGGCCTGGTTCGACATGAGATCAGCATAGGGATCGGCCGCTCGACAGTACGTATGTCTCCAGTACTCGGCTCCGGCACGCCTGAGCGCCCGGTCGGGTCGGGTGCAGTGGACGTATACGTACTGTCGAGCTGCTGACGGACTAGCTGTCGCGGGACACCATCAGCCAGCTGATTTGGATGTCGGGGGAGCGGGAGGGGGTGATCGTGACCGTCACCTTGCCGTCGGCACCGACCTGGATGCCGCCGTAGGACGCGGCTACGCCCGTCGCGGTGAAGAGGCGTTGGTTGTCGACGATCTGATTGTTGATCGTCACCTGGGCGGCGCGGTTGGCCCAGGGCCAGGGGTCGTAGTAGCCGGCGTCGACTGTGTACGTGCCGGGTTCGAGGCCGCCGAAGGTGTAGGCGAGCGGCTCGTGGTTCTTGGCGTAGCGGAGCGTGGTGTAGAGGTTGCCGGTGCCGGACGGTGCGCTGGCGCCGGTGTAGCCCCAGGTGGTGCCGGTGGTGGGGTCGGTGCCGAGTGGTTGCTCGGGGGTTGAGTTGAGGAGAGGGCCGGCCGCGGTGGTGAGGGTGGTCCAGTCGGGCGTGGCGGTGCCGCCGGCGTTCACGGCGTACCGGAGATTGTGGGGGATGACAACGATCGGGCGGGTGAACGTGCGCCCGTCGGCGAGTGTGCCGCGCAGGTTCCCCGGGCCGGGTTGCGCGACGCTAGCTGGGTCCCAGGTGACGGCGACCTGTTGGGCACCCCGGGCGGTCGTCACCGTGACCACAGCGGGCAGGCTGCTGGTGTCGTTGAGCCAGACGTGGTCCGGGATGGTGCTCGTCACAGTCCACCGCGTGTACGGCGTCAGATCGCCCAACGACCACTCGGCGTCCGGTCCGATGGTCAACGATCCGCCCTCGCCGAAGCTCATCGGCGTCCACACGTACGGCGAGTTCGCGAGATCGCTCGGCGTCCAGCGATCCGCCATGAACAGGAACTTGTTCTGCTTGGCATCGACCGTGACCACGTTCGTGCTCTGCGACCCGTACGTCGTCGCCGCACCCGACCCGGTGAGCGGTACGCCCCGATCGGTGAACTGACCGAGGATGTTCTGCGAGGTCGCGTAGTGCGCCGGGTTCGGATCCCAGCCGGTCGCGCCGGACGTCAGCAGGTAGTACGTGCCCTCGGACTTGAACATGGCCGGCGCCTCGCGCTGGTTGCAGACCAGC
>NZ_DASRVN010000773.1:0-6303 GCF_035655035.1 Kribbella sp. | reverse complement strand
GTGGATCGCCTCGACCAGGTTGGTCTTGCCGTGGCCGTTCGGACCGACGAAGGCCGTCACACCCTGCGTGAGCTGGACCTCCGCCTGCTGGTAGGACCGGAAGTCGAGCAGACCCAGGGCGGTGACGTACACCTCAGTGCTTCGGCGGGGTGGCGTACGACGGGTCGGCGGCCTCGGCGCCCTTCACCGCGTGGCCACCGAACTGGTTGCGCATCGCGGCGATCGCCTTCATCGCCGGCGAGTCGTCCTGCCGGGACGCGAACCGGGCGAACAGCGCCGACGAGATCGCCGGCACCGGTACGGCGAGGTCGATCGCGGCCTCGACGGTCCAGCGGCCCTCGCCGGAGTCGTCGGCGTACCCGCGGATCTTGGCCAGGTGGCTGTCGTCCTTGAGCGAGGCGACGAGCAGGTCGAGCAGCCAGGACCGGATCACGGTGCCCTCGCGCCAGGACTCGAACGCCTCCGGGACGTTCTCCACGATGTCCGCGGCCTCGAGCAGCTCGTAGCCCTCGGCGTACGCCTGCATGATGCCGTACTCGATGCCGTTGTGGACCATCTTCGAGAAGTGCCCGGCGCCGACCTTGCCGGCGTGCACGAAGCCGAACTCGCCCTCGGGCTTCAGCGCCTCGAAGATCGGCATCACCACGTCGACGGTGTCCTTGGCGCCGCCGCACATCAGGGCGTAGCCGTTCTCCAGGCCCCAGACGCCGCCGGAGACACCGCAGTCGACGAACCGGACGTCCTTCTCGGCGAGCTCGGCGGCGCGCCGGGTGTCGTCGGTCCAGCGGCTGTTGCCGCCGTCGATGACGATGTCGCCGGGGGAGAGCAGCTCGGCCAGCTCGGTGACGACCGGGTCGATGGCCTGAACCGGCACCATCACCCAGACGACCTTCGGCTGGTCGCTCGCGGTGAGCTTGCCGACCATGTCGGCCAGGTCCTTGGAATCGGAGATGTCCTGGTTGTGGTCGAATCCGACCACGGTGTGACCCGCGTTGCGGATCCGCTGGCGCATGTTGCCGCCCATCTTGCCGAGACCGACAAGGCCGAGCTCCATCTGAATCCCCTTGTTCTGTTGGCTTTTCAGCTGTTCAGGCGGACCGGCATCAGCACGTACCGGAACTCGCTGATCGGTTCGCCGTCGAAGTCCCGCACACCGGTCAGTTCGGCCGGCTTCGTCGCCTGCGTGAAGGCCAGGTGCGCGACCGGCGTACCGATCGCACCGAGGCCGTCCAGCAGGTACGTCGGATTGAAGCCTACGGTCACCGGGTCGCCGACCACGCGCGCCTCCAGCGACTCCGATGCCTGCGCCTCGTCGCCGCTGCCGGCGTCGAGCGTCACGCTGTCCTCCTCGAAGGTCAGCCGGACCGGGGCGTTCCGCTCGGCGACCAGGGCGACGCGCTTGACGGCCTCGACCAGGGTCGCGGTGTCGATCCGGACCCGGGTGGCGATCGACGCGTCGTTCGGGATGATGCCGCGGACCTTCGGGAACTCGCCGTCCAGCAGCCGGGTGGTGGCGCGCCGGTTGCCGCCGGACACCTGGCCCTCGAAACCGACGATGCCGTCACCGGTCCCAGGAGCGGCCAGCGAGACGGTGACGTCCGATCCGGTCATCGCCTTCGCGGTCTCGGACAGCACCCGGGCCGGGACCAGCGCGGCCGCCGACGCGTCGGGGGACTCCGGATTCCACTCGAGCTCTCGGATCGCGAGCCGGTACCGGTCCGTGGCCAGCAGCGAGATCGTGGAGCCCTCGATCTCGACCCGGACCCCGGTCAGCACCGGCAGCGTGTCCTCGCGCCCGGCGGCCGTGACGACCTGCGAGACGGCCTGGGCGAAGACGTCGGCCTTCACCGTGCCGCTGGCCGCAGGAAGCGCCGGAAGGGCCGGATATTCCTCTGTGGGAAGCGTCTGGAGGGTGAAGCGCGAGCTGCCACAGGTGACCTGTGCCTTCGCGCCGTCGACCGCGATGTCCACGGGCTGGTTCGGAAGACTCTTGGAGATGTCGGCGACCAGCCGACCGGAGATCAGGCACTTGCCGGAGTCCGCGACCTGGGCGGGCACGGTGACCCGGACCGAGGTCTCGTAGTCGAAGCCGGACAGGGTGATCTGCCCGTCCTCGGCCTCGACCAGAAGGCCGGCAAGGATCGGGACGCTGGGTCGACTGGGCAAGCTGCGCGCGGCCCAGGCCACCGATTCGGCCAGTACGTCGCGCTCGACGCGAAACTTCACCGCTGGGTGCCTCCTGTTTCGGCTGTGTGCCAGGCAGATCCTGCCACGGACAAGTGTGCTGTGCGCCATTCGGGCCGGACGTGGCGCTTCGGGCGGGTCGCGTCGGCGTCGCTGTTGTGGTGCTTCAGAAGACAGCCTGACAGGTCCCGCAAGCCGGCGCGAGATCGGGGTTTTCCCCAGATCGGGCCGCTCGATCGTTTTGTGGCCTTCGAGCTCTCTATAGATTCCATAGTGTTCTTAGCACCGGTGGATAGTGTGGAAAAGCGGCGACTTCGCAGGTCAGACCCCACATTGCCATGTGGACGCCGTGTGGACAGTCTCCGCTTTGGTTGAGGACGGCCGTGGACGAAGTTTTCTGTCCCCACAGGCAATCCACAACCACACCGGAGGTTTCCCACAGTTTTCCACAGCTGCGTCCCCAACCTGTGTGTCCTGATTACTGCTGCTTCGCCTGGTGTTTGATGCGGTTCGTCAGCTCGGTCACCTGGTTGAAAACGCTGCGTCGCTCGGACATCAGCTGCCGGATCTTCCGCTCCGCGTGCATCACCGTCGTGTGGTCGCGGCCGCCGAACTGCTGACCGATCTTCGGCAGCGACAGGTCGGTCAGCTCGCGGCACAGGTACATGGCGATCTGCCGGGCCGTCACGAGCACCCGGCTGCGGCTCGAACCGCACAGGTCGTCGATCGAGAGTCCGAAGTACGACGCGGTCTGGCCCATGATCATGCTGGCCGTCACCTCGGGCTTGCTGCCTTCGGGGATCAGGTCCTTGAGCACGATCTCGGCCAGGCTCAGGTCGACGGGCTGCCGGTTCAGGCTGGCGAACGCGGTGACGCGGATCAGCGCGCCCTCGAGTTCACGGATGTTCGTCTGCACCTTGGACGCGATGAACTCCAGCACCTCCGGCGGCGCGGTCAGCCGCTCGGTGGCCGCCTTCTTCCGGAGGATCGCGATCCGGGTCTCCAGGTCCGGCGGCTGGATGTCGGTGATCAGGCCCCACTCGAACCGGTTCCGCAGCCGGTCCTCCAACGCCTCCAGGCGCTTCGGGGCCCGGTCGGAGCTGATCACGATCTGCTTGTTCGCGTTGTGCAGCGTGTTGAAGGTGTGGAAGAACTCTTCCTGGGTCTGGATCTTGCCTTCCAGGAACTGGATGTCGTCGATCAGCAGTACGTCGACATCGCGGTACCGGCGCTGGAACTGGGACGCCTTGTCGTCGCGGATCGCGTTGATGAAGTCGTTCGTGAACTCTTCGCTGGAGACGTACCGGACGCGCGCGCCGGTGTAGAGGCTCCGTACGTAGTGGCCGATCGCGTGCAGGAGATGGGTCTTGCCCAGCCCGGAGTCGCCGTAGATCAGTTGCGGGTTGTACGCCTTGCCCGGTGCCTCGGCGACCGCAACGGCGGCCGCGTGGGCGAACCGGTTCGAGCTGCCGATGACGAAGGTCTCGAAGGTGTACTTCGGGTTCAGGCGTGCCTCGCCCTGCGCCTCCGTGGCCGACTGGCTCGAACCGTTCGGCGGCGGGGCGACCGATCCGAGCGGCTGGCCGAACGGGGACTGCTGCTGTTGGGCCGGCTGCTCGTACTGCGGCTGGGCTTGCCGGCCGTACTGCGGGCCGTTGTCCGGATCGGTCAGCGCGGACTGGATGGTCGGCTGGTAGGCGCCGTCGGTGCGGAGTGGCTCGCGTACGGCGGGGGGCTGTTGTACGGGCTGCTGCTGGATCGGCTGTTGTGTGTACTGCTGCTGCGCGTACTGCTGTTGCTGCTGTTGGGGTTGCTGCTGGTGCTGGGCGTTCTGTTGCAACGGGTTCTGCTGTTGCTGGGGCTGCTGGTGTTGTTGCGGCTGGTGCTGGGACTGCTGCTGCTGTTCGGGGTCGAGGGACGGGTCGACGGTGACGGCGATGCGGATGTCTCGGCCGAAGCTCTCGGTGAGGATTCGCTCGAGGTCGGGGCGGAGACGCGTCTCTAGCTGGCCGCGGGTGAAGTCGTCGGGTACCGCGACGATCGCGGTGCTCTCGTGGAGGGTGACCGGGCGGGAGTTGGTGAGCCAGGCGCGCTGGTTGGGCGGCAGGCCGGCGAGGACTCGGGCCCAGGCTTCACCTAGGTCGGTGACAGCTGGGGCAACCTCGGCTACCCGCGGCTGCTGCATCGGCTGCTGCAGGTGCTGCTGAGCCGGCTGCTGCTGGTGGGCCTGCTGGGCCTGCTGCTGGGGAGCCTGCTGGGCCTGCTGTTGAGGGGCCTGGTGCTGGTGGGCCTGGTGCTGCTGCGGCTGCTGTTGTGGCATCTGCTGGTGAGCAGACGTGTGCTGCTGCGTCTGCGCAACAGGCTGCTCCTGCGGCGGCGGGCTGGGCTGCTGGCTCGGCTGTGCGTGGTGCTGCGCGCTGGACTGCTGGTGCGCCTGCTGCTGAGCGTCGGGGTATTGCTGAGCTGACTGGTACTCGCCTGGCTGATGCTGGGGCGGGCGCTGCTCACCGGGCTGCTCTGAGACGGGCTGCTGTGAAGCGGGCTGCTGTGAAGCGGGCTGGTACGTGCCGGGCTGGTGTGCGGTGGGCGGCTGAGGGAAGAACTCGGGTGAGTGCTGCTGGCGCTCGGGAGCGTTCTGCTGTGGGGCCTGACTCTGCTGCTGGTCGGCCTCATCAGCTTGCGCCGGCGGCGCGGTGTGCTCGTACGGCGTCTGCTCCTGCGGCGTGTGCTGTGAGTGCTGCTCTACGGGAGCACCCTGCGTCGGCTGCGGCGCGTCGTGCGTGGGGGTGTTGTCGGGTGACCACTGGTTGGTGGATGTGTTGTCCACACGTGCCTCGCCCTCGTTGGGTGCCGAGCCAGCTGCGTTGTCGCTGCCGGTACCCCATTCCGCCCTGCCCCAGGCAGTGCCCGTGTCGGGGAGGCGGTAATTACCGACGGCTGGGGCCGCGCCGAAGTAGGTCGTACCTGCGGTGGGCATGGGTGGGCCGGGCGGGAGGTCGGTGGCCGCACGTTCGAGCTCGGACCGGTAGCCGTACGGCGCCGGTGGTGGCGCGGGACGGTATCCGAAGGCCGACGGCTCGGGCATCGGGATCGGGAGCGACGGGCTCAGGTAGTCACCGGGATCCATCCGCGGCCCAGGCTCGGGCATCGCGAGCGGCAGGGTCTCGGCCTGCGGCATCGGGTCGGTACGGCGCCGCGGCTCCGGCCGGCGGTCCGGTTCGACCCGGCGGTCGGGCTCCACCCGGGGCGTCGGCTCGGTCCGGGGCAGAGCTTCGGTACGGGGCTGGGGCTCCGGAGCGGGTGGGATCTCGGTACGGAAGTTGGCTTCGGGTTCGGGGCGGATGTCGGCGTCGGGCTCCGGCCGCAGATCCTGGCGGCCGTCCGCGCGGTGCTCCGTCCGGTACTCGGTTGCCGTGAATTCCGCCGGTGTGAATTCCGCACTGGCGGAATGGTCCTCGACCACGCGTTGCTCCCCGAATCCATCGCTGCGGCGGCCGGCGCGTCCCGGAGGGATCCGGGGCTGTGCGACCGTTCGACCCGACACCGTACCGGCGCTCTGTCCACACGGTTGTCCACAGTTGTGAACGACCGCCGGGACAGGTTGGTTACCGATTGCGGGGTGTGGGACCTCTGGTGTGAGGGAGTGACGCTAACAAGTCCGCATAGCCACCTTCAAGCCGTCATCCACAGGCTATGAACAGGAAATTGGGGGCAACCTGCGGCGTGTCGGGTAGACGCCGGAGCGTAGTCATGGTTGGCGATCGCTCTCTGTCGCGCCTCGGTCCGGACAGTGACGAGTACTCCGGTAACCAGTTGCCCACTACGCTATCCACAAGCCTGTGGAAAACTCTGGGGATAGCTGGTTTGACCTGTCCACAGGGAGCCACGTACCGTGGATCGGTCGGTGTTGAGCCGGCCCTTTCGTGCTGCGCTCCCTGCGGGACCCTTCTTCTGGTTCTCCGACGGCGTGCAGGACAGGCACCCGGGCAGATCCAATCAGTGGATTTGTCGACAAATTTGTGATCTCGAGTAACCGGAGTCATTCCAGTGAGCAAGCGGACGTTCCAGCCGAACAACCGTCGCCGGCACAAGAAGCACGGCTTCCGTCTTCGGATGCGC
>NZ_DASRVN010000772.1:0-5416 GCF_035655035.1 Kribbella sp. | reverse complement strand
GCGCGCAGCCAGGGCGGTGCCCGGTGGCCGATGTCGGCGTGCAGCGCGCCCGCCTCGTGCGCCCTCACATCCGCTCCGGTGCGGAGACGCCGAGCAGGTCGAGCCCGTTGGCGAGCACGGTCCGGGTCGCGGAGACCAGGGTCAGGCGAGCCTTGTGCACCGGCTCCACCTCCTCGTCGCCGCGCGGCAGCACGCGGCAGCTGTCGTAGAACTTGTGGAACGCGGCCGCCGTGTCCTCGAGGTACCGCGCGATCCGGTGCGGCTCGCGCAGCTCGGCGGCGGTCGCGACCACCCGCGGGAACTCGGCCAGCGCGCGGAGCAGGTCGCCCTCGCGCTCGTGGCTGAGCAGGCCCGGGTCGAACTCGTCCAGCTTGATGCCGAGCTCGTCGGCGTTGCGCAGGATCGAGGCCAGCCGGGCGTGCGCGTACTGCACGTAGAACACCGGGTTCTCGCTGGCCTGGCGGGTCATCTCCTCGATGTCCAGGGTCAGCGGGGAGTCGGCCGGGTACCGGCAGAGGGTGTAGCGGAGCGCGTCGACGCCGCCCTCCTCGACCAGCTCGGCGAGCGTGACGATGGTGCCGGCCCGCTTGGACAGCCGCATCTCCTCGCCGCCCTTGAGGATCTTCACCAGCTGGCCGATCAGGATCTCGATGTTGTGCTCGGGGTCGTCGCCGGCGCAGGCCGCGATCGCCTTCAGCCGGTTCACGTAGCCGTGGTGGTCGGCGCCGAGCAGATAGATACAGGTCTCGAAGCCGCGGTCGCGCTTGTTCACGTAGTACGCCGCGTCGGAGGCGAAGTACGTCGGCTCGCCGTTCGACCGGATCAGCACCCGGTCCTTGTCGTCGGTGAAGTCCGTCGTCCGCATCCACAGCGCGTCGTCGGCCTCGTACAGGTGGCCCTGGTCGCGGAGCTTCTGGATCGCGTGCGGTACGCCGTCCTGCTCGTGCAGGCTGCGCTCCGAGAACCAGACGTCGAACTTGGTCCGGAAGTGGTCCAGCTGGTCCTGCTGCTCCTTGAGCTGACGCTCGTACCCCGCCTCGCGGAACGCGATCACCTGCTCGTCCTCGGGCAGCGTGAGGATGTCCGGGACCTCATCGACGATCCGCTTCGCCAGATCCAGGATGTACTCCCCGTGGTACCCGTCCTCGGGGATCTGGTGCCCGTGCGCCGCGGCCTGCAGGCTGGCGCCGAACTTGTCCATCTGGTTGCCGCGGTCGTTGATGTAGAACTCGCGGGTGACACTCGCCCCGGCCGCCGCCAGCACGCGGGCCAGCGCGTCGCCGACCGCGGCCCAGCGGGTATGGCCGAGGTGCAGCGGACCGGTCGGGTTCGCCGAGATGAACTCGAGGTTGATCGCCCGGCCCTGCAGGCTGTCGCTGGTGCCGTACTTCTCGCCGGCGTCCAGGATCGCCTGCGCGACCTTGCCCTGGGCATCGGCCGCGACCTTGAGGTTGATGAAACCAGGGCCGGCGATGTCGACGGCGGTGATCGCCTCGTCGTCGCGGAGCCTGGCCGCCAGCAGCTCGGCGAACTGCCGCGGGTTCAGCCCGGCGCGCTTGCCGAGCTGCATCGCGACGTTGGTCGCGTAGTCCCCGTGCTCGGGGTTCTTGGGTCGCTCGACCTTCAGCTCGCGCGGCAGCCCACCCTCGACGGCGATGGTGCCATCGGCGGCGAGCGCGGCCAGGGCCTGCAGGATCTTCTCAGCGAGCTGTTCCGGAGTCACCGGATCAGCCTAATGGCCCGCACCCCAAACCCTTGACTCGCTATCCACAGCCCGGTACGGCGACGCTACCGAGCACTCACCGTGACGTGACTGTTGCGCACCAGCGGGGTGTCCCACGGGGCTGGGTTGCCGTTGACGGTCACGGTGAGGGAGTTGCAGGCGTTGGCGAGGCACTTGGCGTCGTAGCGGACGCCCCAGAGGGTGAAGAACTGGGCGAGCGTCGGGCGTTCGGTGGTGGTTTTCGCTTCGACCCAGACGGTGCCGTCGGTGGCGTGCGTGTGGATGGCGGCCTGCTGCGCGCGGAGCTTGTCGATGCCGATCCCGGCCGCGACCTGGACCGGCTTGCCGTCGAGGGTGACCGCGACATTCAGCGTGTACGGCGACGGGCCGGAGAAGTCCAGCGGGAGCCGCTCGAACCCGGCCTTGTCGATGTACGAGACGGCGTCGCGGGGAGCGTCCCACGGCGGCGCGGCGGTCCGCAGGTCGGCGGCCGCGGGCGCCGCGGGGCCGAACCGGCACCCGCCCGGCAGGACGCCGGCGAACAGCAGGACGGCCGCCGCCCCGACCGCCCGGCGCCACCCGTCTGCTCGCATGGGAGCAGGTTGCCAGGTACGCCGGGACGGCCGGCCGCCGGGGGTCAGCGCTCCGACGGCATCAGGATCCAGAGCGCGATGTAGATCAGGAACTGGGGGCCCGGGAGCAGGCAGCTGATCACGAAGATCAGCCGCATCGTGTTGGACGAGATACCGAACCGGCGAGCGAGTCCGGAGCAGACACCGCCGATCCAGCGATCGTGTGACGGGCGGACCAGAGAGCTAGCCATGAGTACCGTTTCCTTTCCACCGTGGGACTTACAACCACTATGACGGCGCTCGAGCCCCGCCGGATGCCACCGCGCCGGGGTTCCAGGGTCCACTCAGGGCCCGATGGGTGGGCCTCCCGAGCTCAACGCTGGAACCGGTACGTCTTGCTGTCGATCCCGACGCAGACGCCCGGGGACATCACCACGACGCGCAGTGTGCCGTCGGGCTCGTAGTAGTCGATGCCCTCCACTTCGAAGCTCCCGGAACAACTGCTTTGCAGCGGGAGCTGTCCCAGCGAGGTCACATGCCCGGTGACGTCACTCGAGCCCACGGGCGCGGACAGGTCCACCTGCAGCAGCGGCTTCGTCGTACCGAACAGGCTGCCGTCCGGATCGTCGGAGGAGCAGAGGAGCTGAGTGGCGTTCACGAAGTCGCAGCCCTGTACGTCGCGGACCTGGTGGTCCAGGCGGATCGCAGCGGCGTACGGGAGGTTCTTCGACGGGTCCGTGGCGGCCACACCGGGCATCGGGAGAACCAGGAGGCGGTCCATCGTGCCCCACTCCCCCGTGACCAGCCACTGGGCGTCCGGGCTCACCGCGGCGAAGCTGTTGTTGTTCGCCTCCCAGGACTCCAGGGCGTGCGTGTAGGTGGACCAGGCACCGGACGGCGACTGCACGCGGTACAGCTTCCCGCCACGGTCGTCACGCTGGTACGGCTCGACGTACCAGCCCTGTGACGCGCCGGGGTCGCCGACGTGATTCCAGCCGCGGACCAGGAGGTCCGACGGGATGGTCCCGACACCTGTGTAGTGGTACTGCGTAGCTCCGCCGCGGGTGACCGTGGCGAGGCCTTGGCTCTCGTCCAGCGGGCGGGCGTTGTCAGACCCGACAACGTGCCATCCGGTGACGGCCTGGGCCGGGGTGGGTAGGAGGAGGGCGGCTAGCACGACAACAAGAGATATCCCTGGTTTGCGCATGCCAAGTCTTCTACCCCACGCCGGACGCCCCCGATTCGGAAATGGCATGAACATGCTGCTAATGTTCTGCTCGTTCCTGAGCCCCCGTAGCTCAGGGGATAGAGCACCGCCCTCCGGAGGCGGGTGCGCAGGTTCGAATCCTGCCGGGGGCGCGACCGATCTGGCCGATCCTTGTGCGCAGAAAGCGCGCACATCGATCGGTCGTTGTGTTTCTGGGGGCGGAGCCCCCAGACCCCGCCCCGGGAGGGCTCCGCCCCCCGGACCCCCGCGGTGGGTCGCTTCGCTCGCTTTGTTGGTGGGGGGCGCTTCGCTTCGCTCGCTCTCCTTGTCAGCTGTCCGGTAGGGAGAACATCGACAGCACCACGCGGGCCTTGCCGGGGGACTCGGCGAGGTAGGGCTGGATCAGCTCGGTGAAGTGGGTGCGGAACTCCTCCATGTCTTCTGGGCTCAGGTACAGCGCCAGTTGGGAGTAGCCGAGCTGGTCCATCCGCTCGTAGAGGTCGCCGTTCTCGACTACGCGGTCGAAGTCGGCGGCGAGGCGGGTCAGCATCATCAGGAAGGCCTGGCGGTGCTGGTCCTCCGTCATCGCGCGAGCCTCGCGGGCGTCGATGCGGCCGACCTTGGTCTGGTCCAGGCTGAGGGTGCGTTCGGTGGTGCCGCGGATCTTGCGCTCGCGGACCACGGTCAGGTAGCCGGCGTCGATGAGTGCGGCGACGTGCCGGTACAGGGTGGTCGTGGGGATGTCGGGCAGGTCCCGCTTGAGGTCCGTGGTGGTCACCTCACGGCCCAGCACGCGCTGCGCGATCCGCCAGCGGATCGGGTGCAGCAGGACGTCCAGCACCGGGGTCGGTGACTCCTCCATCGGCTCTCCATCAGGGTTCTTTCAGGGTATCCATTGATACCAACGATGGTAATAATAGCGGCAACGGAACCATCCACTCGCCCCGAGGAGACGTTGACGTGTCGCTCACCCGTCGTACCGTGCTCAAGTCCGTGGCCGCCGCCGTACCGGTCGCCGCGGCCACCACCCTGCCGTCATCGGCAACCACGACCACCACCGAACCCGTCGCGATCGGGCGGCTGGCGGAGAAGATCCAGGCCGGGATGGCCAAGTACGCGATCCCCGGCGCCGGGCTCGGCGTCTGGTACCGCGGCCGCGAGTACGTCCGCGGCTTCGGGGTGACCAGCGTGGACACGAACGAGCCGGTGTCCACGGACACCGTGTTCCGGATCGGCTCGACCACCAAGACGTTCACCGCGACCGCGATCATGCGGCTGGCCGAGCGCGGCCGGATCAGCCTGGACCGGCCGGTCCGCGCGTACCTGCCGGACTTCGCGACCGCGGACCCGGCGGTGTCGGCCCGGGTCACCGTGCGGCAGCTGCTGAACCACTCGGCCGGCTGGCAGGGCGACTACTTCGAGGACACCGGCGACGGCGACGACGCGCTCCCGAAGTACGTCGCGGACATGACGAAGATCCCGCAGCTGACCCCGCTCGGGAAGGTCTTCTCGTACAACAACGCCGCGATCGGTGTCGCCGGGCTGATCCTCGAGCGGGTGTACGGGAAGGCGTACGAGACCGCCGTACGGGAGCTGGTCATCGACCCGCTCGGCCTGAACCACAGCAGGTACTTCCGCAGCGAGCTGGCCGGTTTCAGCGTCGCCGCGTCGCACAACATCGTGGACGGCAAGCCCGTCGTGGAGCCGTCGTTCGACAGGGTCCCCCGTGGTCTGCACGCGGCGGGCGGGTTGATCTCGAGCCCGCGGGACCAACTGCGGTACGCACGGTTCCACCTGGGCCACCGCGGTCTCCCCCAGGTGCTCAGTGACCGCACCAGGCTGTACATGCAGTCCCACCCAGGTCCTGGCGGCACGCTGTTCGTGGAGCTGAACGGGGTGGGCGTGAGCTGGATG
>NZ_DASRVN010000771.1:0-10398 GCF_035655035.1 Kribbella sp. | reverse complement strand
CGGCGCCGCGTCCTGCGTGAACGTCCGGTACCCGTCGGCCCGTACGGTCGCCAGCTCGCCGTCGTCCAGGTACACGACCTGGCGGGTGTAGCGGATCAGCGCGGCCGCGTCCGAGGCGATGTGCATCTCGCCGTCGCCGATGCCGAGGATCAGCGGGCTGCCGTTGCGGGCGACCACGATCCGGTCCGGGAAGTCCAGGTCGACGACCGCGATGCCGTACGTGCCCTCGATCCGGTGCAGCGCGGCCAGCACCTTCTCCTCGAGCGTGGCGCCGTCGGCCTGCTCGATCAGGTGCGCGAGCACCTCGGTGTCGGTCTCCGAGCGCAGCTTGACGCCGGCCTCCTCGAGCTGGCTGCGGATCGCCGCGGCGTTGTCGAAGATGCCGTTGTGCACCACCGCGATCCGCTCGTTGCCGCTGGCGTGCGGGTGCGCGTTGTCCTTGCTCGGGCCGCCGTGCGTGGCCCACCGGGTGTGGCCGATGCCGAGCTTGCCGCCGAACCGCTTCGGCAGCGACGCCTCCAGCTCACGGACCCGGCCGGCGTCCTTGTGCACCTTGAGCTCGCTGGACCCGACGACGGCGACGCCTGCCGAGTCGTAGCCCCGGTACTCGAGCCTGGCCAGGCCGTCCACCAGGATGGGCGCGGCCGGCTTGGTGCCGACGTACCCGACGATTCCGCACATGTGATGGTGCCCCTTCGTAGGTTCGGTTGCGCGACCCGGTCAGCCGTAGACGATCCGTCGCAGCTGCCGGGCGGAGAGTTCGGGCGAGCGGACCGGCCAGTGCCGGAGCTCGGTGCCGAGCCGCGCGAAGATCTCGTCGTTGCGGGCGCCGTAGGTCTGCAGCTCACGGTGCCGGCGCCGGACGTACTCCTCGGTCGTCTCGGTGAAATAGGCCAGTACGTCGGCGACCACGCGCCGCGCGACCTCGGCCGGCAGTCCGGTCGTCCGGCTGACCTGATCGGCCAGCTCGTCCACCGGCTCCACGGCCGCCGCCTCAGAGGGCATCTGAGAACCCTGCGCCTACTGCGGGGCACTCGGCACGGCACCTCGCCGCACGGGTGCAAAGGGAACGATGCTCCGCATCGACCCCTTCGCCCCCGCACGCCGATGCACCGCACCGAGCACCTCCTCGCGACGGCGCAGAGTTCTCAGACGCCCTCTGACTGATCACCCGACCACCATGCAGTGTTTCCGGGTCCATGGCAAAGACCCTGCCCGAAATCGGGCAAATTTCCTGCTTTGTCAGGAGTATTCAGAACAGTCGGAGTACGTCGGACTCCATGCCGCGGAGCGCGTCGTAGTCGACGGTCAGGCACTCCAGGCCGCGGTCCGTCGCCAGGAACTGCGCCTGCGGCTTGATCAGCTGGGCCGCGAAGATGCCGCGGACCGGGGCCAGCAGCGGGTCGCGGTTCAGCAGCTCGACGTACCGGGTGAGCTGCTCGACGCCGTCGATCTCGCCGCGGCGCTTGATCTCGACCGCGACGTGCTTGCCGTCGGCGTCGCGGAGCAGCAGGTCGACCGGGCCGATCGCGGTCGGGTACTCCCGCCGTACCAGCGTCCAGCCGTCGCCGAAGGTCTGGACGTGCTCGGCGAGCAGCTCCTGCAGGTGCGCCTCGACGCCGTCCTTGATCAGCCCAGGGTCCTGCCCGAGCTCGTACGAGGTGTCGCTGTGCACCTCCTCGAGCGTGATCCGGAGCTCCTCACCCGCCTTGTTGGTGACGCTCCAGACCCCCTCCTCCTCGGTCAGCTTGCACGGCGGGGACATCCAGTTCAGCGGTTTGTACGACCCGCCGTCGGCGTGAATCAGCACCGACCCGTCCGCCTTGACCATCAGCAACCGCGGCGCCATCGGCAGATGAGCCGTCAGCCGCCCCGAGTAGTCAACAGAACACGTAGCTATCACCAAGCGCACGAGAAAGCACCGTAGTGCACTCGGCGCTTCGGGTGGGAAGGTGGTGAGCATGATGCCGAAGGTGAGCGACGAGGCGGTTGCGGCGTACGACGCGGTGGCGGCCGGGCTGGAGGCGGCCGGGGTGGTCCGGGGGAGCATGTTCGGGATGCCGTGCCTGAAGATCGGCAAGAAGGTGGTCGCGGGGATGTTCGGTGACGCGATGACCTTCAAGCTGCCGCCGGAGCCGCGGGAGCGGGCGCTGGCGCTTCCCGGTGTGGAACAGTTCGATCCGGGTATGGGGAGGCCGATGAAGGAGTGGGTGAAGATCCCGCTCGACCGGTCCGCCGTCTGGGCGGAGTACGCCGCCGAGGCCCTGGAGTACGTCGACCGATGAATCTGATGTGTCCCGCGCGGATCCTGTTGCTGCCCGGTGACGTCCAGCAGGCGGTGGTCGCCGAGCGGGTCGCCCAGGTGTACGCCGGGCCGTTCGAGGCGGCGGCCGGGTCCCGGCTGGCGGAGCACCTCGGCGTGCGGCTCACCGTCGTACCCGAGCTGACCCAGCATCCGGACGCCGAGCTGCAGGCGATCGCTGACCTGCACCGCGGCGAGACCGTCGTCGTCCTCGGACTGGACCTCGGCCTCCGGCTCCCCGCCGTCGTCGAGCACACCGGCGACGGCTGGACCCGGGTTGCCTCCGACAACGAGCTCACCCTGGCCGCGTACGAACAGGCCCCGGACAAGTTCCGCGACACGATCCCCAAGGACCCCAACCAGGCGCTGATCGATCTGCTCGCCGCCCGCCTCCCGCCGGGCGGCCGCGTGCTCGAACTCGGGAGCGGCACCGGCCGGGACGCGATCGAGCTCGAGCGTCGTGGTTACCTGGTACGGCGTACCGACGCGACCCGGGCGTTCGTCGAGATGATGCGCGCCGACGGGTACGCCGCCGACGAGCTGAACGCGCTCACCGACGAGTACGGCGGTCCTTACGACGCGGTGTACGCGAGCGCGGTGTTCCTGCACTTCGACCGGGCGCAGCTGGCCGACGTACTGCGGAGGTCGGCGCGGTCCGCCCCGGTGCTCGCGTTCGCGACCCGGGAGGGTCAGGGGGAGGAGTGGTCGAGCCGGCACCTGGACCTGCCGCGGCACTTCGTGCTCTGGCAGGAGGCCCCGCTGCGGGACCTGCTGACCGCATCCGGGTGGACGGTCGAGCAGCTCGAACGGACGGAGTCCAAGATCGGATCCTGGCTGCAGGTCCTGGCGAGGCGGGCGTGATGCGGGCCGGCGTCGTACTGCTGACCGGCGACGGGCTCGCGGCGATCGAGCGGGTGCGCGACGGGCGGACGTACCACGTGCTTCCCGGCGGGCAGGTGGAGGACGGCGAGAGCGTGGCGGAGGCGGCGCGGCGGGAGGTGTACGAGGAGCTCGGGCTGCTGGTGAAGATCCGGGACGCGGTCGCGGTGGTGCACTTCGGGGACAGTACGCAGCACTACTTCACGGCGGAGGTGATCGGCGGCGAGTTCGGCACCGGCGACGGCCCGGAGTTCGCCAGTACGGCGGAATCGGAGCGGGGAAGCTACCGCCCCGTCTGGCTCGGGCTGGGCGAGCTCACTGAGCGGGACTTGAGGCCCCGCCCGATCGCCGCCGCGCTGCAGGGCGCGCCCGACCCGTGGTGGCTGCTCGACGGCTGGACCGTGACGCCGGTCGTCGTCGACGAGCGCGTGTGAGCTTGACCTCGCCGGTGACGCAACTCATGGGCGGACCACTACCCGGACTGGCATAGTGCACAGCATGGCTCGGGAATTGACGACAGTGGGTGTGGTGGGGCTCGGCACGATGGGCGCCGGGATCGCCGAGGTGTTCGCGCGCCACGGGCTGACCGTGGTCGGCGTCGAGCGCGACGAGGAAGCCGCCGAGCGCGGCCGCGGGCACATCCAGCACTCCACCGACCGGGCCGTGAAGCGCGGCAAGCTGTCGGTCGAGGACCAGCAGGCGCTGTTCGGCCGGGTCACGTTCGCCACCTCGATGGAGGCGCTCGCGGACTGCGACCTGGTGATCGAGGCGGTCGTCGAGCGGCTCGAGCTGAAGCGCGAGATCTTCGCCACGCTGGACAAGATCGTCCGCGAGGACGCGATCCTCGCCACCAACACCTCGTCGTTGTCGGTCACCGAGATCTCGGTCGCCACCCAGCGGCCGCGGCGCGTGGTCGGCCTGCACTTCTTCAACCCGGCGCCGGTGCAGGAGTTCGTCGAGGTGATCAAGACCGTCGTCACCGAGCCGGACGTGGTGGACGACGTACAGGCGCTGGCCCGGCGGCTCGACAAGGTCCCGGTGGTGGCCGCGGACCGGGCCGGGTTCATCGCGAACGCGCTGCTGTTCGGGTACCTGAACCACGCGGTGTCGATGGTGGAGTCCCGCTACGCGACCCGTGAGGACGTGGACGCGGCGATGCGGCTCGGCTGCGGGTACCCGATGGGTCCGCTGGCGCTGCTCGACCTGATCGGGCTGGACACGGCGTACGAGATCCTCGACACGATGTACAAGCAGGGCCGGAACCGGCTGCACGCGCCGGCGCCGATCCTCAAGCAGATGGTCACCGCCGGGCTGCTGGGGCGGAAGACCGGGCGCGGGTTCTACACCTACGAGTCGGCCGATTCGCCGGTCGTGGTGGACGACGAGCACACGCCCTCGCCCGCGGGCGACGACATCGCCGTACGGCCGGTCAAGCAGGTCGGCGTGGTCGGCTCCGGGACGATGGCCGTCGGCATCGTCGAGGTGCTCGCGAAGGCCGGGTACGACGTGCTGTACGTCGCCCGCGGCACAGAGAAGGTGGACCGGGTCCGCGCCGTACTGGAACGCTCGCTGGAGAAGGGCGTGCAGCGCGGCAAGCTGTCGTCGGACGAGCGGGACGCGGCGCTGCGCCGGGTGACCGGTACGGCGAAGCTCGACGATCTCGCGTCCGTGGATCTCGTGATCGAGGCCGTGGTCGAGGAGCTGAGCGTCAAGCAGGCGCTGTTCGAGTCGTTCGACGAGATCTGCAAGCCGCGTGCGATCCTGGCCACCACGACCTCGTCGCTGCCGGTCATCGACCTGGCGATGGCGACCAAGCGCCCGGCGGACGTGGTCGGCCTGCACTTCTTCAACCCCGCGCCGGTGATGCAGCTGGTCGAGATCGTGAGCACCGTCAGCACGTCCGCCGAGGTCGCCGACACGGTCGCCGCGGTAGCCGTTGCCGCCGGCAAGCACCCGGTCCGCTGCGGCGACCGCGCCGGCTTCATCGTGAACGCCCTGCTGTTCCCGTACCTGAACGATGCCGTCCGGATGCTCGAGGCCCACTACGCCGGCGTCGACGACATCGACGCCGCCATGAAACTCGGCTGCCGCCTTCCGATGGGCCCGTTCGCCCTCCTCGACGTCGTAGGCCTGGACGTCTCGCTGGCCATCCAACGCACCCTCTACCTCGAATTCCGCGAACCAGGCTTCGCCCCCGCCCCGTTGCTGGAGCACCTGGTAACCGCCGGCTACCTCGGCCGCAAAACCAACCGAGGCTTCCGCGACTACTCCAACTGAGCGCGCGGACGGGCCGGGCGAGTCGCGTGCTCGCCCGGCCGACCGCCGCCTGGGGTTGAGGCAGCTACCGGCGGCTGTTACTCGTTGCCCTGGAACTGGTGGTCGACCGCGCCGGCCGGGTCCGCGTGACCGCCGGGGCCGTCGTTGGCGGACTCCGTCTCGGTGCCGGGCGTCTCGGACCCGGCCGTACCGGCCGCGCCGTCGGCCACCTCGGTGCCGGGCTTCTCGGCCGTCGGGCCGTCTGCTACCTCGGTGCCCGGCTTCTCCGGCGCGGCCTTGACGGCGGTCGGGGTCGCGGCGGTACTGATCGCAGCGACCCGGTGGACGATCGGGGTGCCGGCCGCGGTCGCCGCCGACGCGGCTCCGGTGCTGACGGCGGCCGCGAGCAAGGCGGCGCCGCTGAAGCCGACGATTCCTGCAGTACGACGTGTGATGCGCATGTTTGTGCTCCAGGTTCTGTGTCGTGACCGGCCGGAGGGCCGGTCTGCGTTCCACTGTTGTCGCCGGTGCCTGGCAAGACTCTGAGGTCACCTGAGAGAACGCCGACTCAGGCCGCGCTCAGTGCCTGCTGGTCAGACTGGAACCGTGCGTGTGCTGGTGGTGGAGGACGAGGTTCGGCTGGCCGAGGCGGTCCGGCGCGGGCTGGTCGCCGAAGGCATCAACGCCGACGTGGTTCACGACGGCGCGGAAGGCCTCTGGGCGGCGAAGGAGATCGCGTACGACGCCGTCGTACTGGACATCATGGTGCCGACGCTCAACGGCTACCGGGTCTGCCGGCAGTTGCGCGAGGACGGGGTGTGGACCCCGGTGCTGATGCTGACCGCCAAGGACGGGGAGTACGACCAGGCGGACGCCTTCGACCTCGGCGCCGACGACTACCTGACCAAGCCGTTCTCGTTCGTCGTGCTGATCGCCCGGTTGCGCGCGCTGATCCGCAGGGGTGCGCCGGAGCGGCCGACCGTGCTGTCGGCCGGCGACCTGCGACTGGACCCGGCCCGCCGGCACGTGACCAGGGGTGCGGACGAGATCGAGCTCACGCCGCGCGAGTTCGGCGTACTGGAGTTCCTGCTGCGGCGGCGCGGCGACGTGGTGAGCAAGGCCGAGATCCTGGAGAACGTCTGGGACGCCCACTACGACGGCGATCCGAACGTGGTCGAGGTGTACATCGGATACTTGCGCCGCAAGATCGACGCGCCGTACGACCGGAGGGCGATCGAGACCGTCCGCGGGATCGGCTACCGGCTGGCGGCCGACGGCGGGTAGCCCCGCGGGCGAATCGGCAGCGTGATCCGGAACAGTGCGCCGCCGAGCGCGGACTCGGTGACGTGCACGGTACCGTCGTGAGCGCTGATCACCTCGCGCACGATCGCCAGCCCGAGCCCCGAGCCCCCGATACTCCGGGTCCGGCTGTCGTCCAGCCGGACGAACCGTTCGAAGACGCGTTCGCGCGCGTCCGGCGGAATCCCCGGGCCGTCGTCGGCGACGTCGATCACCGCGTCGGACCCGTCCTCGTACACACTGATCTCGACCCGGGACGCGGCATACCGGACCGCGTTGTCGACCAGGTTGCGCAGCGCCTGCGCCAGTTGATGGCTGTCCCCACGAACCTGGACCGCGCGGACACTGCCGCCCACGGTCAGCCTCGGGAGGTTCCGCAGCCGGGTTCGCTCCGCCAGGACGAGATCGTCGAGGTCGACGTCCACCCGGACCATCCGGAGGCCGTGCTCGTCGGCCTTCGCGAGCAGCAGGAGGTCTGCCACCAGCCGTTCCAGGCGATCGGTCTCGGCCAGCAGCGTCTCCGTCGAGGCGCCGCTCGCGGTCTTCGGGTTCGCCGCCAGTTCGACCGTGGCCCGCAGCGTCGCGAGCGGGCTCCGCAGTTCGTGGCTGGCGTCGGCGACGAACCGTCGCTGGCTGGCCTGGGCGGTCTCCAGGCGGGTCAGCATCGCGTTCATCGTGACCGCGAGCCTGGCCACCTCGTCGTTCGCCTCCGGGACGGGAACGCGCCCGGAGATGTCGGCGCCGGAGATGTCGGCCACCCGGCGCCGGATCGCCTCGACCGGACGCAGTGACCGGCCGGACAGGACGAACGTCGCGACGCCGACGACCAGCAGGAGGATCGGCAGCCCGCCGGCGACGAGTGCGGCCACCGTCGCCACGGACCGTTCCTCGGGGGCGAGGGACTGACCGACCAGAACGACGTACGGACCGTTCGGCCCGGAGACTCCGATGGCGCTGAGCGTGTAGGACTCCCCGTCGCCGACCGGCAGCGGTTTCCTGGTGAAGCTGAGCTCCGTGCCAGGGCCGGGACGCTCGGGCACCAGTGGCGCCTCGCCGTCCAGTTCGGGTGAGGACGCCAGGACGGAGCCGTTCGGACCGAGGATCTGCGCGACCGACTGTTCACCGGGTCCGGCGACCAGGTTCTGCCGGGGCGCGGACGCCGTACCGGCGGCGATCGGCGCGGCGATCGCCCGGGCGCGCTGGACCGCGGCCGTCTGGGCTCCCTGGGCCAGGGAACGGTCGAGCATCCAGACCAGCACGGCAGCGGCCGCGGTCAGCGCGAGCGCGACGACGATCACCGACGCCATGGCAGAGCGCAGGCGTACGCCGGCATGCCGCCGCCACAGCCCGATCGGCGTGGTCCGGGCCCGCGGTCGTCCGATCGCCGCCACCTTTGCAGCGTACGGCGGGATTCCGCGGCAGCCCGGGTCCGCTCAGCAACCGCTCAGCGGGGGACTACGGCTCCATTTCGGCGTAGTCGCCGCAGGGGCCGCCGCCCAGGGCTTCGGGGAGGACTGTTTCCCGGTGGTCGGGGCGGATGAGGGGGTTGTAGAAGGAGGCGATCTCGACGCTGTCCTCGGGGATGTAGTGGAAGATCAGGGCGCGGCGGAAGCGGTCCGGGGTGGAGTTGGGGCGGGAGCCGTGGACGACGCTGCCGTGGAAGAACAGGACGTCGCCGGCCGTCATCTTGGTCTGGACCTTGGAGAGTCCTTCGGGTACGGCGACCTGGGCGTTGCTGAACGACTCCGACAGGTCGGCCGGCTCGGGGCAGAGCAGTTCCGTGCGGTGTGAGCCGGGGACGACCTGGAGGCCGCCATTCGCGGAGTCGACGTCGTCGATCGCGATCCAGGCCGCGAGGCAGGTCTCCGGGTCGGCGCGCAGGAACGTGTTGTCCTGGTGCAGCGCCTGACCGCGAGCGCCTGGCGGCTTGAAGTAGAACATCGACTGGGCGCCCAGCGGCGGGCCGATCAGGGCCTGGACGACATCGAGGATCCGGTCGTCGAGCATCAGCTCGAGCGCGATCGCGCCGGCCTCGGTGTCGGTCCGCCGGTGCGGATGCACGAACCGCGGGTACTTCTTCAGCGGGTCGTCGTCGGGGACCCCGTCGTCGTGGGCGAGGGAGAGGTCCGCCTCGACCTGCTCCATGTAGACCGTGCGGATGCGCTCGACCTCGGCGGGTTCGAGCAGCTGCGGGACCTGGACGATGCCGTCCCGCTGGTAGACCTCGGCGACTGTCATGCCTCCAGGATCGGCCGCGGTACGCCGTACCAGCGATAGTCTATCGAGCTGTGAACCTTCGATATCCTGCTGAGTCGCCGCATCCGACGGTGCGCCGGCTGGTGGTCGGTGAGTTCGACGAAGGGCCTGAGTACGCGACGTACCGGCGGCGCGGGACCACCGACTGGCTGCTGGTCCAGACGCTCGACGGACAGGGACGATTCGGTCAGATCGCGGCCGTACCGGGCAGTGTGACGCTGGTCCGCCCGGACACCCTGCACGACTACGCGACCGTCGGCGAGCGCTGGCACTTCCTGTACAGCCACATGCACCCGAAACCCGACTGGCTGCCCTTGCTCGACTGGCCGGAAGTTGCCCCCGGCATCGTCCAGTTGCACCCGGCGCAGCCGACCTTCGACCGGATCGCCGACCACCTGCGGGACGCCGTACGGCATCAGCACAGCGTTCTCCCGCAGGCTGAGCAGCTGAGCGCGAACTCGCTCGAGGCCGCCCTGCTCTGGTGCGACACCCAGAACCCGAAGGCGGTCCAGATCGACGACCGCCTGCTGCGCGCGATCGAGCTGATCGACCAGGACCTGACCGCGAACCTCGACGTACCGCGGCTGGCAAAGGCGGTGAACCTGAGTGTCTCGCGCTTCGCGCACCTGTTCCGCGCGCAGCTCGGAGTCACCCCGCAGCAGTTCGTCGAGCACCGCCGCCTCGACGCCGCCGCCAGCCTCCTCGAACTCACCAGCCGCCCGGTCGCCTCGGTCGCCGCCCAGGTCGGGTACGCCGACCCGCTCTACTTCGCGACCCGCTTCCGTCTACACACTGGATCAAGTCCCACCGCCTACCGCAAGAGGTCATGAGGGTGTCTGGGAGCCCTGCGCCTACTGCGCGGCGCTCGGCGGGGCACATCGCGGCGTTGGAGGACGAGGCACGGAGAACCCCACTCCGAGCCTCGTCCTCCGCCTTGCGCTGCACCCCGCCGAGCACCTGCTCGCGACGGCGCAGAGCTCCCAGACACCCTCTAGAGTTCTCCGCATGAGAACGCGTGCTGTCGTGGTGGGGCTGGCTGTGCTGGCGGTCGTGGGGCTGGGAGCTTGTGCACCGGCGGACAACAATTCGTCCGGTACGTCGACGCCGTCGGGCGCGGACGCCTGCGCCAAGGACAAGCTGGCCGTGCAGAAGGCGGGTACGTTGACGGTCGGCACCGACAAACCGGCGTACGAGCCGTGGTTCAGCAACAACGACCCGAGCAACGGCAAGGGGTACGAGTCGGCGGTCACCTATGCGCTGGCGAAGAAACTCGGGTTCGCCCAGGCCGAGGTGAAGTGGCAGACGGTGCAGTTCAACACCGCGTTCGCGCCCGGCCCGAAGGCGTTCGACCTGGACGTGAACCAGGTGTCGATCTCGGAGGAGCGCCGCAAGGCCGTCGACTTCTC
>NZ_DASRVN010000770.1:0-8077 GCF_035655035.1 Kribbella sp. | reverse complement strand
AACTGTCCCGCGGTGCCCAGAATGCCGACGACGGCGGAGTTGTAGAGCGCCCGCGCCATCGGCACCGTCGTGTCGTTGAACAGTTCGCTGATGTTGCCCCACTGCAGATGCGAGGGGAACAACGTCCATGTGGGCGCGGTGATGTCGGCCTCGGTCGACAATGCGTTGCGCAGGATCAGGTAGAACGGCAGCAGGAACAGCACCACCGCGACGAACAGCGCGATCCAGCGCAGCCCGGTCCCGACCCGGCCGAGCGGGGTCTGGGTGAAGCCGATCGGCTTCGGCGTACCGGTCGTACGTTCGGCGTCGGCCATCAGTCGCCCGCCTTTCCGAAGCCGAGGATCCGGCTCTGCAACAGAGTCACGATCATGATGATGACCGCCAGGATGAGCGCGCCGGCCGACCCGTGCCCGAGGTCCTGGATCGAGCCGAGCGAGATGCCGTACAGGTACACCAGCGGCGGCCGCGCGTAGTTCACGTTGCCGATCAGGTTGTAGAACTCGTCGAACGCCTGGTACGCCGCGATCAGGTTCAGGATCAGTACGGCGACCGAGGTGGCCCGCAGTTGGGGCAACGTGATGTACCGGAACACCTGCCACCCGGGCTTCGCCCCGTCGACGTACGCCGCCTCGTAGAGCGTCGGCGAGATCCGCTGCAGGCCGGCGATGAACAGGATCATGTAGAACCCGAGCTGGAGCCACAGCCGGACCGTCACCAGCGGCAGCCAGTACCACGGGGGCGAGACCGTCGACAGCCACGCGATGTTGTCGATCCCGAACCAGCCGAGCACCGTGTTCGCGAGGCCGAACCGGACGCCGTTGAAGATCGACAGCCGCCAGATCAGCGACGCGACGACGTACGAGCACGCGGTCGGCAGGAAGAACACCGACCGGAAGAACGCCCGGGCGATCTTGACCTGGTTGACCAGCAGCGCCAGCACCAGCGAGAGCACGAACGTCAGCGGCACGATGAACACCGCGAAGATCGTGAACGTGCCCAGGCTGGACAGGAAGTTGTGGTCGGTCAGCATGTCGGCGTAGTTGCGCAGCCCGACGAACTTCGACGGGGTCGCGGTGTTGTACGCCTCGAAGAAGCTGAGGACCAGGCTCCACAGGATCGGCAGGTACGAGAAGATCAGCAGCCCGAGCACGAACGGACCGACGAACACCCAGAACCACAGGGTGTTGCCCTTGATCCCCTTCTGCCCTTTCCTGCCCGGCCGCGTCCCTCGCCGCTCACCAGCGGCGGCGGGGTCCGCGGACGTCTTGGCCGTAGCGCTCATCCGAACAACCGCTTCAGTTCGTCGTTGACGGTCTTCTCCGCCTTCGCGATCTCTGCGGCTGGGTCGGCTCCCTTCTTGATGATGTTGGTCAGCATGTCGCCGAACGCCGTACCCATCTTCGGGGTCCAGGCCGGGTTGTCGGTGTGGCCGTAGTCCTGGGTCAGCTTCACGGTGTCCGCCGCGACACCGCTCTGCAGCTTGGCCGCCTTGGCCGCGACGCTCTTCCGCGGCGGGATGTGGAAGCCGTAGCTCAGCGACCAGTCCTCCTGGTCGGCCGTCTGGTCGATCCACAGCCACTTCACGAACTTCTTCGCCGCGTCCACGTTCGCGCTCTTCGCGGAGACGAACTGCGTCCAGCCGCCGGAGTACACGGCCGGCTTGTTCGATGCGTCGAGGGCCGGGAACGGGATCACGCCGAGGTCGTCGCCGAGCGCCTTCTTCATGCCGGGAACCGCCCACATGCCGATCCACTGCATCGCGCACAGGCCCTGGTTGATCGCGCCCGGGTCGGTCCAGTCGGTCGGCGCGCCGAGCAGCACGCTCTTGCTGGCGTACAGCTCGTGCAGCTTGCCGAACATCTTGGCCGGGCCGTCACCGGAGAAGCCGGGCTTGTTGTCCTTGGTCAGGTACTCGCCGCCGGACGACCACATGGCCGGGCCGCCGAGCGCCAGACCACCATCGTTGCCGACGAAGATGCCCTTCACCTTGTTGGTGGTGAGTTCCTTGGCCGCCGAGATCAGGTCGTCGATGGTCTGCGGCGGCTTGATGCCGGCCTTGTCCAGCAGCGACTTGCGGTAGTAGATGACCTGCGGGTCGATGATCATCCGGATCCCGTAGATCTTGCCGTCCACGGTGTTCGTGGCGAGGTCGCCGGGCAGGAAGTCGTCCTTGACGTCGGCGATGATGTCGTCGAGCGCGACCACCTGGTTGCTCTTCACCATGCCGATGTTCAGCTGGCTCTCGAAGACGTCGGGGCCTTTGTTCGACAGCAGGCCCGAAGCGAGCTTGCTGGCGTAGTCGCCCGGGGTCCACTGCACGGTGACGTTGGCGTCGGTGTAGGCCTTCGCGTACTTCTGCGCCGCCTGCTGGGTGCCGGCCTCGCCGTACTGGTGGTACCACTGCGAGAGGCTGGGTTTCGACCCACCACCCCCACCGGACGACGGTCGGCCGGTATTGCCGCCGCAGGCCGCGGTGAACGCGGCGAGCGCGGCGAGTCCGCCGGTCCGCTTGAGCAGATCGCGCCGGGACAGTCCGGCGTTCGGAACATGAGCAGGCATGAATTCCACCTTCCCTACAGGGAACGTCGCAGGGGTACGACGCACGGTTCCGAGGTACTTAACGGCGTTAAGCATCTCCGAGTTCTGGCACACGGTACTGCAAGTCAATCGTTGTAGAAGTGCCAGCACAATGTCTCAAAAGCGCGTCCGGCGCAAGACCGGACGCGCTGTTCTTTGTTCGAATGTGTGGAATTTGCTTGAGTTGATATCGGCTCGTGATCAGCCGAAGATCTCCCCCGCCTCGGCCTTGCGGAGCAGCAGCGCCGGCGGCGCGAAGCGCTCGCCGTACTTCGTTGCCAGCTCGCGCGCCCGTTCGGCGAAGACGCTCGGTCCGTACGCGTTCACGTACTGCAACGCCCCGCCGTGCAGCGGCGGGAACCCGATGCCGAAGATCGACCCGATGTTGGCGTCCGGCACCGATCGCAGCACGCCCTCGTCGAGGCACTTCACGGTCTCCAGCGCCATCGCGAACAGCATCCGCTCCTGCAGATCGATCAGCGGTACGTCGATGTCACGCGCGAAGTGCTCCCACAGTCCTGGCCACAACGACTTCGGCCCGTCCGCCGGGTAGTCGTAGAACCCGGCACCGGCCGCCTTCCCGCGCCGGCCGAACTCGTTCACCAGGCGATCCGTGACCGCCATCCCCGGGTGCTCGTCGAACGCCCCGGCGCTGTCGCCGGCCGCCCGCGCGGCGTCGCGGATCTTCTGCGGCAGCGTCAGCGTGACCTCGTCCAGCATCGCCAGCGGCGGCGCCGGGAACCCGGCCAGCGTCGCGGCCCGCTCGATCGTCACCGGATCGATGCCCTCGGCCAGCATCGCGGCGCCTTCCATCACCAGCGTGCCGAACACGCGCGACGTGAAGAACCCGCGGCTGTCGTTGACCACGATCGGCGTCTTCTTGATCTGCCGTACGACGTCGTACGCCTGCGCGATCGCCCGGTCCGAGGTCTTCGCACCGGCGATCAGCTCGACCAGCGGCATCCGGTCCACCGGGGAGAAGAAATGCATGCCAATGAAGTCGTCCGGGCGGTCGATCCCGTCGGCGAGCGTCGTGATCGGCAGCGTCGAGGTGTTCGAGCAGAGCAGCGCGTCCGGCTCGACCACTTCGGCGATCTCCGCGAACACCTTCTGCTTCAGCCCGCCGTCCTCGAAGACCGCCTCGATCACCAGGTCGCACCCGGCCAGGTCGTTCGGATCCGCGGCCGGAGTGATCCGGCCGAGCAACTCTGCCACCTGGTCGACCGACGTCCGGCCCTTCGCGACCTGTTTGGCCAGCAGCTTCTCGGAATATTCCTTTCCGCGCGCAGCCGCCTCCAACGAAACATCTTTGAGCACAACGTCGATTCCGGCTTTCGCGCAGACATACGCGATTCCGGCCCCCATCATCCCGGCACCGAGCACGCCGACCTTGCGCGCGCGGTACGGCGGTACGCCGGAAGGCCGCGAACCGCCGGCGTTGATCGATTGCAGGTCGAAGAAGAACGCCTGGATCATGTTCTTCGCGATCTGGCCGGTGGCGAGCGAGACGAAGTACCGGGACTCGATCCGGGACGCGGTCTCGAAGTCGACCTGGCTGCCCTCGACCGCGGCGCTCATGATCGCCCGCGGCGCCGGGTACGGCGCGCCCTTGAGCTGCTTGCGCAGGTTCGCCGGGAAGGCCGGCAGGAACGCGGCCAGCTTCGGCGAGGCCGGCGTACCGCCCGGGATCTTGTACCCGTCCCGGTCCCACGGCTGCTTGGCGTCCCCGTCGTACGCCGTGATCCACCGGCGCGCGGCCTCCAGCAACTCCGCGGCCGGTACGACCTCGTCCACGATGCCGACCGACAACGCGTGCGCGGGCTTCATCCGCTGCCCCTGCAGCAGCACCTTCATCAGGGCGTCCTGCAGGCCGAGCATCCGCACCGTCCGGGTCACTCCCCCGCCGCCGGGCAGCAGGCCGAGCGTCACCTCCGGTACGCCGAGCTCGATACGGTTGTTGTCGGCAACGATCCGGTGGTGGCAGGCGAGCGCGATCTCGAGCCCGCCGCCGAGCGCCGATCCGTTGATCGCGGCAACGACCGGGACACCGAGCGTCTCCAGCACCCGCAACTGGCGCTTGACCTCCTCGATGGTCTCGAAGACCTGTGCGGCGTCCGACGGCTGGATCCGCGACAGCTGCTGCAGGTTGCCGCCCGCGAAGAACGTGGACTTCGCGGACGTCACGATCACGCCCTTGAGCAGCGCCTTCTCGGCGACCAGCCGCTCGACGGTCCGGCCCATCGCCTCGACGTACGCGTCGTTCATCGTGTTCGCCGACGCGTCGGGATCGTTCAGCGTCAGCGTGACCACGCCCGCGTCGTTCTTCCACTCGATCATGCTGTTCACGCTGGGAGCCTTTCGATGATCGTCGCGACGCCCATCCCGCCGCCGACGCACAGGGTGGCCAGGCCGTACCGGAGCTCGCGGCGCTCCAGCTCGTCCAGCAGGGTTCCGATCAGCATCGCGCCGGTGGCGCCGAGCGGATGCCCGAGGGCGATCGCGCCGCCGTTCACGTTCACCTTCTCGTGCGGTACGCCGAGATCCTTCATGAAGTGCAGCACCGCCGCCGCGAACGCCTCGTTCATCTCGAACAGGTCGATGTCGGCCACGTCCAGACCGGCGCGGGCCAGCGCCTTCCGCGCGGCCGGTGCCGGGCCGGTCA
This sequence comes from Kribbella sp., assembly GCF_035655035.1. Taxonomy (GTDB): domain Bacteria; phylum Actinomycetota; class Actinomycetes; order Propionibacteriales; family Kribbellaceae; genus Kribbella. The sequence continues at coordinate 2,838 of NZ_DASRVN010000770.1, read as the reverse complement.
GCATGATGGTCGGATCGGCACCGCTGACGCCGACCGACACGACGCGCCCGCGCGGTGCCCGGCCGAGCGCCTCGCCGGCCTTCTCGTTGCCGATCGCGACCAGCGCGGCGCCGTCCACGATGCCGGACGAGTTCCCGGCATGGTGCACGTGCTCGATCCGCTCGACGGTCAGGTACTTCTCCAGCGCCACCGCGTCGAACCCGCCGTGCTCCCCGATCGCCGCGAACGACAACGGCAGCCCGGCCAGCGTCTCGACCGTCGTCCCCGGCCGGACCAGCTCGTCATGGTCGAGGATCCGCAGTCCGTTGCGGTCCACGACCGGTACGACGGAACGCCCGAAGTACCCGTTCGCCCAGGCCTTCGCGGCCCGCGCGTGCGACTCGGCGGCGTACGCGTCGACGTCGGTCCGGGAGAAGCCGTCGACGGTCGCGATCAGGTCCGCGCTGATGCCCTGCGGGATGAACCCGGTGTGCAGCGCGGTCTCCGGGTCCATCGCCCAGGCGCCGCCGTCGGAGCCCATCTTGACCCGCGACATCGACTCCACGCCGCCGGCCAGGATGAAGTCCTCCCAGCCGGAGCGGACCCGCTGCGCGGCCTGGTTGACCGCCTCCAGCCCGGACGCGCAGAACCGGTTCAGCTGCACGCCGCCGGTGGTCTCGGGGTAGCCGGCCATCAGTACGGCGGTCCGCGCGATGTCCATGCCCTGGTCGCCGATCGGTGTCACCACCCCGAGGACGACGTCGTCGACCGCGGCCGGGTCGAGGTCCGGGTGCCGGGTCCGCAGCTCGTCCAGCAGACCGGTGATCAGCTGGATCGGTTTGACCTCGTGCAGCGCGCCGCTCGGTTTCCCCTTGCCGCGCGGTGTGCGGATCGCGTCGTACAGGAAGGCGTCACTCATGAGGCCGATTGTGACAGTACTACTGTCATGATGGTCAAGTGCGGACCGTTATGATCTCCGCCATGTCCGAGGTGGCGGGGGCAGCATCACCTGAAGGCGTGACGTTGACGGTGGACGAGCTGTCGGCGCGCGTGGGGATGACTGTGCGCACGTTGCGGTTCTACGCGGGCCGGGGCCTGATCCCGCCGCCGATCCGGCGCGGCCGGGTCGGGTACTACGGGCCCGAGCACATCGCGCGGCTCGACCTCGTGCGGGAGCTGCAGGCGCACGGGTTCACCCTGCAGGCGATCGAGGGGTACCTGGAGCGGATCCCGGCCGACGCCACCCCGCAGGACATCGCGCTGCACCGGACGCTGCTGACGCCGTGGATGCGCGACCTCCCGGAGACCCTCGACCGGGCGGCGCTGGTACGGCGTACCGGCCGGGAGCTGAGCGACGACGACATCGAGATGCTGGTCGCGCTCGGGGTGGTCGAGCCGACGCCGGACGAGGACGTGTTCCAGGTCGCGACCGCCCATCTCGGTCTCGGCGCCGAACTGCTCGACCTGGACCTCCCGGTCGAGGCCGTGCTGGCCGCCGGCCGAATCTTCTCCGAGCACGGCCGCGCGGTCGCCGAGGAGCTCACCGAGGTGTTCCGCACCAAGGTCTGGCCGCACTACCGCGACTCCGGCGGCCCGCCCGAACACATCCAGCAGCTCGTCGAACGCTTCAAACCCGTCACGATCCAGGGCCTTGTCCTGGCGTACGAACGCGCCGTCGGCGAAACCCAACGCGACACCATCCGCCGCACCCAGAACAAGCCGCGCTAGTTCGGGACGCGGAGGTAGGTGAGGCCGCGGAGGTCGAGGTAGGTGTCGTCGGGGGTGGTGACGACGCGGAGCAGGACGTTGTCGCAGTGGTTGCAGCGGGCCACCATGCCGGGTGCGTCGACGTACAGGCGGACCTCGGCGAAGACGCCGGTCTGGCCGCAGGCGTTGCACTGGCCGATCGCGGCGGTGATGTCGACGGCGAAGAGCTCGCTCAGGGCTCCGGCCGCGGCGTTGCCGTCGAGGTGGTTGTCTGTGTAGTTCTCTGGACTCATCCGAACCGCTCCGTTCTGACGCGCGCCGGGTCGTGGCCGGCCGCGACCAGCAGGTCCGCGACCGTCTCCACGAACGGCGTCGGGCCGCACACGTACGTCGTCGCGCCGTCCTCGGGCCCGAACGCGTACTTCTCGATCACCGAAGCGTCGATCCGCCCCACCCGCGACTCCCCGGCCGGCGCCTCCCGGGTGTAGACGAGATGTACGTCGACGTCGTCCGCCGCGGCCAGCGCCTTGAGGTCCTGCACGTAGATCACCGACTCCGGGCGGCGAACGGAGTACAGCAGCCGCATCGGCGTCGACGTACCGGCTCCTCCTGCTGTCCGGGCCTGCAGCATCGACCGCAGCGGCACGACGCCCGACCCGCCGCCGATCAGCTGCACGGGCCCCTCCTGCCCCGGCTTCCACACGAACCAGCCGCCGACCGGTCCGCGGAGCTCCAGCGGGTCGCCGACCTTCAGCACGTCCACCAGGTACGGCGAGACCTCACCGTCCGGCACCTTCTCCACGGTCAGCTCGACCGTACTACCGGTCCACGCGGACGCGATCGAGTACGACCGGGACGCCCGGTAGCCGTCCGGCGCGGTCAGCCGTACGTCGAGGTGCTGCCCGGCGAGATGCCCCGGCCAGTCCGGTACGTCGAGCACGATCGTCCGCGCCGACGCCGTCTCCCGCCGTACGTCGACCACCGACGCGACCTGCCATGACTTGTGCGCACTCAGTCGCCGGCGTATCGCTGTTCTTTCCATGGGTCTCCGTACTCGTGGTAGCCGGCGGTCTCCCAGAAGCCGAGGTCCTCGGTGTCGGACAGCACCAGGCCGCGGACCCACTTGGCGCTCTTCCAGAAGTACAGGTGCGG
>NZ_DASRVN010000769.1:0-7135 GCF_035655035.1 Kribbella sp. | reverse complement strand
GCGACCTCGTCGGTGCTCAGACCATCGGCCAGCAGCCCCATCACCTCCCACTCGCGAGACGTGAGCAGGGCCGCCTTCGACCGCCGGGCCGGGCGCCGACGGCCCGGCTCCCGGAACTCGTCCAGGATCCGCGCGACCAGCGACCGCGGGATCGCCGCCTCACCCGAGAGCACCCCGCGCAGCGCCTCCGGCAACCGCCCGGGATCGGTGTCCTTGAGCAGATACCCGGACGCCCCGGCGCGCAGCGAGTCGAACAGGTCGTTGTCGTCGCGGGACACGGTCAGCATCACGATCGCGACGTCCGGCAGCAGCCGGGAGATCTCCGCCGCGGCGCGGATCCCGCCGCCGGGCATGTGGATGTCGAGCAGTACGACGTCCGGCTGGTGCTCCTCGGTCAGCCGGACCGCCTGCGGACCGGTCGCGGCCTCGGCGCAGACCTCGAAATCGCCCGCCTCCAGGGCCTGCCGGATGTGCGCCCGGAGCTGCGGGTGGTCGTCCGCGATCACCACCCGGCGTGCTTCCCCAGTCACCACCTGACCACCACCGTTGTTCCCTCGCCCGGCCGCGTCGTCAGTACGAAGGTACCGGGCAGCGCCTCCGCGCGCTCGCGCATGCTGATCAGCCCGAAGCCGGTCTGCCGCTGCTCCGGGTCGAACCCAGGCCCGTCGTCGGCGATCCGCAGCCGGCTCCCGTCCTCGTCCTGGCTCAGCTGGACGCTGATCCGGTCCGCCTTGGCGTGCCGTACGGCGTTCAGCACCGCCTCCCGCGCGATCCGCACCAGCGCGTGCCGTTGCGGCCGGTCCACGACGATCGACTCGTCCACCTCCAGGTCGAGCGTCACGTCGTACCGCAGTGCCAGCTGCTCGACCGCCTGTCGCAGCACGACCCCGAGCGGCTCGTCGTCCGGACGGCCGAGCGCTTCGAGCATCTGCCGCGCCTCGTCCAGCGCCCGGTCGCTGGCGGCCAGGATCCGGTCGCTCCGCGGGCCGTCGAAGCTCCCAATCTCGGACCGGATGTAGCCGAGCTCCTGCAGTACGCCGTCGTGCATCTCGCGGGCGAGCCGTCGACGGTCCTCGACGACAGCGATCTCCGCCTGCAGTGCCCAGTGCCGGCTGATCTCGCGGCCGGCTGCGACGAGCAGGAGGAGGTAGGAAACGGTTCTCAGTACGTCACCGGAGTACAGCCAGTCAGGGCGGTTCGGTGGGAACAGCAGGTAGTTCAAGCGTGCGAACGCGCCTACTGCGCAAGCAGGTCCCAACCAACGCAAGAGCACGTCGTCACGCCTACGGGCCTGCAGTGAGAACGCCACGGCGGCTACAGCGAAGAACGCGAGCGTTAAGAGCTGTGGGACCAGGAACTGGTTAGCGGTGACAGCAGCGGGCAGCGAGTCCTTACGCCAGTACAGGAGCGCGCTGAACACCAGCATGCCCGCGACGGCTGGTGCCAGCGCCCAGTGCCGCCAGCCACGACGACGGGCTTGTCTAGCCGGCACGAGCGCCGATGCAGCGATCAGCAACGTCCCTACGATGCGCAGGCTGGGCGGGAGCCAGCTACCGAACGCACCGACCTGGCCCTTGACGAGTGTGACGCTCAGCAGCGCGTTCGCCGTACCGAGAATGACCAGTCCTTGAAGCAGCAGCAGGTCCTGCCACGTGGTGGTACGCCGGAAGCGCCCGTACACCAGGAACGCCAGCAGGAGGGCTACGCACGCGTTGACGGTCTCCAGTACCAGGTGCGCCGCGGGGCTCTGGTACCCGAGCCTCCCCTCGCCGAGTGCGACGGCAGCCAGGCACACGACAACAACCGCGAGCGCGACGCTCCCCCGGGCCGCCAGCACTCCTCCCACCACCCGCTGCCTCCTCACAATCACCGACCGTACCCCTCCTTTTCTGCTGATGGGTTAATCCGAGGATGAGAGGCTCTGCGGTCCGGTAAGCTCACGGCGCTCGAGAGGGGGCGGGGTGGGGTTCCGGGAGGATCTGGCCGTACTGCGGCATCGCGACGTGCGGGTGTTCGTGTCCGCGCGGTTCATCTCGATCCTCGGGTCGTCGATCGCCCCGGTGGCGCTCGTGTTCGCCGTACTCGACATCTCGCACTCCGCGAGCGCGGTCGGGACCGTACTCGCGGCGCGCAGCATCCCGAACATCGTGTTCCTGCTGCTCGGCGGCGTGATCGCGGACCGGTTGCCGCGGCACCTGGTCCTGGTCACCGCGAACACGATCAGCGGCCTCACGCAGGGCCTGGCCGCGGCCCTGGTACTCAGCGGGCACGCGACGATCTGGCAGCTCGCGTCGATCGAGGCGGTGAACGGGATCGCGTCCGCGTTCGTGATGCCGGCGATGACCGGGATCCTGCCGTCGATCGTGGACCGCGCCGAACTCCCGCAGGCGAACGCGATCGCCGGGTTCGCCCGCTCGGCCGCGATGATCGGCGGCGGCGCGGTGGCCGGCGTGATCGTCGGACTGACCGGGCCCGGGATCGGGCTCGCGGTCGACGGCGTGACGTTCCTGGTCGGCGCACTCCTGCTGTCCCGGTTGACGATCCCGCGGATCGAACGGGCCGCCAGTTCGGTGCTGACCGATCTGCGCGAGGGCTGGCACGAGTTCGTGTCGAGGCAGTGGGTGTGGGTGATCGTGCTCGCGTTCGCCTTGCTGAACCTGATCTACACGGCCTGCTACCAGGTCCTCGGCCCGGTGATCGCCGACCGCACCTTCGGCCGGGCCGGCTGGGGTGTGGTGAGCGCCTGCTTCGGCGCCGGACTCGTTGCCAGCGGCATCATCATGCTCCGGCTCAAGCCGCGGCGGCCGCTCCGGGTCGGGATGCTCGGCATGCTGCTGACCGTCCCGGTGATGCTCTGCCTGGCACTGCTGCCGCAGCTCTGGGCGATGGCGATCGCGGCGTTCATCCTCGGCGTCGGCTTCGACATCTTCGGGATCAACTGGGAGACCGCCCTCGGCCAGCACGTACCGATCGACAAGCTCTCCCGCGTCTCGTCGTACGACATGCTCGGCTCGTTCATCGCCGGCCCGGTGGGCCAGCTGACCGTCGGGTACGTCGCCGTCGCCATCAGCGCGAAAGTTGTCGAACTGTACGGCGCCGCACTGTTCGTGCTGATCACCGTCGTCACGCTGGTCGTCCCGTCGGTCTGGAACCTGCGTAGGCTGGACACGTGAGCTCAATCGTTCCGGGACCGAAGAAGAAGCTCGAGGAAGAAATCACCGCGGCCCGCTCCGGCGCCAAACCGCTGGACGCGAGCGCCCTCAGCCCGTCCGCCCCTCGCCAGGAACAGCTGACCGGCCTCGACGCGTTCCCCGAATCCGTGCGTGCGGCGATCGAAGCCGAACACACCCGCGTCACCGCCCTCGACACCAACCGCCGCAAGACCGCGGACCGCGCCGTACCCGCCGTCGTCGCGTCCCTCGACACGCTCCTCATCGAGATCACCGACAGCCTCGGCAAACCGCGCCTGTTCGGCAAACCCGCGGCAGTCGCCCCTTCCGCTGAAGCAGCCGGACTCCTGGGTATCCCGTCCGACGAGCTCGACACCGCTCCCGGTCGCGGCGAACACCGCACCGCCGTACGAACCCTCAAACAACTCCGGGGCCAGCTGAAGGACCTCGAGTCCGCGCCCGACCACGACCGCCTGACCCGCCTCTCGACCTTCACGATTCGCGTGGCCGTAGCCCTCGAAGCGGCGCCCGACGCGGCCTCGCTCGTCCCGCAGGCCCTCGCCCGCTTCACTCAAGCCATCCCCGACCCGCAGTGGGCCCAGGCCTTCCCCGAAAAACTCGCCACCTGGAAAGAATCCCTGAATTCCTGAGCTCAGCTCGCGGCCAGCACCGCGGCAAGGCCCTCCTGCAGATCGCGGACGAAGTACTCCGGAACCTCCAGTGACGGGAAATGGCCGCCGCGCTCCGGCGAGCCCCACCGCACGATCTGCCGGAACCGCTCCTGCGCCCAGGGCCGCGGATACTTCTCGACGTCCCCCGGGTACACACTGATCGCCGCCGGCACGTCGACCCTCAGTTCGGGATCCAGCGAGTTGTGGCTCTCGTAGTAGATCCGCGCCGCCGACGCACCACTCCGTGTGAGCCAGTACAGCGTCACGTCATCGAGAATGCGATCCCTGGAGATGGTCTCGAACGGGCTGTCCTCGGTGTCCGACCAGTCAGCGAACTTGTCCAGCAGCCAGGCCAGCAACCCCACGGGTGAGTCCACGAGCGAATAGCCGATGGTCTGCGGCCGCGTCGCCTGCTGCTTCGCGTACGCCGCGCGGTGGTGCCAGAAGTCGTACGTCTCCTCGGTCCACCTGCGCTCGTCCGCCGTCAGCCCGTCGGTCGTCAGCCCGGGCGGCCCCTCCGCGAACGTGGTGTGGATCCCTCGTACGTGCTCCGGAAACCTCCCGCCGAGAACCGTGGTGATGTTTCCTCCCCAGTCACCACCATGGGCAGCGAACTCGCCGTACCCGAGCCTGCCCATCAGCTCCACCCAGGCGGCCGCGATCCTCTCGGTCCCCCAGCCCGTGCTTGCCGGCTTGTCGCTGTACCCGAACCCCGGCAGCGACGGCGCCACCACGTGAAACGCCGGAACGTCCGGGTCCGTCGGATCCGCCAGCTCGTCCACCACATCGACGAACTCGGCGACGCTGCCCGGCCAGCCGTGCGTCATCACCAACGGAGTGGCGTCCGTACGCGCGGACCGTCGGTGCAGGAAGTGGATCCCCAAACCGTCAATGGTCGTCCGGAACTGACCGATACCGTCGAGGCGCTCCTCGAACGCCCGCCAGTCGTACTCCGTCCGCCAGTACTCCACGACGTCGATCAGATCGGCGAGCGGTACGCCCTGATCCCACCGCCTCGGATCCGGCGCGGGCCGATAGACCGTCTCGACCTCCGGCAACCGCGCCGCGGCCAACCGGGCACGCAGGTCATCGAGGTCCGCGTCGGATGCGTGCGCTGCGAATGCTTGTACGTCGCGGGACATTGAGACCTCCTGTGCGTATTTAGGAACCGGCTAAGACGGTTCTAACATGCCTGCTTCCGTGGGGGCAACCGGCTAAGGTGGTTCCATGCGCGCCGAATACCCCGACTTCCGCCTCGGCACCGTGCTGGCGACCAGCTTCACGGCCACCCTGACGGAACGCCGCGGCGACGCCGTAGAACGCATCCCCACGCCGCAGAGGCTCATCGACTGGCTCGCGGTGAGCGGCCTCGCCGTGACCTCCTGCACCCCGGCCCAACTGGACCGAGCGCGAGACCTCAGAGAAGCCATCCACGCCGCCGCAACAGCGACCGCCCTCCAAGAATCTCCCCCGGCACCCGCTATCCAGGTCATCAACCACCACAGCACGCAAGGACATGCCGCGCCCATCCTGACCACCGACGGCCACCGCCGATGGCAACTCACCAAGGGTTCCGTCGAAGACGCCCTCAGTGTCATCGCCGCCGACGCGATCACGATCCTCGCGGGCGAACGCGACGGCAAACTCGCCCTCTGCGCCTCCCCCACCTGCCAGGCCGCCTTCTTCGACACCAGCCAAAGCCGCACCCGCAAATGGTGCGACATGAACACCTGCGGCAACCGCCAGAAGAAAGCCCGCTTCAACGCCACCCACCGCAAGCCAATCCCCTGAAAAACAAGGGGATCCGCTTTGAAAACTGTCAGAGGCAGTGACTGATCTGCTGCCATGCATACTCCGACTGGTTGCGCTAGGCAACCATAAGCTGCGGCCTACCCTCGACCCAGTCAACGCCGAGACCGCCCACCCCAAAGCCCTCCGTCACCACCGCGACCGCTCCGGGGCAGCTCGCTGGCCGAAGACGGATCCGACTGCTGTCAACCCCCGAACCAGGCGGCGGTGGATAACTGGGCCGTCCACCCAGCGAACCCCCCGTCAGCCCTGTGGATAACTCAATCCCCTTGAAAACAAGGAGATCCGCTTTGAAAACTGTCGGAGGCGGCAGCTAGAGTTATCGGCATGGATGTACTCGACGGACGCTCAGTGGTTGCGCTAGGCAACCACGAGCTGATGCCCGCCCTCGACGCGCTGGACGCCGAGATCATCCGCCTCCAAGTCCTCCGCCTCCAACTCATCACCCGCATCGAAGAAACCGGCCACGCCCAAGACCTCGGCGCCCGCGACACCGTCGAGCTGCTCGCGCTGCGGCACCGCCGGGACCGGTCGGAGGCCTGGCGCGACGTCCGCCTCGCCCGCGCGTTACCGAAGTACACGACTGTCGCCGCCGCCCTCACCAACGGCATCCACACCGACACCGGCCCTGCTGTACTCCCGATGCAGCCCGCGCACGCCGCCGCGATCATCACCGAACTCGAACGCATCCGCACCCGAGTCCCGGTAGAAGACCTCGACGTCGCCGAGGAGCAACTGGTCGGCCTCGCCGCCCACCTGTCTCCCAAGGAACTCCGCTCCGCCGCCAAACAACTGTGCAACCTGCTCGACTCCGACGGCCCCGAACCCGAAGAACAGAAGGCGTACGAGCGTGAGTCGCTGACGTTGAGCGCGGCCGAGAACGGGGTGAAGTTCAGGGGCTACCTGGCCAACGAGAACGCCGAACTGCTCCGCGCGGTCATCCACGCCGGCGCCTGCCCCCACAAAACCCTCGACGGCGAACACGATCCCCGCCCCCGCGACAAACGCCAGGCCGACGCCCTCACCACCGCGCTGACGGTCGCCGCGAACGCGTGGGACACCGACACCCCCGGCCACGGCGCGAAGGCGAACATCACGGTGACGATCGACCTGGACGACCTCCGGTCCGCGACCGCGAACGCGACCGGTCAGACGGTTTACGGCGACGACCTGTCGGCGGCGACCATCCGCCGTCTGGCCTGCGACGCGAACGTGATCCCGCTGGTGCTGGGTTCGAACTCCGAGCCGCTGGACGTCGGGCGCCGCGAACGCCTGGTCACCAAACACATCCGCCACGCCCTGAACGCCCGCGACAAGGGTTGTGTGGTCTGTTCCGCCCCACCGGTCATGTGCGACGTGGGCCTACCCGGATTTCACGGACACCCGTCACAGTGGTTTGAGGGCCACGGAAAGGTGTCTCGATGGTGCCGTTTTCGCAGGAGTTCAAGGATCAGATCGTCGAACTGCACCGCAAGGGCGGTCGTA
>NZ_DASRVN010000768.1:0-5871 GCF_035655035.1 Kribbella sp. | reverse complement strand
TTGCCGAGTGTTTCGTACTCCATCACCGTTCGCCTCGAGGTGCCCGCGGGTGGCTCGACGGTGAGCAAGCTGACGACCGCGGTCGAGCAGGCCGGCGGTCTGGTCACCGCGCTCGACGTGACCGCGTCCGGCCACGAGCGGCTGCGGATCGACGTCACCTGTGCCGCGGCCGACACCGAGCACGCCGGCCGCCTGGTCGAGGCGATGCGCGCCGTACCGGGCGTGGAGATCGGCCGGGTCTCGGACCGGACCTTCCTGATGCACCTCGGCGGGAAGATCTCGATGGAGGCCAAGCACCCGATCCGCAACCGCGACGACCTCTCGATGATCTACACGCCGGGCGTCGCGCGGGTCTGCCTGGCGATCGCGAACAACCCCGACGACGCCCGCCGGCTGACCATCAAGCGGAACAGCGTCGCGGTCGTCACCGACGGTTCCGCCGTGCTCGGCCTCGGCAACATCGGCCCGAAGGCCGCGCTGCCGGTGATGGAGGGCAAGGCCGCGTTGTTCAAGCGGTTCGCCGGGATCGACGCCTGGCCGCTGTGCCTGGACACCCAGGACCCGGACGCGATCGTCCAGATCGTCAAGGCGATCGCCCCGGGCTTCGCCGGGATCAACCTGGAGGACATCTCCGCGCCGCGCTGCTTCGAGATCGAGGCCCGGCTGCGCGAGGAGCTGGACATCCCGGTCTTCCACGACGACCAGCACGGTACGGCGGTGGTCGTGCTCGCGGCGCTCTACAACGCGCTGCGCGTGGTAAGCAAGGACATCACGAACGTCCGGGTGGTGCTGTCGGGCGCCGGTGCGGCCGGTACCGCGATCCTCAAGCTGCTGCTCGCGGCGGGGGTCAAGGACACGACGGTCGCGGACATCGACGGCGTCATCCACACCGAGCGCGACGGCCTGTCGCCGGAGCTGCGCTGGATCGCCGAGAACACCAACGCGGCGAAGTACAGCGGCAACCTGAAGGGCGCGCTGGCCGGTGCCGACGTGTTCATCGGCGTCTCCGCGCCGAACCTGCTGACCGGCGCCGACATCGCGACCATGAACGACGACGCGATCGTGTTCGCGCTGGCGAACCCGACGCCCGAGGTCGACCCGACCGAGGCCGGCGAGCACGCGGCCGTGGTGGCCACCGGCCGGAGCGACTACCCGAACCAGATCAACAACGTGCTGGTCTTCCCCGGGGTGTTCCGCGGCCTGCTCGACGCACAGTCGTCGAAGGTGTCGGTCGACATGGAGCTGGCGGCCGCGAAGGCGCTCGCCGGGGTGGTCACCGACGAGGAGCTGAACGCGACGTACATCGTGCCGAGCGTCTTCCACCCGGAGGTGCACACCCGGGTCGCGCACGCGGTCCGGGACGCGGCCGGCGGCAAGGCCCCGGCGCACGAGAACTTCCCGGACGACGCCCCCGCGCTGTGACGGTCAGCACGGAGACCGGGACCCGGATCCCGGTCTGGGTCTGGCGGGTCGCGTTCGTGGTGGCGGCCGCCGTGCAGCTGTACGGCGTGTACGCGCCGCGCGAGGCGGGTCCGAACCTCGGCATCCCGCAGATCGACAAGGTCGCGCACTGCATCCTGTTCGGGGCGGTCGCGTTCACCGGGCTGAAGGCCGGGCTGCCGGCCCGGTGGTTGCTCGGGGCACTGGCCGCGAACGCGGTGATCAGCGAGCTGGTGCAGCACTGGTTCCTGCCGCAGCGCGACGGCGACCCGTTCGACGCGCTCGCGGACCTGGCCGGGGTCGCGCTCGGTGCCTGGCTGGCCGGCGCGAAGGCCGCGCGGGTGCCCCGGCGTACGCCATGATGGAGACATGACGGTCTCGACCCTGACCGGATCGCTGCTGGTGGCGACCCCGTTGCTCGACGAGCCGCCGTTTCGCCGTTCGGTGATCCTGCTGCTGGACCACGACGACGACGGCGCGCTCGGGGTGGTGGTGAACCGGGCCGCGGACCTGTCCGTTGACCGGGTGCTGCCGGACTGGTCGACGGCCGTCGACGAGCCGGGCGTGCTGTTCATGGGCGGCCCGGTCGGTACCGACAGCGCGCTCGCGGTCGCCGAGGTGGCCGAGGCCACCGACCCGCCGGGCTGGCGGGAGTGCTTCGGGCGGATCGGGCTGGTCGACCTCGACGTACCGCCGGAGCTGCTGGAGGGCGCGATCACCCGGATGCGGATCTTCGCCGGGTACGCCGGCTGGTCCAGCGGTCAGCTCGAGGGCGAGATCGCCGAGGGCGCCTGGTACGTCGTGGAGTCGGAGCCGGCCGACGTGTTCGGCCACGAACCGGACACGCTCTGGCGCCGGGTGCTCCGCCGCCAGAACGACCAGATGGCCTACGTCTCGACGTACCCCGACGACCCGACGCAGAACTGACTACTCGCCGTCGCCGCCGTCGTCGCCCGGGTTCAGCGAGTCCCAGATCTCCTTGCACTCCGGGCAGACCGGGAACCGCTGCGGGTCGCGGCTCGGCACCCACACCTTGCCGCAGAGCGCGACCACCGGGGTGCCCATCACCATCGCCTCGGTCAGCTTGTCCTTCGGCACGTAGTGCGAGAACCGCTCGTGATCGCCGGGCTCGGCCGGCGCAGACTGGGTCCGCTCGTCGACAACCGTCTCCGCGCCGGGGGTCAGCTGAGTACTCATACCCCCGAGTGTAGGACGTGTCACCAGCCGACCCGGAACTTTTCCACAGCTCGGGGAATCCCGGGGCATCCAGGGGCAGATCGCGGCACCTTCTCTGCCGTGACCGACCCAAGGAGGCAGTATGAGTGCTGTGGAACAGATGCAGACCCCCGATCCGTGGCTGCAGTCGCCCGGCGCGCCCCTGACGAGAGCCGACCTCGATCGGTGGCCGGATGACGGCCGCCGTCACGAACTCATCGACGGAGTGCTCGTCGTGACGCCTGGTCCGGCGTTCGCGCATCAGGACATTGTCGCCAGTGTGCTCGTGAAGCTCCGGTTGGCGTGCCCGCGGGAGCTGTGTGCGTTGCCCGCGCCGTTCGACGTCGTGCTTGCAGAGGACACCGTCGTCCAGCCGGACGTCTTGGTCGCCCGCCGAGACGACTTCGCGACGGGCGAACTCCCAGGTCCGCCGTTGCTTGCCGTCGAGGTGTTGTCGCCGAGTACGCGGCGGTTCGACGTGATGGTGAAGTTCTCGCGGTACGAGGCGGCGGGCTGCCCGGCGTACTGGGTGGTGGATCCCGACACGCCGAGTCTGATCGCCTGGGAGTTGCGGGACGGGGCATATGTGCAGGTCGCGAAGGCCACCGGGGACGAGCCGGCGCGGCTGACCAGCCCGTTCGACGTGACGGTGGTGCCTGCCGATCTGATCTCGTAACCGATCTCGGGTAACCTTCCTGCCCGGCACACTGTCGACTTCGGGGGAGTAGCTGTCTGTGGATTCGCACGTGCCGGCCAATCCTGCTGTCCTGCCGCCGGCTTACCCGGACCGGGCAGCGTGGGGTACCGCGAGCAAGCTGCGAGCCTGGCAGGCCGAGGCGCTGCAGCAGTACCTCGACAGCAACCCGCGGGACTTCCTCGCGGTCGCGACGCCAGGCGCCGGTAAGACGACGTTCGCGCTCACCGTGGCCGCCGAGCTGCTGCACCGGCGGCTGATCGAGCGGATCACCGTGGTGACGCCGACGGAGCACCTGAAGACCCAGTGGGCCGACGCGGCGGACCGGGCCGGGATCGCGATCGACCCCGCGTTCGCCGGGCGCCGCGGCAAGACCAACAAGGACTTCCAGGGCGTCGCGGTGACGTACGCCGGGGTCGCGGTGAACCCGCTCGCCTTCCGGGTCCGGACCGAGCGGTTCAAGACGCTGGTGATCCTCGACGAGGTGCACCACGGCGGCGACGCGCTGAGCTGGGGTGACGGCGTCCGGGAGGCGTTCGAGCCCGCCGCGCGCCGGCTCTGCCTGACCGGTACGCCGTTCCGCAGCGACGACAACCCGATCCCGTTCGTCACGTACGAGGAAGGTCACGACGGCGTCGCCCGGAGCAAGGCGGACTACACGTACGGGTACGGTCACGCGCTCCGCGACCACGTCGTCCGGCCGGTGATCTTCATGTCGTACTCCGGCGAGATGCGGTGGCGGACCAAGGTCGGTGACGAGGTCGCCGCCCGGCTGGGCGAGCCGCTGACCAAGGACCTGACCGCGCAGGCGCTGCGGACCGCGCTGGACCCGGCCGGCGAGTGGATGGGGGCCGTGCTCGCGGCCGCGGACAAGCGGCTGACCGAGGTCCGGCGGCACATGCCGGACGCCGGCGCGCTGGTCATCTCCGGCGACCAGAACTCGGCCCGCGCGTACGCGAAGACGCTCCGCGAGCTGACCGGTGAGTCGCCGACCGTGGTGCTGTCGGACGAGAAGGCGGCGAGCAAGAAGATCGCCAAGTTCTCCGAGGACGAGTCCCGGTGGATGGTCGCGGTCCGGATGGTGTCCGAGGGTGTCGACGTACCGCGGCTGGCGGTCGGGGTGTACGCGACGCCGACCTCGACGCCGCTGTTCTTCGCCCAGGCCGTCGGGCGGTTCGTCCGGGCGCGCAAGCGCGGCGAGACGGCGTCGGTGTTCGTACCGTCGGTGACCCGGCTGCTCGGGTTCGCGGCCGAGATGGAGGTTGAGCGCGACCACGTCCTCGGGCGGAAGAACAGCAACGAGGACGGCGACATCTTCGCGCTCGAGGACGACCTGCTGAAGAAGGCGAACCAGGCCGAGGGCGCGAGCGACGAGCTCGAGGGGAACTTCGAGGCGCTCGGGTCGGACGCGAGCTTCGACCGGGTGGTGTTCGACGGCGGCGACTACGGCACCGGCGGCGACAACGCGTCGGACGAGGAGCTGGACTTCCTCGGGCTGCCGGGGCTGCTGGAGCCGGACCAGGTCCGCGAGCTGTTGCACAAGCGCCAGCAGAAGTCGCTCGCCGCGCAGAAGAAGTCCCAGCGCCCGGCGGATCGCGAGGACCCGACGCCGACCGAGCTGGCCACGCACGAGCAGATCGCGCTGCTCCGCCGGGAGCTGAACGGCCTGGTCGCCGCCTGGCACCACCGCACCGGGCAGCCGCACGGCGTCATCCACAACGACCTGCGCCGCAAGCTCGGCGGGCCGGCCGCGGCACACGCGTCGTCGATCCAGCTGAAGGAGCGGATCGAGCTGATCCGCGACTGGGCCGCCCAACGCCGCGCCTGACCACTGCTCGATCCCTTGAGGCCCCAGCACCCCCCGGCCCAGCACCCCCCGAGGCCCAGTCCCCCGAGGCCCAGCACCCCCGAGGCTTAGCGCCCCCCGAGGCCCAGCACCCTGCCTGAGGTGCTGGGCCTCAGTCCATCAGTGGCGGTACACGTGCACGTAGTCGACCTGCATCGACTCCGACGTCACGGTGCGTGGGATCTTCCCGAACACGAACAGGTCGAGGATCAGCGCGTCGCCGGTCCCGGAGTACGCGCCCTGCCGACAAACCTCCTGGCCGTCGAGATACCAAACCGTATGGTCCGGCCCCAGCTGCTCGCCGATCGTGTGCCAGCCCGTGGTGAGGTCGGTCGGCGACTGGTACGTGCAGCTGCCGCCGGGCGCCTGGTGGTTGGTGAGATACAGCGCGTTGTGGTTGTCGCTGTAGAACTCGTACGTGTCCTGCTCGTTCGAGCCGTTGCCGTTCCAGGTCCAGGTCGACGGCCAGAAACCCTTGGCCGACGGGAGTTTCAGCCGGGTCTCGACATAGTCACCAGGCTGGACGGCGAACGAATTCGACGGCTCGTGCCCGCACGCCTGCCCGGTGGTGATCAGCGCGCCCGACCACTCGTACCCCGGCGCCGGGTTGTTCTTCCTCGCGGTCATCGTCAGCTTGCCGTCACGCACGGACAGCGCGTCCCAGGTGTGCCACTCG
>NZ_DASRVN010000767.1:0-1829 GCF_035655035.1 Kribbella sp. | reverse complement strand
GGCCCGGTACGCCTCGGCCTGCTTGGTCAGGTCGTCGAAGACGATCAGGACGTGCTTGCCGTTGTACATCCAGTGCTGCCCGATGGAGGAGCCGGTGTACGGGGCGATGTACTTGAAGCCAGCCGGGTCGGACGCCGGGGAGGCCACGATGGTGGTGTACTCCATCGCGCCGGCCTCTTCGAGCGCACCGCGGACGGCGGCGATCGTCGAGCCCTTCTGGCCGATCGCGACGTAGATGCAGCGGACCTGCTTCTTCGGGTCGCCGGTCTTCCAGTTGTCACGCTGGTTGATGATCGCGTCCAGGCACACCGTCGACTTGCCGGTCTGCCGGTCACCGATGATCAGCTGGCGCTGGCCGCGGCCGATGGCGGTCATCGAGTCGATGGCCTTGATGCCGGTGAGCAGCGGCTCGCGGACCTCCTGGCGGTCCATCACGCCGGCGGCCTGGATCTCGAGCGCCCGCTGGCCCTCGATGCCCTGGATCTCGCCGAGGCCGTCGATCGGCTTGCCGAGCGGGTCGACCACGCGGCCGAGGTAGCCCTCGCCGACCGGCACCGACAGGATCCGGCCGGACCGGCGGACCTGCTGGCCCTCTTCGATGCCGTCGTACTCACCGAGGATGACGACGCCGATCTCGCGGACGTCGAGGTTCAGCGCGATGCCCTCGGTGCCGTTCTCGAAAACGAGCAGCTCGTTGGTCATCACCGACGGCAGGCCCTCGACGTGGGCGATACCGTCACCCGCGTCGACGACGGTGCCGACCTCTTCGGCGGCGGTCTCGGCCGGTTGGTACTCGGTGACGAACCGATCGAGCGCGTCCCGGATCTCCTCCGGCCTGATCGTGAGCTCAGCCATTGTGTTTCCTTTGTCTAGGAGGGCTCAGCCCGCGATGCGCCGTTGCGCGTCGTCGAGCCTGGCCGCGATGGTTCCGTCGATCACTTCGTCGCCGATGTCCACCCGGACGCCGCCGACCACGCCTGCGTCGACGATCACGTTCAGCTGGATGTCCCGGCCGTACTGCCGTCCGAGTGCTGCCGCGAGCCGGGTGCGCTGCGCCTCGGTCAGGTCGGTGGCCACCCGCACGGTCGCGATGCTGGCGTTCCGCCGGGCCGCCGCGGCGACCTGGTAGGACCGCATCGACGCCGCGAAGTTGCGGCCCCGGCCGTCCACCGCCCGCTCGGCGAGCCGCACCGTGGTGGCGTCGGCCTTGCCCTGCAGCAGCCCGCGGATCAGCTCCTGGCGGTACCCGACCGGGATGCGCCGGTCGCCCAGCTTGTCGGCCAGGTCGCGCTCGGCGGCGACCACCCGGTCGAGCCGGAACAGCTCGTCCTCGATCTCGTCCAGCTTCCGCCGGTTGTCGGCGTACGCCACCTCGGCCTCGACGCTGAGCTGGTCGAGGGCGTCACCGAGGTCCCGGCCGCTGACCCAGCGACCGGCCACCGCGGCGGACAGGATCTCCTGCGCCTGGGCGGAGATCTTGCCGCCGAACAGCTGCCCGGCCAGCGCGACCTTGGCGTCGGCCGGCCGCGCCGGGTCGGTCAGCGCGCGCCGGAGCGCGCCGTTGCCGTCCAGCAGCTTGGCGATCGAGAACAGCTCGTTGCCCAGCCCTTCGGCCGGAGCAGCACCCGCCAGGGCCTGCTCGGCCCGGGCGAGTGACTCGTTCGACGCGCCGCGCATCAGCTGTCCGTTCCGACAGCCTGACGGGCGGACTCGGACTCTTCCAGCTCGCTCAGGAAGCGCTCGACGGTCCGGCGCTGCCGGGCCTCGTCCTCGAGCGACTCACCGACGATCCGGCCGGCCAGCGTGGTCGCCATGGTGCCGACCTCCGC
>NZ_DASRVN010000766.1:0-5891 GCF_035655035.1 Kribbella sp. | reverse complement strand
GCACCCCGGCGTGCTCCAGCTTGCGGGCCCACGAGATGTTGTTCTTCTCGTCGAAGCGCGCCTTGATCTCGACGATCGCGAGCACCTGCTTGCCCGACTCGGCCGCGTCGATGAGGGCGTCGATGATGGGGGAGTCGCCGCTCGTGCGATACAGCGTCTGCTTGATCGCGAGCACGTTGGGGTCGGCGGCGGCCTGCTCGATGAAGGACTGGACCGACGTCGAGAAGGAGTCGTAGGGGTGCTGGAGCAGCACGTCCTTGTCGCGGACGATCGGCAGGATCTCGGACGCCTTGGAGCTCTCGGCGGGCGCGAGGTCGGGGTGCATCTGCCCCCGGAACGGGGGGTAGCGCAGGTCGGAGCGCTCGATGTCGGCGACGAGGTTGAGGCCGCGCAGGTCGAGCGGGGCCGGGAGCCGGTACACCTCGCTGTCGTTGACCCCGAGCTCGCGCACCAGCATGTCGAGCACGTGGTCGTCGATCGTCTCGTCGACCTCGAGCCGCACGGGCGGGCCGAACCGCCGTCGGGTGAGCTCCTTCTCCAGGGCGGTGAGGAGGTTCTCGGCGTCGTCCTCCTCGACCTCGAGGTCCTCGTTGCGGGTCACCCGGAAGGTGTGCTGCTGGATCACCTCCATGCCCGGGAACAGCTGGCCCAGGTGGGTGGCGATGACGTCCTCGAGCGGCACGAACCGGCCCTCGGCGACCTTCACGAACCGCGGCAGCAGCGGCGGCACCTTGACCCGGGCGAAGTGCTCGCCGCCGGTGTCCGGGTTCCGGACGACGACGGCCAGGTTCAGGCTCAGGCCCGAGATGTACGGGAACGGGTGCGACGGGTCCACCGCGAGCGGTGTCAGCACCGGGAAGATCCGGTCCCGGAAGAACCGGGTCATGTCCTCGCGCTCGCTGTGCTCCAGCTCGTCCCAGCGCAGGATGTCGATGCCCTGCTCGGTCAGCGCCGGCTGCACGGACTTCCGCCAGGTCTCCGCGTGCCGGTCCATCAGCTCCCGGCTCTTCGCCAGGCTGCGGTCAAGAACCTCGCGGGGGAGCAGGCCGCTGGCCGCCTTCACGGCGACCCCGGCGGCGATGCGACGCTTCAGGCCGGCGATCCGCACCATGTAGAACTCGTCCAGGTTGCTGGCGAAGATCGCGAGGAACTTGGCCCGCTCGAGCAGCGGGATCCGGTCGTTCTCTGCGAGCTCCAGGACTCGCTGGTTGAACGCCAGCCAGCTGAGCTCGCGGTCCGAGAACCGGTCCGCCGGGAGATCACCGGCCGCACTGATGTCGTACGGCGGTTCTACGTCGTACTCCCGGTTGTGGGACGCCAGCAAGTCTCCAGCCACGTCGACAAGGATCCCACCCTTTCGTGAACAACGGGTAGCGGTCCGCGCGTTGCCGAATGTGACGCTTTCGTTGCCTGCCGGACGTTCTTGCTAGCGTCACTCCTTGTGAACCTGCGACTGGACTCGGTACTGCGCGACACGCTGACCGCCGTACAAGCGAACGCTCTCGCCCCGCTGTACGCGCTGCCCGCCGCCGTACGGCGCCGCCTGTCCGGCGCCCCGATCCAGATCGACGGCAACACCCTCGACCCCGACATCCAGCTGCTGCTGCGCCTCGACAACCTGTTGCCCCACACAACCAAGACCGACGCCGCCACCGCCCGCGCCCACTTCCGCAGCCTCTGCAAACTCATCCCCGGCACACCCGCCGAAGTACAACGCACAACCGACCTGACCGTCCGAGGCACCGCCGGCCAACTAGGCGCCCGCCTCTACGTCCCCCGCCCCACCAGCTCCGGCGCGGGGCAGGGAGATGAGGCTCGTACGGCGGAGTCCGGGCCTCGTTCTGCAGGTGCCGAGGGAGTCGGGCGGGGTCTGCTGGTGTTCTTCCACGGCGGGGGCTGGGTGGTCGGCGACCTCGACACGCACGACGCCGTCTGCCGCTCGATCGCCGCCGACGCCGGGATCCGGGTGCTCTCCGTCGACTACCGCCTGGCCCCCGAGGCTCCCGCCCCGTCCGCCGCCGAGGACGCGATCGCCGCCTTCACGTGGGCCGTCGACCACGCCGAGGACCTAGGCGTCGACCCTGCCCTGGTAGCCGTCGGCGGCGACAGCGCAGGCGGCAACCTGGCCGCCGTAGTAGCCCAGCAAACCGTCCGCCGCGACCTCCCGACCCCGGCTCTCCAGGTGCTCCTCTACCCCGCCGTGGACCTGGTCGCCCGCCGCCCCAGCCGAGACCTCTTCTCCGAGGGCTTCATCCTCACCGAGGCCGACATCATCTGGTACCGCGACCACTACACCCCCGACCCCACCCTCCGCCCCGACCCGATCGTCTCCCCGCTCCGCGCCGAGGACCTGACCAACCTCCCCCCGACCTACCTCACCACCGCCGGCTTCGACCCCCTCCGCGACGAAGGCCGCGAATACGCCGAGGCCCTGACCGCCGCCGGCAACGCCCTCACCCACGTCCACCACCCCTCTCTCCCCCACGGCCACACCAACCTCCTGACCGTCCCCGGCACCACCCGCGAAGCCCACACCCACCTCACCAACCACCTCCGCGCCACCCTGTACTGACCCCTGTGGATAACTTCGCCGCGCGCAGGCGGTACGCCGATATCGTGGCGAGCAGTACGCCGGAACCGTCCTGAAGGAGTCGCGATGACGTTCGACCTGGTGCGGTTCAACTCCGCGTTCGCGCAGGCCCGGTACGAACAGAAGACCGACCCGGCGTTCGACCTGGCGGCCGCTCAACAGCAGTTGCTCGCGTTGATCGCCGACGAGCCGGACGGTGACGACCGTACGTTCGCACTGGAGATGATCGAGGACCTCGCCGTACCGCCGCCCCCACCACGCGAGCACGGCCCCCTGTACCACGAGGCGGGCGCGATCCACGCCGCGGCTTTTCTTGCGGAGGGCACCGACGAAGAAAAGGCCGACGCCCTCGCGGAAGCCCGCCACAAAATCTGGTCAATCGCCGACCGCGCCCCCGACGACGAGGCTCCGAGCATCCGGGGGATGACGCGTGCCCTCCACCACATGGAGATCATGCTGCGCGGGTATTGGCCTGAGGACTGACGATGGACCTCGACCGACGGGTCTCACCAGACTCGTTCGTCTATCAAGAGGTCGAGCGCTTGTACAAGCTCGCACAGTCGCTTCGTCCGGTGACCACCGATCGCTGGAACCGTGAGTTGTACGCGACGGACCTTGACACGTTGGGTGGTCTGGATCCGAATACCGGTGTCCTCAGACTTTCCAGTCATCGCGTGCTGATGCACCTGACGGGCTCGGTCTCGCCGGAGCGTGCCGCTGACCAGGCCGAGGCATTGTCCACGGTTCTGCACGAATCGACCCACGGAGGCATGCACATCAAGGCGCCGGGAGAGCCGAACGCGGTGTGGACCGAACATTCGCGCGGCGTGATGGAAGGCTTCGCCGAGGTCCGCGCCTTCGCCGACTTCGAACTGTTCGCCAAGCGCGCCGGGTACGGAGGCCTGACCCTCGGCGACCCGCAGTACCCAGGAGCTTTCGCCGCAACCAGCGACCTGATGGCGCACATCAGCGGTCCGTCCTACTCACAGAACGACCTGATCAACGACGCGTGCCGCGGTCCCGGGCTCATGCACTTCGACCAGTTCGCCCACGCCGTCGTGGCCAACCACCTGACCGAACTGACCCACCGCGACCCTCAGACCCAGCAAACGATCCGCAGACAACTGATCGAACCGATGCTCCACGCCCACTGGCCAACCCTCCCGAACACCGAAGCACCCACCGGCCACGCCGTAGCCACCGAAATCCGCTCCACCCTGAACACAAAGATCTCCGAACTCCGCCACCAGCACCGCCTACCCCCAGCACCTCCCACCCCTCAAACCCCACCCACTCACCAGCCGCGATCTGCCCCTCTCCCAGCGGTTCACGATCCCGCTCCCACCCCAGACGCCCGCCAAGACACCCTCAACGCCCTCCGCTTCCTAACCGCCCAACCCCCACCCACCAAAGCCCTCCACCACCGCCCCACCCCAGCAATTCCCCACACACGACCCCACCTCTCCACCAAACCCCCACCCCGCACCCGAGACTGACCCGCTGGCCCACGCCGATCCCGTCCGGTACCCGGGACCGAACCCCACGCGGCCAGCAGCGTGTGCGGGACGTCGACGGTCACCTGGTCCGCACGAGACCCGCCAGGCCACCAAGGCCGGTCCTCGCCGCAGGACGCCCACCGCGACTGAACACCCCAGCGATCCGGGTCAGACTGAACACCCCGGCGATCCGGGTCAGAAAGTCAGCGGCCGGGGTCGACGAGTACGGGGACGGCTTCGCGGACTTGGAGGAGGGTGGCTGGGCCGGTGATGGGGACGGTGCCTTGGATGTACTGCCAGCCGGTGTCGGCGGCGTTGAAGCGGGCGGCGTAGTTGGTGGTGACGGAGATGCCGACGCCTTGACGCTTGCGGTATTTGTGGGTGATCTCGGCCGAGGGGTACGGCTTGCCCGGGGTGCTCGTGGTGACTGTCGGACTGCCGTCGCCGAAGTCCCAGGTGTAGCTGATCGGCGTGGCTTCGACCACGACGGGGAAGCCGAGCAGCGTCACCGTCGTCCTCGACACCTTGCTGTCGTCGGTGTAGACGATCGTTGCCATATTCACCAACGTCCGTCCCGCCGGCTGCACCTTCACCGAAAGCCCAGGAAAGATAACGTTCTTGGTCTCCGACCGCACTTCCTCCCAGGTGATGTCCTGAGGCCGCGGCGGCACCACCACCTTCGGCGTCACCTTGGGCCGAATAACCCCCGTGATCTCCCGACTGGGCTGACACCGACTCGGCCCAGGAACAGTCCCGTCCGGCTGCATTCGCCCACAGATGCCAATGTTGAGTTTCAGGTCGTCTCGGCCCGTCGCATCGCCCGAGGTGTCCTCCCGCGAGCGGCCGCCATCCCCGGGCTTTCCTGATGTGTGGCGTGGCTTATCGGTTTTCGTGGGCTTGGATGATCCTGTCGGTGCCGGCCTGTCGCCCCCGATACGGCTCGTCGCCTTCGCCGAGGCGCCTTCCCTGGTCGGATCGACGGTCGCGGTCGGCGATGCGACCGCTCTCGGCTGCAGGGGCATCGCGTGGGCGAATTGTGCAGGCGATTGATCGCCCGCGGCCCAAACGCTCGCTGCGCCGATCGATAGCATGATCGGCAACGCGCTGGCGACGGTGATCGCGCCGAGGATCTTCTTCATTATTTGTCGAGCTTCATCTCGTACATGATCCAGCTGCCGCCCTGTGAAGAGAGCGAGAACTCTCGTTTGTACGTCGCAGCCTTCAGGTTTATGGGTGATGCACTCGTTGATTCTCGGCTGATGTACGCGCCGATCGAGACCATCGCCGACCCGCCGATACGCCCGCTCTTGCCACGGTAGAGCTCGGGAACATCCGTGATCTTCTCGAGGTAATCACCTTGAAGTAGCCCGTTTGCTCCATTCGCCTTCGCAACGAAAGCCGCGTACGACTTGCAGTTCTCGCAGCCCTTTTCGCTCACGCCGAGCATGGGGCCTGTGTCGCCGGTCGTGGAGGCGTAGTTCAGCAAATCGCTGTAGTAACGGACAAACTTTTCGGCGGCTGCAAGGGTGAGCCCCTTCGCAGCCGTCGGCCGTGCAGGTGGAGTGGTTGGAGCCGCTGATGAAGACGGCGTAGCACTCGGCCCGGTCGTAGGACTCGCCGAAGAGCTCGTCGTCGAGGAGGTTGGCGACGGCGGGGCCGTGTTTGGTTGGCCGGCTTCTGGGCTGCCCTTGGTGCAGGCCGTGAGGAGTGTGGTGGTGGCTAGGCAGGCCAGGAGTGCTTGGGTTGGCCTGTTGCTGTGTGTCACGTTTGTCAGCCCTCCGTAGTTGATACGAATCGTAACGGGG
>NZ_DASRVN010000765.1:0-37820 GCF_035655035.1 Kribbella sp. | reverse complement strand
AACCACCGACGGCACCACCAACCACGCCGTCGAACTGTTCGCCGGCCTGCTCGCCGAGATCCGCGCGTACGGCGAAGGCATCGTGATCGCCGAACAGATCCCCGGCAAGGTCATCCCCGACGTCGTCAAGAACTCCGCCCTGAAGATCCTGCACCGCCTCCCCGCCGCCGACGACCGCGAAACCGTCGGCACCACCATGAACCTCACCGCCCCCCAGTCCCGCGCGGTAGTCTCCCTCCCACCCGGCCAAGCCACCACCTTCACCGACGGCATGGACCGCCCCGTCCTCCTCCGCATCCCCCACGGCGAACCCCGCGAACACCGCGCGATCGCACCCCCTACAGTGGCGGCTGCCGCCCGCCGCAGTTCGATCTGCGGAGTCAGCTGCGGCGAACGCTTCTGCACCGTCCGCGACATCGCGGACGCCGCTCGGTTCCAGAAGGAGAACCAGAGGTTCGTCCTGTGGGTGGAGCTTTTCACTGTGGCGCATCTCGCGGCTGTCCCGAAGCCGTTGCCTTCAGTTCCGTGGGTGTTCGACGGCGTCGCGCCGGAGGTCGTCCAGTGCGCGATCGCCGAAGCTGTCGGAGCAGCCGTTCTCGGGCGCGCAGGCGCGATCGCGCGCGACGTCGAACCAGCCCTACTCGTCGATCATCTGGCGAAGGCGGTCCTCGGCGTTGTCAGACAGGGGCGGCTCAGCTGCCGGCCGACGGAGGTCGAATGGCAGGCCGGAGCGTTCCGGTACGCCGACGTCGCCGACGCGCTGCGGACGTACGAAGGCCCGTTCGAGCTGCCGCACCCATCGACCGGCGAATGGCGTGCTCGCGGTCTGAAGCTCGGGGGTCCGACGATCGAGGACCAGATCGGGAACTACCTGAAGAGCCAGCCTGCCGAAGTCACACCCGGTTTGCTGTTCGGCGACGGCACTCTCCTCCGCGCAGCCGCCGCCCTGTCCACCGCGACGGAGCCGGAACTGCAGTTGACCATCGCGACCAGCGGCCTCACCATCCCAGGCAACTGGCACCGCCACATCTTCCGGACGCCGCAACCCCCTGGCCTCTGACCCATGGACCGACCAAGAAACACCCCAGACCCCGGCGACTCCGACGTGCCCTCCGACCGCCCTTCAAGTGACCATCCCACGGACAGCCCACCCGCCGAGCCGACCACGGACAGCCGACCCGCCGAGCAGACGCGGACCACCGACGGTCCAGATACCGAGCCGACCACGGACAGCCGACCCGCCGAGCGGATCACCGACGGACCACCCGCTGAGCGGACCGTCGCCAGCGGACCGGATCGCCGCGACAACCTTCACCGAAGCCAGCCCGACTCGCACAACCCGCCGGCCGAAGTCTCATCCCCGGCCGACGACCCATCACGAGCCAACCCCGCATCGCCGACCGCATCCGAGCGCAGCCCAAAGCCCACCGATGCAAAGTCGGACGCTCACCACCACAACCCACCCGACCGACCCCCACCCGCACAACCACCCAACGACTCGCAGCCGCCCACCCGAGACGCCTCCCACCACGTCTCCGCAAACCTCCGCCAGAAGATGCTCCAGGACCCAGCCTTCACCCGCCTCGGCTGGGGAAGTGAGGATCCCTCGAACTCCGAGCAGCCGAGGTCTCGAACCGAAGCCGCCGAACAGGTCGGCGATCACGGCGAATCCCCTGAAGCCGGAGCCGAGGCCGGAATCTCCCAGACGACAACCGACACCTCGGAAGCGGCCCCCGCCGAATCCACCCCAACGCCCGCTCCGGCTCATGCAGATCGTGCCGACGACACCGACGACTCAGCCGAGGATGCCGCGACGACGGCTTCAGCGGATTCGGATCATCCGGACGATGAGAAGACGGTGCGCGACATACACGACGCATTGGCGGAAGAACATCCGGATGTGGCGAGCGTGGTCACTCGCCTGGTGGCAGACAAAGCGCACCCCCTGGACGTCGTGAACAAGCTGAACGATTCCGATCAGCGGCCGAAGGCACTGACGACCATCCGTGAGCTGGCCGACGAACGCCTCCTTGCGACGGGCAACCTGGAGGACTTCGCCGCGGAACATCCCGGCCGAGGGCCACTGTTCGACCACGTTCCGCGGGAGCTGAACTTCCACCCCGACAACAGGTCACGCAAAGATGCCTATGTTGCCGAATGCAAGCAGGTGGACGAGGCCCGGATCGTCGGCCCCGAACCGTCGCCCGGAGAGCGGCTGCTCGTCGTCGACTACAGCCGCCGGCTCGTGGACCAAGTCGTCCCTCAGGTCTCCCGGGAGATCGGAGCACTGGCGAACGAGGTCGACGGCGTCCGAACCATCCGCGCCAAGGGCGCCGGCGGCCTGCTTGACAAGGTCGACCGGATGTCCACGGGAGCCAGCGGGCGGGACGGGCGTCCGGAGTACCAGGTCGGCGATGTGATCGACGCCGTCGGAGCGCGGATCACGGTCGACGACACCGAGCGCCTCGAGCAACTGCTGGCGGGCGTCAAGGATCGGTTCGGCGTCGGCGACAACGGCCTGATCCTCGAGCTGGAGAATATGTACGCCGCACCGAAGTCGCACAATCCGTCGTACCGCGTCGTCCCGCTCGTCATCGCTGTCGAGGTGAACCGGATGCCGTACACGTTCGAGCTGCAGCTCTGCACCTGGCGGGCATCGGTCGCATCCGACCTGGAACACAACACTGTCTACAAGCCGTACATTCGACCGACACCGGCCGAGCAGGAGAAGGTCAGGCGGATGCAGGCCGAAGCCGCAGCATTGGATCAGGACGAGACAAGGAGCAGGTGGCATGACTGAGCCCGACAACCTCTGGGTCGGTGTCGGATACGTGATGGACGACGGCGACATGAAGGCTGCCTTCGTGGTCGACGCACGCAAGTACGCCGATGACGCTGCCGCTCGCGAGGTGATCAAGGTGGCCGGCGCCGTACTGCGGGAACGATCGATCGACGGTCAGTTCGAGTTCTGGGACGTTCGGTCTGATCAGCGCGTTCCGACTGGGTTGCCGAGCTGGGACGAGTACCGGGATCGGATGCCGGATGAGTGAGGTGCGGGTCTTTCCGGGTTGGAGTGGGTGGGGGGCCGCGGCGGGCGAGCTGGAGAAGTTGCTGCCGGGGGCGGTGGTTGCGGAGTTGGGGGTGGCGTTCGAGGCGGCGGCTGGGTGGCACAGGGGGCAGGTGCGGCCGGCGGGGGAGGTCTATGAGCAGCATTTGTTGCAGGTGGTGGATGTGTTGGCTCAGGGGCTCGGGGTCACTGATGTGGATCTGTTGCGGGCCGGGTTGTTGCATGACGTCGTGGAGGACACCGACGGGACGATCCAGGAGTTGGCGGCGCGGTTCGGGGAGCGTACAGCGGGGCTCGTGGGGGCGGTGACGATCGGGCCGGAAGGACGTACGGCGTACCTCGACAAGCTGGCGCATGCGCCGCGGGATGTGTTGTTGCTGAAGTTGTCGGATCGGTACAGCAACGTGCAGCGGTTGCATACGCATCCTCGGGTGGCCAAGCAGCGGTCCTATTACGCGGAGACTGTGGAGCACTTCGTTCCGTTGGCGGTTGTCGATGAGCGGCTGGAGGAGTTGTACACGGCCTGGGCGGCCGCGTACTCGTACCTCGAAGGGCCGGTCGACACGGTTGAGGCCGCGGACAAGTTGGCGGCGGCGGTGCATCGGGAGCAGGTCGACAAGAGTGGTGAGCCGTATGTGCTGCATGTGCGTGGTGCAGCGGAGATTGCGCGCCGGGAGGGGGCGGACGAGCACCAGCAGATGGCGGCGTTGTTGCACGACTCGGTCGAGGACACGTGTTGCACGCTTGAGCAGTTGACGGAGTTGGGCGTACCGCCGCAGGTGGTGGAGATGGTCGACGCGCTCACCCGCCGGCCCGGCGAGACCCACGACGACTACCTGACTCGCCTTGTCCGCACCCCGGCGGCAGTGCCGGTGAAGCGGGCCGACATCGAGCACAACAGCAGCCCCGCTCGCCAAGCGAGCCTTGATCCCGCAACACAGGAGCGTCTCCGGGCGAAGTACGCGTATGCACTGGAGGTCATCGGAACAAGCGGAGCCGGCCGATGAGTGACCGAAGAGACCGCGAGATCAAAGACGCACTGGCATATGTTGCTGCGTACAAGGATCTAAGGCCCTGGTTGATACCCGTGGCTGAGTGCGATCCGTTGGTTCAGCGGGTCTATGCGTCGATCGATCGTGGTCTCGGCCATTCGCACAAGCGTCACGCCGCGATGGGCGACGACACGTTGTACCGACGCCGGGTCGCCTACTCTGAGGATCCCGCGCAGACGCAGCAGCGGCAACGAATGATGGGCTTCGACGGCGTCAGGCACGACCGGCAGCACCTGTGTGGCCCTGAGACGACCAGGATTCACGATGCGGCCGCGTTTGCGGCCGCGTTCATGGGCGTCAGTGAACACCTCGCAGGACGCCGTGCATTGGACACTGCGGCACATGGGGGAAGAATCCCTTCTCCGGTGAGAATCCCGATCTCCGACCTGCTGGGGCCTGACGGCCATCGGTGGTGCTCGGGATTCGCGCTGGCCGGCGACTGGGCCGAGGCACTGTATGTGCGCAAGAGTCTCACTTGGGCGCGGTGGACCGGTGCTGACCTGACCGATGTCTTACGACCGTCCGTCGAACAGATACCGACCTTCGAGAACGGACACGTCGTCGTCCGGCTCGTCCCGAACTCCCAGACGGACGCGGGTGGTCAGCAGATCTGCACGATGACCCCTGAACCCCTGCGGCTGCCTACTGGGGAGGTGCGGATGGAAGTCACCGACCGAATGTGGCTCTACGACAAGGACTTTCCGTTTGCCACGATCCTCAACTTCATGGAGACCTACCTCCACCCCGAAATCCGCTACGACAACTTCACCTACCTGATTCGACGGGTTGCCATCGATGCTCCGGACGACAGCGAGTTGGCAACCTTCAAGTCAGAGTTCAGCCAGTTGCTGGCAGGCGACGACATGATGTTGTATCCGCCCGCACTGAGAGTCGCGGCCGGCTACGAGGATGAGGGAGACGACCGTCAGTTCCTCAGCCGTCTCTGGCGGAAGCTGTATCCGCTCGAACAACCGCCGCTCCGGACAGCCGACCCCGGCCGCTGACGCGTATGCGCTTGAAGTGCTTGATCGGTGACGACAAGTGACGAGCGTGGCAGGGGGCGGGTTGGCGCGGGTAGGTTGAACGGTATGGATGAGCGTGTGCTGGTCACCGGAGCCTCTGGGTTTATTGGGCGGGCTGTGGTGGCGGCGTTGCGGGAGCGGGATGTTCCGGTGACTGCGGTGGATCGGGAGCCGCCGGATGCTTCGTGGGATGCGGGTGTGCACGTGGTGACGGGGGATCTTGCGGAGCAGGAGACCTGTGTGGCGGCGTTCGAGACGCGGCCTACGGCGGTGGTGCATCTGGCGGCGTTGACGTCGGTGTTGCGGTCGGTGGATGCGCCGATGCAGACGTTCGCGCAGAACGTGACGATTACCCAGGTCCTGCTGGAGTTGTCGCGGGGCAGTGGGGTGGATCGGTTCGTGCTCGCCTCCACCAATGCGGTGGTCGGTGACGTCGGTACGTCGACCATCAACGCGAACCTGCCACTCCGGCCGCTGACGCCGTACGGCGCGACGAAGGCCGCGTGCGAGATGCTGCTCTCGGCGTACTCGGGGAGCTACGGGATGGCGACCGCGGCGTTGCGGTTCACGAACGTGTACGGGCCGGGCATGTCGCACAAGGACAGTTTCGTGCCGCGGATGATGCGGGCTGCGCTGAGTGACGGCGGCGTGCGGGTGTACGGCGACGGGAAGCAGCGGCGGGACCTGGTCTTCATCGACGACGTGGTGCGCGGGATCCTGCTGGCGCTCGACAGCAAGTACGACGGGCGCGCGATCATTGGCTCCGGGCGTTCGGTGTCGGTGCTGGAGATGATCGAGACCGTGCGTGCGGTGACCGGGTGTCCGGTGCCGGCTGAGCACATCGAGGCGCCGGCGGGTGAGATGCCGGCCGTGGTCGTGGACATTACCAACGATCTTGGGTACCAGCCGACGGTCTCGCTGGAGGATGGCTTGGCTCGCACGTGGCAATACTTCAAGCACAAGTGAGGGAGAAAGTAACCCTCGCTTCGCTGTGGAGGAAGGCGCGGGCCGCGGTGCGAACGCACTGGCTGCTTGCCATCTTCCTCGCTGTGGGTCTGGTACTGCGGATCCTCGCGACCATCGCCTATACGCCGGCGATCATCTACGTAGATTCCGTGCAGTACTTGTCCAACATGGGCAAGCTCAGCCCGGACAAGCTGAACCCGATCGGGTACGACTTCGTCCTCGGCCCGCTGGTCTGGCTCGGTGGGCTCAAGCTGGTCGTGTTCATCCAGCATCTGACCGGCCTCCTGCTCGGCGTGGTGATCTACGCGCTCGCCCGGAAGCTGACGGTGTACCGCTGGCTGTCCGCGGTCGCCGCCGCTCCGCTCCTGCTCGACGCGTACCAGGTGCAGATCGAGCAGAACATCATGGCCGAGACCACGTTCGACGTGGTCCTGGTGGCGATCCTGTGGCTGCTGCTCGCGAAGGGCGTCCCGGGCTGGCGTCGCGCGGCGGTGGTCGGCGTACTGGTCGGCGCCGCGTTCACGGTCCGCGCGATCGGACTCGTGCTGCTGATCGCGGTCGTGCTCTACCTGATCACCCGTGGGCGTAAACGGCGGATGGACGTGGTACGTCGTACCGCTGCCGCCGTTGCCGGCTTCGCCTTCGTGTTCGCGGCGTACGGCGGGTACTACCGGATCGACACGGGCCGCTGGGGTTTCACCGGCGCCCAGAACGAGATCCTGTACGGGCGGACCGCCACGGTCGCGAACTGCGACACGCTGCCGCTGAACGAAGGCACCCGCCTGTTCTGCCCGAAGGAGCCGCTCGGACAACGCTTGGGCGTGGACAAGTACGCCCACGACCGCTACGGCGACAAGAACTGGCCGGGCACGTTGCCGCCCGGTACGACGAAGCGTCAGCTGGCCACGGACTTCGCCCATCTGGTGATCACGCACCAGCCCCTGGACGTGACGTGGGCCGCGTTGAAGGACTTCGCGAAGGGTTTCGCGCCGACACGGACCAGCTCACCTGACGACGTACCGCTGGACCGCTGGCAGTTCCAGCTGGTCTACCCGAACCTCAAGGACCCCAACACCGCCAAGGCAGCAGTGAAATGGGGAGGGTCCGAGCCACACGTCTCGCGCGTACCTGCGGGCATTCTTCGCGCTTACCAGCTGCACGGCGGGTACACGTCCGGCACACTGCTCGGGCTGTGCGTGCTGATCGCTCTTGCCGCTGTAGCAGGTTTGGGACGGGCCAAGACCTCAGGGCTTCGTGCTGCTGCACTACTGCCGGCAGCGGCCGGTGTGGTGCTCCTGCTCGGCTCAGCCGCGTTCGAGTTCTCCTGGCGCTATCAACTGCCAGGGCTGGTCTTCTTCCCACTGGCGGGAGCCATAGGACTCCGAGCCATCCTCGGCAAGGACCAGGCGCGCCCCGCGATGGCCGCCTACCCCGACGCGGTGGACTCAGCGGCGGCCAAGGGCCTCGCCGACGTCAGCTTCGCCCCGGTGGTCGTCGTGATCGCGGCGTACAACGAGGCCGCCGGGATCGGCCCGGTGCTGACGAACATGCCCAGGACCTGTGCCGGCCTGCCCGTCGACGTCCTGGTCGTGGTCGACGGCGCCACCGACGACACCGCCGACGTCGCGAAGGACCACGGGGCGTACGTCTGCGTCGCCCCGGTGAACCGCGGACAGGGCGCCGCCCTCCGGCTCGGCTACCACCAAGCAAAGGAAGGCGGAGCGCAGTACGTCGTCACCACCGACGCCGACGGGCAGTACGACAACGACGAGCTGGAGGTCCTGCTCGAGCCGATCCTGCTCGACCGGGCCGACTTCGTCACCGGGTCGCGCCGCCTCGGGGCCGAGGACGCGGACAGCCGGCTGCGCTGGGTCGGCGTCCGGGTGTTCGCCGTACTCGCGTCGATCCTGACCCGGAAGAAGCTGACCGACACGTCGTTCGGGTTCCGCGCGATGCGGGCCGAGCTCGCGACCGCGGTGACGCTGCGTGAACCGCAGTACCAGTCGTCGGAGCTGCTGCTCGGGGCGCTCGCGCTCGGCGCGCGGGTGGTCGAGCTGCCGATGACGATGCGCCGCCGCGGCGACGGGAGCAGCAAGAAGGGCCCGGGGATCGTGTACGGCGCGAACTACGGGCGGGTGATGACGACTACGTGGCTACGGGAGTACGTGCTTCGGCGGGGGCGGCGGGCGCGGGCTTGGCGAACACCAGCCGATCGAACAGTACGAACTTCACGATGAACAGCACCGCGTAGGTCCCGAAGTACGAACCGGTCACCAGGAGTGTCTTCCATGCGTGTGATTCGATCGGCTGCACCAGGTGGTCGGTCAGCGACGTGACCAGCGCGGCGGTGACCGCGGAGCCGATCACGATGATCGTGTACGGCAGCTTCTGACCGCTGCGGCCCCAGGTGTAGCGGCGGTTCAGCACGTAGTTCGGGACGGCGCCGGCGAGCCAGGCGACCAGGGTCGCGACCAGGGCGGGCGCACCGAACCAGTAACACAGAGCGAACGCGAGCTGGCTGACCACCGTGGCGACCACGGAGGATGCCGAGTACTTCGCCCACAGCAACCATCTGCCGCGGCGGGACCGGAGCTTGGTGAGAACGCGCATCGGGCCCTATTCTGCACCCCCGCACCGGGCCGCGGCAGCCGAACGCGAATTCTCAGCCGATTGCCAGCGAATTGATGACCCCTGTCACGTTACTGAGTGGGGTACTCAGGATATGAAGGATCCTGACGACGTTTCTGACGGAAGGCGGCCGAAGTGCGCGTACTCGTCCTCGGCGGTGACGGCTACCTCGGGTGGCCGACCGCTCTGCACCTCTCCGACCGCGGCCATGACACGGCTGTGCTCGACAACATGGCCCGCCGCGGGTACGACCGCGAGCTGGGTGTCCAGAGTCTGGTCCCGATCGAGGATCTCGAGTCCCGGGTGCAGGCCTGGAAGGAGGTCTCCGGCCGGACGATCCCGTCGTACGTCGGTGACCTGCTCGACGCGGACTTCGTCTACCGGGTCCTGCAGGAGTTCGCGCCGGACGCGATCGTGCACTTCGCCGAGCAGCGGGCCGCGCCGTACTCGATGATCGACCGCGAACACGCTGTGTACACGCAGCACAACAACGTGGTCGGCACGTTGAACCTGATGTACGCGATCGCCGAGATCAACCCGGACATCCACCTGGTGAAGCTCGGCACGATGGGCGAGTACGGGACGCCGAACATCGACATCGAGGAAGGCTGGCTGGAGGTCGAGCACAACGGGCGCAAGGACCGGATGCTCTACCCGAAGAAGCCGGGCTCGTTCTACCACCTGAGCAAGGTGCACGACTCGCACAACCTCGAGTTCGGGTGCCGGATCTGGGGGATGCGGGTCACCGACCTCAACCAGGGCGTGGTCTACGGCCAGCAGACCGACCAGACCGTGCGTGACCCGCGGCTGCAGACCCGGTTCGACTACGACGCCGTCTTCGGCACCGTGCTCAACCGGTTCGTCATCCAGGCCGTGCTGGGCGAGCCGCTCACGGTGTACGGCGCCGGCGGGCAGACGCGCGGTTTCCTGGACATCCGGGACACCGTCGAGTGCATCCGGCTCGCGGTGGAGAACCCGGCGGACGCCGGTGAGTTCCGGGTCTTCAACCAGATGACCGAGAGCTACTCGGTGTCACAGCTCGCGGAGCTGGTCGCGGAGAGCTTCGCCGGCCCGGTCCAGGTCGAGCACCTGGAGAACCCGCGCGTCGAGCAGGCGGAGCACTACTACAACGTCAAGCACACCGGCCTGGTCGGCCTCGGCCTCCAGCCGCACCTGCTGTCCGAGACCCTGATCGAGTCGATGTTCGACATCGTCTCGGCCAACAAGGACCGCGTCGACCCGGCCGCCCTGCTCCCCACGGTCCGCTGGCAGGGCCCGCTCAAGCGGTAGCCGATACCAGGAGCGTCGGGACCGCGGCCAGGAAGCGATCCCGACGGCCTCGGCCTGCCTGCTCCGACAACCACCCGGCAGCGTCCGCCTCAGTGATCAGGGCCTTCGCGACGGCGGCCTCGGCCGCGCTCTTGAGCTGCCGCGACATCAGCTTGTAGTCCGTCACGACTTCGGTGTGTACGGCGACCTCGACGTCGTGGAAGTGGTGGTCGAGGAGCTGATCGCGCAGGGTTCGGGCCGCGCGCGGGGAGACCGTGCGCGACTCCAGGCCGAGGCGGATGACGTCGGTGAGGTCCTGGTCGGAGCTGTCGATCAGGAAGAAGCCGTAGTCCTGCCCGCCGACCACGATCCGCCCGCCGGGTGCAGCACCCGGTGCGCCTCGGCGATCGTCGGCGCCGGGTCGTCGAGCAGGTGGAACAGCCCGAGCGCGCGGTAACCGTCCGTCGACCCGTCCTCGAGCGGCAGGTCGCCGGAATGTGCCACGTGAAACATTGCCCCCGGCGCCCGCTCCCGCGCCACCTCGATCGCGTCCGGATCCGCGTCGACACCGGTCACCTTGAGGCCCTTCCGCGCCAGCTCGGCGACCGCCTGACCCGCTCCGCACCCGACGTCGACGCAGGTCGCACCGCGTTTCAGCGCGAGCATCCGGTACGACGCCGCGCGCAGCTCGGCCGCACCGGGCCGCTCCTCGATCCGATCCAGAAAGCTCATACCGTCCACGCTGCAACTTCAGGTGGACCTGAAGTCAATCCATCGACACCTTGTCGACCGTCGTGGTGGTGTGCCGGACGTCGAGGGAGACCTCGTCGCCGACTGCCGGCGGCGGTACCGCGGCCGGCAGGAACAGCATGCTGGCTTGCATGTGCGGAGGCTCGGCGAACCAGCGCTGCTTGCCTTCGATGGTGAACGGGGACAGCGCCATCCCGGCCGCGTCCAGGCCGCCCTTGGCCATCGCGATCGCCCGCTGCCGGACGTTCGCCGCCGCGGTCGGCGCCTCCAGCCCGACGCCGTGCGCCGTACCGCCGGAGACGATCAGGATGTGCCCGTCGCCGCTCACCCGGCGCTGCCGGTACCCGACGCGCTCGCCCCGGCGTACCGAATGCACGTCGAGCACGGTCGCCTTCACCGTCAGCGCGCCGCGGTCGCCGAGCCACAGTGCGGTACCCATCCGGAGCTTCACGTTCTCGCCGATGTCGCTGAGCTTCTGCGCCGGTACGTGCGACACCCAGAGAGTGCTCTTCCGTACGTCGAGAGCCGCCTTGGCCAGCTGCTGCGCCTCGCGGAGGTTCGCCGAGGTACCGCCGGCGCCCATCGGAAAGTGCAGCGACCAACCCTCGAAGCGGATCCGGTCGAGCGCGTTCAGCAGCATCGTGTGCCGCAGCTCGCGGGCGCCGATGCCGTGCCGCCGCATCGAGGTCATCACCTCGATCAGCACCCGGCTGCCGGCCGGGATCGAGACCAGGTCGGCCAGCCGGCTGACCGTGTGGATCACGTTCTGGCTCTGCGGCATCTCCAGGAACGGCCGCCACGGCGACAACACCACGACGTCCTCGCGTGGCTCCGCGGGGACCTCGAAGTACGTGCCGACCGCGACCGTCCGGGCGCCGAGGGCGCGCGCCTCCGCGAACAGCCGGTGGTTGCCGAAGCCGTACCCGTTGCCCTTGGCGACCGGGACGATGTCGGGGTTCCACGTGGAACGCAGGTGATCACGCCATCGATCGGAATCGACGTGCAGGACTAGGGGCATGGTGTCAACGCCGTCTCATGTAGAGGTCGAATGCGGTGTAGAGCGCCTTGTTCAACGGCAGATCCCACTCACCGACGTACTCGACGGCCTCGCCGCCGGTCCCGGTCTTGAACTGGATCAACCCGACGTGCGGGTCGTTCGGGTCCAAGGTGTCGGTGATGCCCCGTAGGTCGTACACGGACGCGCCCGCCGCGAGCGCGTCCGTCATCATGCGCCACTGGATCGCGTTCGATCCGCGCACGTCCCGCTTGGCGGTCGAGCTGGCACCGTAGGAGTACCAGGAGTGACCGCCGACCCGGACCCAGATCGTCGACGCGACCAGGTCGCCCTCGTGATGGGCGTTGTAGATCCGGAAGTCACAGCAATCGGCCGGCTGGTTGGCCATCGCGGCGTACATCTTCTCGAAGTACGGCAGCGGCCGCGGGGTGAAGTGGTCGCGCTGCGCGGTCTCGACGTACAGCCCGTGGAAGGCCTTGATGTCCTCCGGGCCGCCCTGCGACACCTCGACGCCGGCCTTCGCCGCCTTCTTGATGTTGCGCCGCCAGAGCTGGTTCATACCCTTCAGCAGGTCGTCCTCGGTGCGGCCGGCCAGCGGCACCTGGAAGACGTACTGCGGCTGCCCGGCGGCGAAGCCCTCCGCGATCCGCGGCGGCTTCCAGCCGAGCTTGCGGAGCTTGTCGCCGACGGTCGCGCCGGACGGCTCGATCACGTCGGGGCGGACGTCGCCGAGCCGCGGCTGCTGCCCGCCGGCGATCGCGTCCTTGATGGTCTGCGCGCTCCACCGCCGGGCCGCCACCGGCGGACCCATCCGGATGCCGAACGCGCCGCGCTCGGCCAGGTGCGCGGCCAGCGGGCGCAGGTAGCTGCCGAGGTCGATCGCGTCCCAGTCGACGACCGGGCCCTCCGGGAGGTACGCGAGGTACCGCTTGACCTTCGGCATCTGCCGGTAGAGCACCAGGCCGACGCCGACCAGGGCACTCGGATTGGCCGGCTCGTACCAGCCGAGCGACTCCGCCTTCCACTCGCTCTTCACCGCGGCCCAGCCGGGGGTCTGCAGGAAGCTCGCCGCCGGCTGCGCCGCGATGTACGCGGCGTGCTCGTCGGACGAGATGGTCCGGATGCTCAAGTCGCTCACGGTGGGTCAGGCTACCGGCCCGGCCGCGGGAACCGTAGCCGAGCGGCCCTTGTGATCAAACACGATAGGTTCGTACTCCGGAGGGAGGGGACATGACGGCACGTCCGCTACGCGCCGACGCCCAGCGCAATCGCGAGCAGATCCTGGTCGCCGCGGCGCAGGCGTTCTCCAGGTGTGGGCTGGAAGCGACGCTGGAGGGGATCGCGAAGGACGCCGGCGTCGGCATCGGAACCCTCTACCGGCACTTCCCGACCCGCGACCTGCTGATCGAGGCGGCGTACCGCAGCGAGCTGGCCGCGGTCTGCGACGCGGCACCGGACCTGCTCGCCAAGCTGCCTCCCCTGGAGGCGCTGCGGGCCTGGATGGACCGGTACGTCGACTACATGACCCGCAAGCTCGGCATGGCCGACGCGCTCCGGGCCGTAATCGCCTCCGGTGCGAACCCGTACGCCCAGAGCTTCGAGCTGCTCACCGGCGCGATCAAGCCGCTGCTGGACGCGGCCGCCGCGGCGGGGGAGATCCGCCCGGACACCTCCGCGGACGACCTGCTCGCCGGCCTGTGCGGTGTCGCGCTCGCCACCGGTGCCAAGCGCGAACAGGCTGATCGCCTCCTCAACCTCCTCCTCGACGGCCTCCGGTACGGCGCATGAAGGTCGCGCTGGTGACCGGGTCCACCTCAGGGATCGGCGAGGCGACCGTACGGCGGCTCGCCGCAGACGGGATGACCGTCGCGGTGCACTCGCGCTCGACCCGGTCCACGGGGGAGGCACTGGCCGCGGAGCTCGGCGGGTCGTACCACCAGGCCGACCTCTCCGATGACGCTGCCGCCGCCGCACTCGTACCGGAGGTGCTGGCCGCGCACGGGCGTCTCGACGTACTCGTGAACAACGCGGGCATCAGCTGGCCGGTCCCGCACGCGGACCTGGACGCGTTGACCGCATCGGACTGGCGGCAACTCCTCGACGTGAACCTGATCGCGCCGTGGCTCCTGTGCACGGCCGCACTTCCCGCGCTGCGCGAGGCGGGCGGGTGCATCGTGAACGTGACCAGCCACGCCGGCGTCCGCCCGAAGGGCAGCTCGATCGCGTACGCCGCGTCCAAGGCGGCACTGAACCACGTGACCAAGCTGCTCGCCGCCGCACTCGGCCCCGTCGTCCGGGTGAACGCGGTCGCTCCCGGCCTCGTCGACACGCCGCTCACCGCGTCGTGGACCGAAGCCCAGGACCTGTGGAAAACCTCGAGCCCGATGCGCCGCGCCGCACAACCTGTGGATGTGTCGGACCTGATCTCAGCAGTTGTCCACAACTCGTACCTGACCGGCGAAGTCATCCTCCTCGACGGCGGCCTCAACCTCCGCTGATTCTGTCGGTGCCGGGCCCTACGATCGCGGGATGTCTTTGGGTCGAGACTTCCGGCGGTTGTGGGTCGCGTTCACGGTCAGCGCGTTCGGATCGGCGGTCGGACTCGGCGCGTTGCCGTTGGTCGCCGTACTCGCCCTGGACTCCACGACCTTGCAGGTCTCGTTGCTCGCCGCGTTGTCCGCGCTGGCCGGGGCGGCGCTCGCGTTGCCGATGGGGGACTTCATCGAGGAGCGGCACAAGCGGCCGGTGATGATTGCGGCGGACCTCGTGCGGTTCGTGTCACTGCTGTCGGTGCCGGTCGCGGCGGCGTTCGGCGTACTCACATACGCGCATCTGTGCGTGGCGGGCGTACTCCAGGCTGCCGGGACGATCGCGTTCCAGGCGGCGAGCGGGGCGCACCTGAAGGCGCTCGTCCCGGCGGCGGGGCGGGCCGAGGCGAACAGCCGGTTCGAGCAGACGAACTGGGTCTCGCTGAGCATCGGCCCTGCGCTGGGCGGTGCACTGGTCAGCCTGGTCGGGGCGACCGTGACGCTGGCGGTCGACGCGGTGTCGTTCCTCGGGTCGGCGCTCGGCATCCGGCGGATCCAGCAGCCCGAGCCGGAGCCGGTGAAGCGCGAGGGCAAGCGCGACATCACGGCCGGCTGGCGGTACATCCTGGGGCATCGCGGGCTGCGCGCTCTGTTCTGGAACGCGATGCTCTTCGGCGGGTCGGTGATGATGACATCGCCGCTGCTGACCGTGTTCATGCTGCGCGACCTCGGCCTCGCCGCCTGGAGCTATGGCGTGATGCTCGGCATCTCCTGCATCGGTGGGCTGATCGGCGCGCGACTGGCTCCGCGTCTCACCCGGCGCTACGGATTGCCCTGGATGCTGCGCGTCTTCGGCGTACTGCGGGCGCCCTGGATGTTGCTGTTCCCGCTGGCGCCGCACGGGTGGGGCGGGTTCGTGGTGATCACGGCTGCCGAGACGGCGTTGATCGTCGGCGCGGGGGCGTTCAACCCGTCGTTCTCGACGTACCGGATGGAGGTCACCGAGGACGGGTTCATGGCGCGCGTGGTCGGGTCGTGGTCGATCAGCTCGCGGTGCGTGCAGCCGGCGTTCATCGCGCTGGGCGGGGTGCTGGCGACGGTGGTCGGGATGCGCGGCGCGTTGTGGGTCGCGGGCATCTGCTGCACGCTCAGCGCCGTACTGCTGCCGTGGAAGTCGGCTAAATCAGCTGCATTGCCTGAGCCAGCCTGACAACCGGGCCCATCACTCCACCGGGCTGGCCGTCGAGGTAGTCGGCGGCTTCGTCCGGTGGCAACCTGAGCACCTCGGTGACCTGTTCGCCGTCCGCCGGGTTCGTCGGCGGCTGCTCGATCACCACGTCCGCGACGTAGTACGCCCAGTACGACACCGGGTGCGGGAGATGCGGACGGTACGGCGCCGGCCGGCGGTGATCGGCACGGTGCGCGCCGAGCCAGGTGAGCGGGCCGATCAGCCGCGCGCCTGCCTCCTCCAGGAGTTCCCGTTCGACGAGCTGCTCGACGGTCTCGCCCGGCTCGCGAGTCCCGCCGGGCAGGAAGCGCCAGCCGAGGTCGTTGGTGCAGGCAACAATTCCGCCGGCGGTCCGGCAGACCACGTGCACGTTGCTGATCAGCTTGTCCGGCGGCTGCTCGACCGTGTATCGGACGTCCAACTCGCCCCACTGCCAGTATCCCGGAGCGAACAGGTCGGGGAACTGCTCCGCCCAGGGCTGCATAACCTCATTCTGCGCTACCGTCGCTGCCATGGCGCAGTCAGACCCCGAGCCCGCCCCGGCCGCCCAACCCGGCAACACCCCCGCGGCCGACCCCAAGGCGGAGCTGAACGGGAAGACCGAGGCTGCCGACGAGGCGAAGCCGGCCGAGCCGGAGCTGACCCCGGAGGAGAAAGCCCGCCGGATGGTGCGCACGTTCCTGTGGACGAGCGGCTGGCTGACCATCCTCACTGCCGCGTTCCTGCTGTCCGACATCATCCAGTCCAACCGGAGCTTCGGCGCCGTCGGCTGGCTCAGCGTGGTGCTGACCTACCTGTGCGTCCTCGCACTCGTCGCCGGGTACTTCGCCTGCGCACTGAACCAGGCCACGCTGCGCACCCGGCTGCTCGGCCGCTTCGACCTGTTCCAGCTGAGCACCGTGCTGATCGTGGTCGCGGTGGTCTTCGGCCTGCTGATCCCGACCAGCCACAACGCCGTACTGGCTCTGCTGCTGCCCTGGGCGTTGACCTACTGGATGTACGGCCTCGACCGGCCGAAGGCGCCCGCCGCCTGAGCCCTAGTTGAGGTGCGCCCGGAGGTAGTCGAGGTCTGCCTTCTGGCCGTTGTCCGCGTTCGGGGTCTCGACGACGACCGGGGCGCCGGCGGCCTGGACGACCGCGACGATGTCCGCCGGGTCGATGTGGCCCTCCTCGAAGTTGCTGTGCCGGTCCGCGCCGGAGCCGAACTCGTCGCGGGACCCGTTCGCGTGCACCAGGTCGATCCGCCCGGTGATCGCCAGCACCCGCTCGACGATCGTCGGCAGCTCCTCGCCGGCCGCGTGGAAGTGGCAGGTGTCCAGGCAGAACCCGACGTTCTCCAGGCGGTCGTTGCCGGAGGCCTGCACCGCCTCCCAGAGCCGCTCGATCCGCTCCAGCTGGCGGGCCATCGCGTTCTCCCCGCCGGCCGTGTTCTCGATCAGCAGCGGCACCGGCAGCTCGGCGCGCTCGATGCACTTGCGCCAGTTGTCGAACCCGGCCTCCGGGTCGTCCTCGTCGCCGACGTGCCCGCCGTGCACGATCACGCCCTTGACGTCGATCTCGGCCGCCTTGTCCAGCGTCTGCTGCAGCAGCTTCCGGCTCGGGATCCGGATCCGGTTGTTCGTGTTCGCGACGTTCAGCCGGTACGGCGCGTGCACGTACAGATCGACGCCCGCCGCCGCGGCCCGCTCCTTCAGCGCGTCCTCACCGTCGGCGTACGCAAGCTTGGGCGCCTTGTAGTCCTGCGGATTCCCCAGGAAGAACTGCACCAGATCGGCCCCCCGATCGGCAGCCTCCGCCAGCGGGTCCTCCTGGTCCACATGCGCACCGAGCTTCACAGTCATGACCCCACCCTAGAACCGCCCGCCGACAGTTCACGAACCCCAGCCGGCGGACCGGGTGACCTGGCGTTGGCCGGGGGCCGGGGGCTGGACCGGGCGGCCCTCGAATTCTGTGGACAGGACTATGTGGGTGTTCATCTCGCCGTGTTCACCGAGGCGTTCGAAGAGGCCTTCGAGGTGCTGCATCGAGGTCACGCGGACGCGCAGCATCGAGCAGGAGTTGCCGCTCAGTTTGTGGATCTCGAGTACTTCGGGGAAGTCCTCCGCGCGGGTGGTCTTGAGCAAGCAGCGGCCGGTCGTGCAGCGCATCTGGACGAACGCCGACAGCGGTTGACCGGCGCGGGCCGGGTCCACCTGGGCGCGGTACCCGGTGATCACGCCCGCCTCTTCCAGCCGGCGTACCCGGTCGGCGACGGCGGGCGGTGAGAGGTTGACCCGCTTGCCGAGCTGGTTGAACGAGAGGCGGCCGTCGGACTGCAGCGCGGCGAGGATCTGCCAGTCGGTGGAGTCGAGTTCGCGCTCCTGAAAGGTCATGTCCCCAGAACACCTTCGATATCGGCCGTGCACAAGCCCGGACACCTTTCTTCTCGCATTCAGCGCGGCGCCCGGCCTTTCTAGCGTGGTGGGCATGCTGACTCCCGTCGTTCTCGCCGCCGCCCTGATGAACGCCGCGATGGTCGCCGCCAGCGCGGTCAGCGCGATCCTGATCGCCGACGACCTCGGCCCGGCACTGGCCGGTCTGCCGAACACCGCAGGTGTCCTGGGCACCGCCGCGGGCGCCGTACTGATCGGCCGCTGGACCTCCCGCCTCAACCGCGCTCACGCGCTCCGCCTTGGGTACGCCGTGGGCGTGGTCGGCGCCGCGGGCACCGTCCTGGCGGCCGTAGGCGCCCCGATAGCGCTGCTCTTCGCAGGCATGTTCCTGCTGGGCGCAGGCAACGCCGCCAGCCTCCTGTCCCGGTACGCCGCAGCCGACCTGGCTCCTGCAGCCAGACGAGCAAGGGCGATGAGCACAGTCGTCTGGGCGAGCACACTCGGCGCTGCGGGCGGACCGTTCCTCATGGAGCCCTCCCAGTCAGCCGCATCCGGCCTGGGCCTGCCTGCGATCGCAGGACCGTTCCTGCTCGCACTGGCCGCAGTCTTCGCCGCACTGGTCGCGTCGACGTACATCCGGCGTACCGAACCAGCTGACGCGCCACCGGTACGTACAGCAACTAACGGACGCCCCGTGCTGCTGGCAGCAGGCGTGATGATCGTCGGGCAGCTGGTGATGGTGTCCGTGATGACAGCCGTTCCTGTCCACACCCACATGCACCACGACGGACTGGGCGTACTGGGGGTAATGCTGTCTGTCCACACCCTGGGGATGTTCGCGTTGTCCCCCCTCACCGGCTGGTGGATCGACCGCTCCGGACCGCGCGTGGTGATGCTGGCCGGACTTGTGGGCCTGCTGGTAGCCGCCGTACTGGCAACCCGGACCGGCCTGGTCTTCACACCGTCGCTGTTCCTGCTCGGCTACGCGTGGAACCTCTGTTACCTCGGCGGCAGCGCGCAGCTCGGGTCGGCGGCGCTGGAGAGTCGTGTGGAGTCGTCGATCTGGACCGTGTCGGCGCTGGCAACGGCAACCTCGCCATGGTTGTTCACGCTCGGCGGATTCCCCGTACTCGCCGCAGTCTCGCTCGCCCTCGCCGTACCGCTGCTCGTTCTGGCGCTCCGATACCGTGAGCGAGTGCTGGCGCAGAGTGGCCCACGCTAATCGCCGCGCCCGCCGCGCCCTCGCTCTCGCTCTCGCGGACCGATCTCCCTGGCCCGCGACTCTCTCGACCGTTCCGTGGCCGGCTCCCGTGCCTCCCGGGTCCGATGAACCTCAGCGGAGAGCCTCAACTGTTCTCTGATGAACTGCCTGTCCCTTTCCGCCATGGCCTGCTGTCTCTCCGCCATCTCCCGCTGGGCTCTCTGCATCCAGTCGTCCGGTGGTTCCCGCTGCCGTACCGGCGTCGGGTCGGGATCCGTGTAGCTGCCGCCGAACCCCTTCCAGGTGGCTTCCAGTTCGCGCCCGTACGCAATGAGGCGCTGAGCCAGATCGATGCCGTTCTGCCGGTCCCGGAACAGCGTGTTCGCGGTGTTGATCAGGCGTCCGACGCTGCCCGCGCCCGCCTTGTGCGGCCCGTTCTTGAGGTGATTCTCGAGTGCTCGGCCCAACTCCCGGCCGACCCGGCCTTCCCGTTCCTCGATCCTCCGCCGGGCCTCCGCGAGATGCTGGTGCTGTTCGGGGTCCGTTCGTTCGCGCGCGATGCTCTCGGCCCGGTCGAGCGCCTGCCGCTCCCGCGCCCGTTGTTCGTCGCTTCCAGGACTCATGCGCACCACCGTGGCGCCGCCGGACCCCTCGGCAGACGGAGGTGGCCCGGTCCGGCCAGGGGTTGGCCGGTTCGGGCAACAGGCCTGTGGATATGTTCAAGGGGCCGTCCGAACGCTGGTACTCTTTTCGGTGTGGCCCGGTCCATCGACCGGGCTCGTTGCTTGACGCCGGTGGCAAGTGCCGGCGTGGAGCGCACCCGCATCGCCCTCCTGCCACGGAGAGACCGTGGCCGCCAAGTCCGAAGGAGGTGGAGTTCGCGCATGCGTCGTTACGAAGTCATGGTGATCCTCGACCCGGAGCTCGATGAGCGCACCGTGGAGCCGTCCATCGACCAGTACCTGAACATCGTCCGCAAGGAAGGTGGCACGGTCGAGAAGCTCGACATCTGGGGTCGTCGCAAGCTCGCCTATGACGTGAAGAAGAAGTCCGAAGGCATCTATGCCGTCGTCGACCTGACCGCCGAGCCGGCGGTCGTGAAGGAGCTCGACCGTCAGCTCACGCTGAACGAGTCGATCCTGCGCACCAAGGTCATCCGGCCGGACCAGCACTGACCCTGGGGTCGTCAGCAGCCATCGGTACTGTCGGCACCAGCCGATACCAATAGCTGTAGACACAGCCACACCCGATAGCAGGAGGAACGGCAATGGCAGGCGAACCACCCATCACCCTGATCGGAAACCTCACGGGTGACCCGGAACTGCGCTTCACGCCCTCAGGGGCCGCGGTGGCGAATTTCACCATCGCGTCCACCCCGCGGACGCTGGATCGGCAGAGCAACGAGTGGAAGGACGGGGAAACCCTCTTCATCTCGTGTTCGGTGTGGCGGCAGGTCGCCGAAAACGTTGCCGAGTCACTCACCCGCGGTTCCCGGGTCGTCGTGCACGGGCGCCTGAAGGCGCGCAGCTACGACGACCGCGACGGGAACAAGCGCACCGTGTTCGAGTGTGACGTCGAGGAGATCGGCGCCAGCATGCGGTACGCGACGCTGAAGATCTCCAAGACCTCGCGCTCCGACGGCGGCGGTGGCGGTGGCTTCGGCGGTGGCGGCAACCAGGGTGGCGGTGGCTACCAAGGGGGCGGCGGCAACAACCAGGGCGGCGGCTACGGCGGCGGTCAGGGTGGCGGCGCTCCCCAGAACGACCCCTGGGCAACCCCGCAGGGCGGCGGTCAGTCCGCCCAGCAGAACGACCCCTGGGCCAGCCAGGGCGGCGGCTCGATGGAGGAGCCTCCGTTCTGATCGGCC
Source organism: Kribbella sp. (assembly GCF_035655035.1). GTDB lineage: Bacteria > Actinomycetota > Actinomycetes > Propionibacteriales > Kribbellaceae > Kribbella. The sequence goes on along the minus strand of NZ_DASRVN010000765.1, from coordinate 16,855 downwards.
CGCACCATCACTAGTCAGTGACCATTCCGGCAGTCCTGCCGGGCTCTGGAAATAGGAAGAGAGCACCACAATGGCCAAGATCGTTCGGAAGCCGAAGAAGAAGGTCTGCGGCTTCTGCAAGGACAAGGCAACGTACGTCGATTACAAGGACACCGCGCTGCTGCGCAAGTTCATCTCGGACCGCGGCAAGATCCGCGCCCGCCGGGTGACCGGGAACTGCGTGCAGCACCAGCGCGACGTGGCCACCGCTATCAAGAACGCTCGTGAGGTGGCGCTGCTGCCGTACACGAGCACGGCTCGCTGAGGGAGGCGCGGACCATGAAGCTCATCCTGTCTCAGGAGGTCGAGGGCCTCGGAGCCCCTGGCGACATCGTCGAGGTCAAGGACGGCTACGGCCGGAACTACCTCGTCCCGCGCGGCCTGGCCATCGGCTGGACCCGCGGCGCCGAGAAGCAGATCCAGACGATCAAGCGGGCGCGCGACGCCCGGGCGATCCAGGGCAAGGAGCACGCGAGCGAGGTCAAGAACCAGCTCGAGCAGCTTGCCGTCACGCTGGCGGTCAAGGCGGGTGACACCGGCCGGCTGTTCGGCTCGGTCACCCCGGCCGACATCGCCGGTGCGATCAAGGCCGCCGGCGGCCCGCTGGTCGAGAAGCGGGCGATCGCGATCAGCTCGCCGATCAAGACCACCGGCAAGCACCAGGTCGCCGTCCAGCTGCACCCGGAGGTGGCCGCCACGGTCCGCCTCGAGGTCGCGGCCGGCTGACGTCCACGCCGTACGCACAAGGCCCGCGTCCCCGTTGGGGGCGCGGGCCTTGTCGTTGCCGGAATCAGTTCTGTTGGGGGGTCGGCCAGTCGACGGGCTGGGGCTCGCTGGCGCTGTCCTGCTGGAAGCTCGCGACCGTCGGCCAGTCGGTAGGTGACGGTTGGTCGTTGTCTGCGAGTGCCGGCCCGGCCGACCGCAGCAGGAGCGCTGCCGCCACCACAACGGCCGTGAACCGCGCCATCCGGCGTCCGTGCTCTCTCATTTCTGCTCCGGATCCAATGCGTAGAGGACCGACTGGTACATGAGGATCGCGTGGTTGCCCGCGATGGCCCACGGCCGCGTCATACCGTCGGGCATCGGGTACGTCTTTCCGGCCGCGTTCACCGCGTACAGCTTGGTCGCCAAGGTGCCGTAGACGAACGAGCCGCTGATCGACAGCGGCTGGAAGTCCTTCATCGTCCGGGTCTGGCCTCCGGTGAGGTTGATCAGGCACTCACCCCAGGCGGCCAGCCGGTGCTTCGGGTCCGGGACCCAGGCCCAGTGTTCGGGATCGGTGGACGACGCGTCCCCGCAGACCGCGACCACCTTCCCGCTCGCCGTCGAGTGCACCACCGGTATCACCTTCCCGGGTTGCTTCGGGTCCGCCCACAGCACCAGCGCGTAGTCCGCGCTCGCGGTGACCACTTCCTGGAGGTTGCCCGCGGGCACACCCTTCGGCGGCACCGGGTTGAGCGGCATCAGCTCCTTACCCGGTTGCGTCCAGGCCAGCGGGCCCTTGGGCAGGGCGTACAGGGTCCGGTCGCCCTCCGCGAGGAGTGGAGTGGAGAACCGCTGTCCTTGCGGCGAGCCGACGAGCTTGCCACCCGACACCACCATCGAGCCCCCGTCGCTGCCCAGCATGATCAGCGGGGACTTCCCGAAGAACGTCACCTTGGCGCTGTCCGGCAGCGGGAGCTTGGTCGGCAGCGCGCCGTCGCCGGCCCAGTACGACAAGGTGTCCGGTGAAGCGACCGCGAGCACCAGCTTGGAGTCGATCGTGGTGTAGACGGGGCTCAGCGCATCCTTCGTGACCTTGTCCTGCCACAGCAGTTTGCCGGCGCTGCTGAACACCGCCACCTTCTGGTCGGTCGTCAGGATCGCGATCTCGGTACCGTCCGGCTTGATCGCCGGCGTGCTGTTCGGGGCCATGTCGACCGTCCAGCTCGCGTGCGTCGACCAGCCCGGCGGCTGGGTCCGCGGCGGGAACTCGTCCGGTATCACGCTCGGGCCGGGCAGTACCGGCAGCTTGGGCGACGTGGTGACCACCGGCTTGTCGTGGCCGAGCTTGCTGAAGACCGTGAGGTACAGCGCCGTACCGGCGATCAGTACGACGGCCACCCCCATCGCGACGAAGATCGGCCAGACCGGCTTCTTGTTCCGCCGGGTGTCGGTGTCGATCGCGTCGACCTGGCCGTCCGGGTGGATGACCAGCGGCCAGGAGGCGCCGTCGGCCTCGACCGCGGTCACCTTCATCGCCCGCCCGAGCTGGGCCGCTCGTTCGGCGATCAGCTGGATCGCGGCCTGCCGCGGGTCGGAGTTGTTGAGCGGATGACTACGGCCCGCGATCTTCACCTCGGCGTTGTGGTCGTCGTACAGCCGAATCGTGACCTTCGGCCAGGACGGGATCTTGTCAGCCACGATGACCTCTCATTCCCGCCACAGATCTCCCTCGTTCATCCGGTACCGACGTCCTCGTTCTAGCATGTCCCCCGCACGAGGCATGCCAGGGATTCCGGGCAGGCAGAAACCACGCGGGCCCGGCGGCTCGACTGACCCCGACAAGGGGGTAGAAACATCCTCGCCTGTGGATGGGTCATGAAAGTACACCCGGAAAGCGAGAGAATACGGTGGGCAACTGCCTGTGACGGAACGCGAGAGGAGGGGCCATGACGCAGAACCCGTGGACACGAGAGCAGTCTCCGGGTCCACAACAGCAGGCGTCAGTGGCTCCCGGACCTCGGCCGGACATCACCCCGCGAGGGCCGTCCGCCCCGCAGCACGGGGTGCCGGCGCCCGCGGAGGATCAGCGCTTGCCCAAGTTCGCGATTCCGGCGGCGGACACGTTGTGGTGGGTCGGGGTGCACGGCGGCGCCGGCGAGACCACGATGTCCGTGCTGCTTCCGGGGACCCGGGCGGCCAACCATCGCTGGCCGATCCCGCCGCCGCCGGTGCCGACGCCGGTGATCCTGGTCGCCCGGACCCACGGGTCCGGTCTGCGCGCCGCGCAGCGAGCCGCGATCGAGTGGGCCTCGGGAGTCGTCCAGGGGGTCGCCGTGCTCGGTCTGGTGCTGATCGCGGACGCCCCGGGCCGGCTGCCCCGGGTGCTCGACGACTTCGCCGACATCGTCGGTGGAGGTGTCCCGAGGGTGTGGGACATCCCGTGGATCGAGGAGTGGCGCCGGGGGGAGGCTCCCACGCCTGACAACACCCCCGACGAGGTCTTCGAAGTACTTGAATCCATCTACGCACTTCGCGCGTCAAACCCAGCGGACTACCCCGCCCCGTACTGAAAGGTAAGAGAACCATGATGTTGGCACACCACCTGATCACGGAGCTCCCGAACGTGCTCCCCCAGGATGCGCCGCCCGGAGTCGAGGGTCCCCTGAAGCAGGTCCTGGGCTGGGTGAAGTGGCTCGCCTACGGTGTCTGCACGCTCGGCATCCTGATCGCCGGCGGCATGATGGCGGTCGGCCAGCGCCGCGGTGAGGGCGGCGAGCACGCTGCCCGGCTCGGCTGGGTGCTCGCGGCCTGCATCGTCATCGGCGCCGCGACCGCTCTGACCCAGGCCCTGGGAGGCTGGTAGTAGGTGGGGCTGTTCAGCAGGGACACGGACTCCGGTGGTGATTCCGACGACGAGAACTCCCGCTCCTTCTTCGAGGAGCGTGGCTTCATCGCGTCGGCGATCATCATCGGAGCGGTGCTCATCTGCCTGGTGGTCTGGTTCATGGCGCGGGGCACGAACAGCCCGGCCGCCGCTCCGAGCCAGTCGCCGAGCACTCCTGCTCCTACCGGACAGCCCACCGCAGTAGAACCCACCGGGGCGCCCGCGACGCCGATCAACACGCCGCCGCCCGCCACCCAGACGGCCCCACCGCCGCCGAACAGCCACACCGGCGGGTGTCACGACAAGAGCCCGGAGCAGGGGATTCCCCGCGCCGCGGCACCGACCGCGGTCACCTGGCAGTACGAGGCCCAGATGCTGGTCCCGCTCCAGGCAGCCAATGGTCCTGCGACGACCAGCCCGGACGGCGTCCGGTCGTGCTTCTCGCACTCGCCCACCGGCGCGGTGCTCGCGGCGATGGTCCTGCTCGGCCAGGTTCAGAACTCGGCCGTCAGCGTTGCCGCGCTCAAGGACCGGGTCCTGCCCGGCCCGGGCAAGACCCTCGCGATGGCCGCCGCCGAGAAGGAGGCGCGAACGCCGCCGACCGATCCCGGCAGCGTGCAGTTCGCCGGCTTCAAGGTGCTCTACTATCCGCAGAACGCCACTCAGGCGATCGTCCAGATCGCCTGCGACCTGAACCGCAAGGCGTACGGGGCGATTCAGGTCACGATGCAGTGGTATCGCAGTGACTGGTACGCCGTCCTGCAGGACGACGGCACCTTCAACGGAACTGTGGAGCCCGACATCCTGTCCAGTCTCGACGGCTACGTTAGGTTCAGTGGTTCATCATGATCGCGCTGGGGTGCTCCAAGTGGCCGTGGGACTGGGGCGACTGCATCAAGGACGGCCTGAAGGTCGCCGTCGAGTGGGCGTTCGGGAAGTTCTTCGACTTCATCTTCGACGCGATCAAGAGCGTCGTGATCTCCGCTGTCGAGGCGGTGCTGAACGCGGTCGGCCTGATCTGGGTCCGGATCGGCACCCCGGACATCGCGGCGAACACGCCGGCGCTCTGGATCCAGGAGCACACCAAGTTCATCGCGTTGTTCATCGCGTCGATCGCGGTGATCGTGGGCGCGATCCAGATGGCGTACTCACACCGCGGTGAGCCGGCCAGGGACATCCTGCGCTCGCTGCTCACGCTGGTCGTGGTCTCCTTCTCGGCGACCGCGTTCGCGGGTGTGCTGATCTCGTCCGCGGACGACTTCTCGGGCTGGATCATCGACCAGGCGCTCGGTACGAACGACCACGAGTTCGCGAACCGCCTCGCAACCTTGATGACCGATCCGCTGAAGAGTCCGAGCGAGGCTCTCGGCTTCCTGCTGGTGATCTTCGTCGGCATCCTGATGGTGATCACGTCGATCATCCAGTTGGGCCTGATGCTGGTTCGCTACGCGATGCTGATCCTGCTCATCGGTGTGCTGCCACTCACCGCGGCGGCGACCAACACCGAGATGGGGATGATGTGGTTCAAACGCGCCCTGTCCTGGCTGGTCGCGTTCATCATCTACAAACCGGTGGCGGCGCTGATCTACGCCTCCGCGATCTACATGATGTCGGCCACGACCCCGACGTCCGCCCACTCGACGGCCGACACCAATCTGACGCTCAAGATCGTCATCGGCATCACGATGATGATCGTGGCGGTCGTCGCGCTGCCGGCCATTCTCAGATTCGTCTCGCCAAGGACGTCCTGACATGATTCCGCTGAACTGGGCAACGGATCTTCTGAAAGACGCGCTGTCGAAGGTCCTTGCCCCTGTGATGGAAGCGGTGATGAGATTCGTGTTCGAGCCCATCCTGAATGCCATCGCCAAGGCTGTCGGGACGTTGATGGCCACGATTGCCACGTTCTGGATCTATGTGCCGACGCCGGCCGTCGGCACCGCCGACGGGAAGCCGGCCAACGACACGGTCAGTTGGGTCTGGCAGCACACGAGCTACATCGCGTTCTTCGTCGCCACCGTGGGACTGGTGTTCGGCTGTATCCAGATCGCGTGGGCGCAGCGCGGCGACTCGGCGCGTGAGGTGCTCAAGTCGCTGATCACGCTCGCGGTCGCCTCCGCGTTCGTGGTCGCCGTCGCGCAGGTGCTGGTCACCGCCGGCGACACGTTCTCCAGCTGCATCGTGACCAGCGCCCTGGACTCCGGCAACGTCAGCGGCTGGACCTCCGGATGCCAGGACCTGACGAACGCCGACCCAACCGCGTTCGGTACGGCGATGGCGACCGTGCTGGGGTTCGGCGCGGTCGTGGCCGTTGCCGGTTCACCGCTGCTGATCGGCATCATGATCGCGATCGGCATCCTGACCGTGATCGCCAGTGTGATCCAGATCGTGCTGATGGTCGTCCGGACCGCGATGCTGATCCTGCTGCTCGGCGTGCTGCCGATCGCCGCGGCGGCGACGCACACCGAGATGGGCAAGAACTGGTTCAAGAAAATCATCTCGTGGTTGCTGGCATTCCTGTTGTACAAACCGGTGGCGGCGATCGTCTACGCGACGGCGATCCGCCTGGTGTCGAACAACGGCAAGCTGTCGTTCAAGTACTCGACGGCCGAGAAGATGCTCGAGGACCCGCACAACCTCGGCATGCTGGTGATGAACGTCGTCACCGGCCTGACGATGCTGGTCCTGGCCTTGTTCGCGATGCCGGCGTTGATGCGGTTCATCGCGCCGATGGTCGGGGCGACCGCCGGGGCGGCCGGAGCCGGCATGCTCGCGGCGCGGATGGTCGGCATGGACAAGCTCGGCGACATGGCGAACAAGAGCGCCGAGCAGGGCAGCAGCGACGCCACCGGCAGTGGTGGGGGCGAAAGCGGCCCCAGCGGTGCACAGAATGTCGGAACCGCTCCACAGCAAGCGCCCAGCGGTAGCGGCGCGGGCAGCAGTGGTGGCGGAGGCGCGGCGGCTGCCGGCGGTGAGGGCGGTGCTGCCGCGAGCGCCGGCGGGGGAGCTGCTGCCGGTGGTGGCGCGGCGGCCGGTGGTGGAGCTGCCGCGGGTGGTGGCGCGGCTGCCGCCGGTGGCGGTGCTGCCGCGGCCGCTGGACCGGTTGGTGTCGCGGCGGTGGTCGCGATCAAGGCCGGCAAGGCAGCCAAGGACGGCGCACAGGCGCTGGGCACGGAAGCCATGGGCGAGGACGCCGGCGGAGGCGGTGGTGGAGGCGGCGGTGGCGGTGGTGGCGGCGGCCCGACCGGCAGTACCCGCAACACCGCGCAGGGATCAAACGACAGCGGTGGCAACCAGCCACCACCACCAGCACCGGACGGACCAAGTGGCAGCGGCTGAGAACGTACGACGCGCACCTCGCACCTACGGCAACTGGCGACAGCCCGCTTCGGCGGGTATCGCCGGTTTGGGCATGCTCGGCACCGGCCTCTTGATGGGTGGCCTGCTGGCGGTGGTCTTCGCGACGATGGCCGGTGGTATCCAGGCCGCCCTCGTCACGTTGCTGATCGTCGGCGTGGGGCTCGGGCTCCTGGTCACCAAGGACAAGCACGGGCAGTCCACACTGCAGCGGCTTTCGACCTACATTGGATGGCAACGAGCAAAGATGGCTAAGCACAACCTTTACCGCTCCGGCCCGCTCGGCCGGACCGCCTGGGGCAAGTTCCAGCTCCCCGGCCTCGCCGCGGCCTCCCAATTGAGCGAGTACCAGGATTCGTACGGCCGCCCGTTCGCGCTGCTGTACTACCCGAGCACCCGGCACTTCACGGTCGTCATCAACGCCGAGCCGGACGGCGCGTCGCTGGTCGACGAGGAGCAGGTCGACATCTGGGTGGCGCACTGGGGCCAGTGGCTGGCGTCCCTCGGCCACGAGCCGGGCATCGTCGCCGCGTCGGTGACGGTGGAGAGCGCGCCGGACACCGGTATCCGGCTCCGGCGCGAGGTCGGCAGCAACATGATGGACGGCACGCCGCCGATCGCCCGCGCGATGCTCACCGAGGTCGTGCAGACGTACCCGGAGGGTTCCGCGCTGGTGTCCGCCCGGGTCGCGCTGACCTTCAAGGGCACCGACCGCAGCGGGAAGCGCCGCAAGGAAGACGACATGGGCCGCGAGCTCGCGGCCCGGCTGCCCGCGCTGACGCAGAGCCTGAACGCCACCGGTGCGGGCGCCGCCCGGCCGGTCAGCGCCCAGGAGCTCTGCGAGGCGATCCGGATCGCGTACGACCCGGCCTCGGCCGCGCTGATCGACGAGGCCCGGGGGCAGGGCATGCCGCCGGAGTTGCAGTGGACCGACGTCGGCCCGGCCGCGGCCCAGGCGTTCTGGGACAAGTACCGGCACGACTCGGCCTGGTCCGTGACCTGGCAGATGTCGCAGGCGCCGCGTGGTGAGGTGTTCTCGTCGGTGCTCTCGCAGCTGGTCGCACCGCACGCGGACATCGATCGCAAGCGCGTCACGTTGCTCTACCGCCCGCTGGACGCCGGTACGGCGGCCCGCATGGTGGAGGCCGACAAACGCAACGCGTCGTTCCGCGCGACCGCGTCCTCGCGGCCGTCCGCCCGCAACCTGGCCGAGGCCCGGGCAGCGGACCGGTCGGCGCAGGAGGAGGCCCGCGGCGCGGGGCTGGTCAACTTCGGGATGGTGGTGACCGGGACCGTGATGACCGCGGAGCAGATCCCGGACATGATCGCCGCGGTCGACAACCTCGGCGCGACCGCCCGCGTGCTGCTGCGGACGGCGTACGGCTCGCAGGACTCCGCTTTCGTCGCCGGACTGCCGCTGGGGGTCGTGATCCAGAGCCACCTCGCGGTTCCGGCCGGGCTTCGGGAATCCCTATGATTGAGCTCCGCACAGTGGCACCTGGGGAGTCACAGTGAGCGACAAGAAGCAGAAGCAGAAGCAGAAGAAGCCGGTCGATCCGACCCGGCGCGGCCGGCGGCCGATGCCGCGTGGCTGGCCCGGCCCGGGCGGCGGCTACTCGACGTACCTGCAGGCTCCTCAGGAGTGGCGCGGTACGACGGTGCAGGTCTGCGGGATGTGGCCGTTCGGTGCCGGTACCGGCAGTCCGATGGTCGGGGTGCCGATCGGCCGGAACATCCTCTCCGGCGCGACCATGTGCTGCGACCCGATCAGCTGGTTCATGCGGGCCAAGCTGATCTCGAACCCGTCGATGTTCGTGCTCGGCAAGCCCGGTCTGGGCAAGTCGACGATCACCCGGCGGATGGCCCTCGGCCTCGCCGGGTACGGCGTACAGCCGCTGGTGCTCGGTGACCTGAAGCCGGACTACAAGGACCTGATCGAGGCCCTCGGCGGCCAGGTCATCCAGCTCGGCCGCGGCCGCGGTCACCTGAACGTGCTGGACCCGGGCGAGTCCCGGCAGGCCGCGCTCCGGCTGACCGGCAAGGCCCGCGAGGCGATCCAGGCCGACGCGCACGGCCGCCGGCAGACGATGGTGTCGGCGCTGATCGCGATCATGCGGAACCAGAACCCGAACGACCGCGAGGAGACCATCCTCGACGAGGCGCTCAAGGTCCTCGACGAGCGCTTCCAAGGTACGCCGGTGCTCCGCGACCTGCTGCAGGTCATCCAGGACGCCCCGGACCGGGTCCGCAACGTGGCCCTGGACCGCGGCAGCCTGGACCGCTACCGGCAGATCACCGAAGGCCTCGAGGCCTCGCTGATCGGTCTGGTCGGGGGCGGCCGGCTGGGCGAGATCTTCTCCGAGCAGACCGACAACCCGATGCAGATGGACCGCCCGGTGGTGTTCGACGTGTCGAACGTCGACGACTCCGAGACCAGCCTGCAGGCCGCCGTACTGCTGGCCTGCTGGTCGTACGGGTTCGGCGCGGTCGCGGTCTCGCAGGCGCTCGCGGACGCCGGGCTGGAGCCGCGGCGGCACTACTTCGTCATCCTCGACGAGCTCTGGCGGGTACTGCGGGCCGGGAGCGGCCTGGTCGACCGGGTCGACGCCCTGACCCGTCTGAACCGGCAGCGTGGTGTCGGCATGGCGATGATCTCGCACACCATGTCCGACCTGCTGGCCCTGCAGAACCCCGAGGACCGGATGAAGGCCAAGGGCTTCGTCGAGCGTTCCGGCATGGTGATCTGCGGCGGTCTGCCGCGGGCCGAGATGGAGAACCTGTCCGAGGTCGTGCCGATGTCGATGGAGGAGCAGAACATGCTCATCGGCTGGCAGGACCCGCCGGCCTGGGACCCGGCCACCGGCAAGGAGGCCGCACCTCCCGGCCGCGGAAACTTCCTGATCAAGGTCGGCGGCCGCCCGGGGATCCCGGTGCACGTCGGCCTGACCACGGTCGAGCGCGAGATCAACGACACCAACAAGCTGTGGACGACCAGCGAGACCGGCAAGCCGCAGGTGGTCGAGGTGGCGCCGGACGGCACCGAGGCCGTCCTCGGCGAGTACAGCCTGGACGACCCGGCGATGCTGCCGCCGCCCGACCCGAGCACCCGGGTCACCGCCCGGACGGGAGTTGACGAGTAATGGCCGACGGCAAGCGGAGCACCGGGCCGGGCAGTATCTCGCCCGAGGCGATCTTCATCTTCGTGGGCCTGGGCGCGCTCGCGGTCGTGGTGTTCGTGGTCTGGGGCGCGCTGAAGATCGCGTCGCTGGTCAACGGCACGCTGCCGGCGAACAACCCGTTCAACGCGATCGTCGACCTGGCCAAGGGCAACCTGTCCTGGTCCGGCGCGGCGACCGGCGTCCTGATCGTCGAGGTCGTGGTGCTGCTCGGCATCGGCAGCGGCATCTGGTGGTACGTGCGGAACCGGAAGCAGTCGGTCGGCCGGGTCGACCGGCAGGCGTCGCTGATGGCGAAGCGGTCCGAGATCTACAAGCTCACCCGCGAAGGCGCGCAGGAGAAGGCGAACCAGCTCGGCATCGCCGACTCGGGCCCGGGCATCCTGATCGGCCGGACGGTCCAGGACAACCTCGAGGTCTTCGGCAACTGGGAAGACATGCACGTCGACATCTGGGGTCCTCGTACCGGTAAGACCACGTCGCGCGCGGTGCCGGCGATCCTGGACGCGCCCGGCTGCGTGATCGCGACGTCGAACAAGCGGGACATCGTCGACGCCACCCGCGGCCCCCGGTCGGAGAAGGGCCCGCTGTGGGTGTTCGACCCGCAGGAGGTCTGCGAGGAGCCGCCGAACTGGTGGTGGAACCCGCTGACCTACATCACCGACGAGACCAAGGCGCGCGAGCTCGCCGAGCACTTCGTCGCCTCGCAGCGCACGGTCGGCGCCCAGACCGACGCGTTCTTCGACGCCGCCGGTACCGACCTGCTGGCCGGCCTGCTGCTCGCCGCCGCGGTGGCGAAGCGGCCGATCACGCAGGTCTACAGCTGGCTGGCCGACCAGCGCAACGACGAGCCCGAGCGGATCCTCCGCAACACCCCGGGCCTGCAGCTGTCCGCGGACGCGCTGGCCGGTGTCATCAACGCGCCCGACAAGCAGCGCGCGGGCGTCTACGGTACGGCGCAGCAGAGCGCCCAGTTCCTGGTCAACCGCAAGGTCACCCGCTGGGTGGTCCCGAACGGCCCGAACGACAACCGCCCGCAGTTCAACCCGCACGAGTTCGTCCGCCAGGGCGGCACGCTGTACAGCCTCTCCAAGGAAGGCGCCGGTACGGCGGGTCCGCTGGTCACCGCGCTGACCGTGGCCGTCGCCGAGGCCGCCGAGCAGTTCGCCCGCGGCTGCCCGCTGGGCCGGATGCCGAAGCCGCTGGTCGGCGTCCTGGACGAGGCGGCGAACGTCTGCCGCTGGAAGAACCTCCCCGACCTGTACTCGCACTTCGGTTCCCGCGGCATCGTGCTGATGACGATCCTGCAGTCCTGGGCGCAGGGCCAGGAGTGCTGGGGCGACCACGGCATGGAGAAGCTCTGGGGCTCGGCCAACATCCGCGTGTACGGTGGCGGCGGCGCGGACCCAAACTTCCTCGAGCGGCTGAGCAAGATGGTCGGCGAGTACGACATCCAGTCCAACTCCGTGTCGTACAACGAGGGCAAGCGCGGTACCAGCCAGCAGACCCAGCGGCACAACATCTTCGACGTGTCCGCGCTCGCCGCACTGCCGGCCGGGCGTGCCGTCGTGCTGTCGTCGGGCCAGCCGGCCACGCTGGTGAAGACGGTCCCGTGGTTCACCCGGCCGGACGCCGGCACGGTCAAGGCGTCGCTGGCGAAGTACGATCCCGGAGCGGCGACGAACATCCCGGTGAGCAACAACCCATGGGTGGCGTCGCAGCAGCCGGCGCTCCAGCAGCGTGGTCCGGAGCGCCCCGTCTGGGAGCAGAACGAGGGGAACACCGGTGGATGGTGAACAGGAGCTCTTCTATCCGCACGTCGCGGAGTTCGTCGAGGACCGGCTGATCTATCTGTACACGCGGCGGCTCGGCCAGCAGTTCGTCTGGTGCCCCGAGTGGTACCGGCACGCGGAGGCGCTCAGCCGGCTGGACTCGATCTGGCGTGCCTGGGAGCACCTGCGGCTGGACCCGGCGACCGGGATGTCGGTCTGGTGGCGGGACCACGCGGACCCGCACATGATGGCGCTGCTGGACCCGGACGGCCCGTTCGCCGCCTGCCGGAACAACCAGCACACCGACTACCCGATCCCGCCGCTGCCGGTGCAGGAGCCGCCGGCCGGCCTGTTCTTCGACCAGCGCCAGCCGAACATCCGCGGCGTCTGAGATGTGGAAGGCGGCGAACCTGCTGCTCGCCTTCCTCGTCGAACTCCTTGCCCTCGGCCTCTTCGCGCTGTGGGGTTGGGCCACCGGCGGTACGACGGCGACGCGGATACTCCTCGCGGTGGGGCTGCCGGTGATCGCGGCGGTCCTGTGGGGACTCTTCGCATCACCGAAGGCGACGCGTGGACAGGTACTGCGCTGGACCGTGAAGGTCCTGGTCTTCGGCCTCGCGGGCGCCGCCCTGTGGAGCCTGGGCCACCCGCTGCTCGGCGTCGTGTTCGTCGTGGTGGTCGCGGCGAACCTCGCGATCATCCACACCCAGAAGCTGCAGCCCTAGTCAGCGGTCTCGGCGCCGGTCCAGGTTCAGGTCGGGGGTGCCGGCGCGACTCGGGTTCGGCTTGAGGGCCTTGCCCTGTTTGTCCCGGACCTGGCCGTGGCCGCGGACGTGCAGACGATCCTGGGGGAGCTGCGCCTCGGGCGCTTCCTCCGGTGGGTTGCGGACCGCTCCGGACGCGTGCGGCTGGGCCTCGCGGGCGTCGTCGCGGTGTCCGTGCGCGGAGGCCTCGAAGTCGTCGGCGATCTGGTCCTCGGCGGCCGACCGGCGCTCCTCGTAGGTGGCCAGGTTCTGGAACCGCCGGCCTTCCGCGGCGAGTCCTGCCGAACCGGGGTCGTCGGGTCGGACGGCCGCCTCGTCGAGTTCGTGCCGGCCGTGGGCGCAGTCGCCGATCCCGCGCTGCTTGTCGTTCGCGGCGTACTGCCGGTGCACGTCGGCGGCCTGCTCGTCGGCGTACGCGAGCCGCATGGCGCGGCTCGCCTCCGCGGTGGCGAGGTCCTCGTTGCGGAGGCGGTGCTCCTCGAGGGTTTGCTCGTCCTTGGTGGCGAGCTCGATCTCCTCGGCGCGGGCGGCCAGGTCCTCCGCGTCCAGACGGGTCTGCTCGTCCAGTTCGTCGAGCTTCGTGCGGGCCTCGTCGTCGAGGTCGTGGGTCGGGAACTTGTCGGCTTGGGCCCGGGCCTTGGCGGCACGCCGCTCGCGCGCGGCCTCGGTGTCGTCGTCGCCCTGCTCCCGCTGAACGGGGTCGAGCTCGACGGACAGGTCGTCGTCGGTGTCGGGCATGCCGCTCCTTTCCTTCTGCTCAAACGATGCCGTACTGCAGGGTCAGCGGGTAGCCCCGGTGACCAGCCAGCTCTCCCGGCGTTCCCGCGTGGTCAGAGTGAGGAATCGGAGCAGCATGTACCCGCCGAACGCCCACCACAGCGCGACAATCCCCCCGCCCGCCCAGAGCACCGCCAGCGCCAGCGGGACGTACAGCACGAGCGCCACGACGCCTGCCATCGCCAGGTACCGTCCGTCGCCGGCGCCGATCAGTACGCCGTCCAGTACGAACACGACCCCGTTGACCGGCTGCCACAGCGCCGCCACGATCAGGACGGCCGCCAGCGTCCGGCGTACGTCGGGATCCGAAGTGAACCACGGGACGTAGACGGCCCGCAGACCCCAGAGCGCGAGGCCGCCGACCAGCCCGGAGAACAGGCCCCACCACATCATCCGGCGGGTGATCGCCCGGGTGCCGGCGACATCGCCCGCGCCGAGCGCGCGACCGGTGAGCGCCTGCGCGGCGATCGCGATCGCGTCCAGGGCGAGCGCGAGGAACGACCACAGCGTGAACGCCACCTGGTGGGCGGCGACGGACGTCGTACCGAGAGCGGTCGCGACGAACGTGAGCAGGATGATCGCCGCGCGGAGCGTCAGCGTCCGGACGATCAGCGGTACGCCCATCTGCGCCGAGGCGAGGATGCCGGGGCGGTCCGGCCGGAGCTTGGCGCCGTCCCGCCGGGCGCCGCGGACCACGACGACGGCGAGCGCGACCCCGGCCCCGGTCTGCGCGAGCGCCGTACCGAGGGCGGAGCCGGCGATGTTCAGGTGTACGCCGTACACGAGCAGCACGTTCAGGCCGATGTTCGCGAGGTTGGCCGTGATCGCGACGACCATCGGGGTCTTCGTGTCCTGCAGGCCGCGCAGTACGCCGGTGGCGGCGAGCAGCAGGAGCATCGAGGGGATGCCGAAGCAGGAGATCCGCAGGTACGTCACCGCGTACCCGGCGACCTCGGGCGACGGGTGGAAAGCGCCGATGGCCTGCGGCGCGAGCGCGAGGCCGAGCAGCGCGAGTACGACGCCGAGCAGCAGCGCGAGCCACAGCCCGTCGATGCCTTGGGCAAGGGCTCCCTGGTGATCGCCGGCGCCGATCCGCCGGGCGACCGCGGACGTGGTCCCGTACGCGAGGAACACGCAGATCCCGACCAGGGTCTGCAGGATCGTCCCGGCGACCCCGAGCGCGGCGAGTTGCGGCGTACCGAGGTGGCCGACGATCGCCGAGTCCGCGAGCAGCATCAGCGGCTCGGACACCAGCGCGAAGAACGCCGGGACCGCGAGCCGCAGGATCTCCCGGTCCTGGTCTCCGAACAGACGCCTCACCGGGTGAGCACATGTGTCAGGGGCATGACCGTTATTGTGCCTTACGCGGCCTGTGGAAAACCTCGTCCGTCCCGGACTCCGGAAGAACCTTCGGAAGTTTTTCTTCTCCACAGTTGTGCACCGGAGAAACCGCAGGTCAGAGCGCATTCGTGGATCTTTTACCCACAGATATCCACAGGCTTGTGCCCAACCTGTGCACACCACTTCGGCGACTTACCCACAGCTCATCCCCACCCCCTGTGGACGGCCAGGTGGCTTTGGGTGACAGGACCGGCGTACGGTCGCGAGGCCGATGCCGTCCGGCGTACAGAAATTGTCTGTGGGGCTGGCTATGGTTCGATCAGGTGTTCGAATCCGGCACCGGTGATCGGCAGGGCTGGCGAGGAGGTCGGGCGAAGTGAGCGTGGCGGAGTTCCGCGGGGGCCAGGACGACGGCCACGAAGAGCGCAGTCCGGCGATGGGCTTCGACCGCACCCCACCGCAGGACCTGGCCGCCGAGCAGTGCGTGCTCGGCGCGATGATGCTGAGCAAGGACGCGATCGCGGACGTCATCGAGAACCTGCGCAGTACCGACTTCTACCGCCCGGCGCACGAGCTCGTCTTCGACGCGATCACCGACCTGTATGCACGGGGTGAGCCGGCCGACGCGATCACCGTCGCCGCCGAGCTCAACAAACGCGGCGAGATGACCCGGATCGGCGGCGCGCCGTACGTGCACACGCTGGTCGCCTCCGTCCCGCTCGCGGCGAACGCCAGCTACTACGCGCACATCGTCCGGGAGAAGGCGATCCTCCGCCGCCTGGTCGAGGCCGGTACCAAGATCGTCCAGCTCGGGTATGCCGGTGAGGGCGAGGTCGACGACGTCGTCGACGAGGCGCAGGCGGAGATCTACTCGGTCACCGAGAAGCGCACGGCCGAGGACTACGCCCCGCTGAAGGACATCATGGAGGGCACCCTCGACGAGATCGAGGCGATCGACTCCCGCGGCGACGCGATGGTCGGCGTGCCGACCGGGTTCACCGACCTGGACGAGCTGACCAACGGCCTGCACCCCGGTCAGATGATCATCGTCGCCGCCCGGCCCGCGATGGGTAAGGCACTGGCGCTCGACACCCCGCTGCCGACACCGGCCGGCTGGACCACGATGGCCGAGGTGGCGGTCGGCGACCAGCTGCTCGACGCCGAGGGGCTGCCGACCACCGTGGTGGCGGCGACCGAGGTGATGGTGGACCGGCCGTGCTTCCGGCTGTCGTTCTCCGACGGCAGCACGATCGTCGCCGACGCCGAGCACCAGTGGCGCGTCGAGGACGGCGGCCGCCCGGTGATCTGCACGACCGAAGACCTCTACACGGCGATGTCGGCGAGTCCCGGGCTGACACCGTCGATCCCGGGGTCGGCGCCGCGGCAGATCACCGGGCACGGCTACCCGGCCGCGCTGACCGGCGAGGGGGAGCGACGGCTGGAGTGGGTGGACCCGGTGGCCAGCGTCCCGGTGCGCTGCGTCGAGGTCGACAACGCCGACCACCTGTACCTGGCCGGCAAGACGATGATCCCGACCCACAACTCCACGCTGGGCCTGGACTTCGCCCGCTCCTGCTCGATCAAGCACGGCCTGACCTCGTGCATCTTCTCGCTGGAGATGAGCCGCAACGAGATCACCATGCGACTGCTCTCCGCCGAGGCCAAGGTGCCGCTGCACCACATGCGCAACGGCAAGATGACCGACGAGGACTGGGCCCGCCTGGCCCGCAAGATGGGCGAGGTCTCCGAGGCCCCACTCTTCATCGACGACTCGCCGAACCTGACGATGATGGAGATCCGAGCCAAGGCCCGCCGCCTCAAACAGCGCCACGACCTGAAGCTGATCATCATCGACTACCTCCAGCTGATGACGTCCGGCAAGAAGGTCGAGTCCCGCCAGCTCGAAGTCTCCGAGTTCTCCCGCTCCATCAAACTCCTCGCCAAGGAACTCGAGCTCCCGGTAGTAGCCATCTGCCAGCTGAACCGAGGCTCCGAACAACGCTCCGACAAACGCCCCATGGCCTCCGACCTCCGCGAATC